>JAFAEH010000166.1 GCA_023424135.1 Actinomycetes bacterium | reverse complement strand
AGATCGACGCGACGATCGCGAACGCGCGTGCGGTCCTGGCCCTGCACGACGCGGGCCGCACGCTCGACGACGTGCTCCGCTCGCACACGCCACCGCCACGGCCCCGTCCGCGCACGTTCACGGACGTGCCGGCCCGCACGCCGCAGTCCGCCGCGCTCGCGGCGGAGCTGCGCTCGCTGGGCTTCCGGTTCGTCGGACCGACCACCGCGTACGCGGCCATGCAGGCGTGCGGCGTCGTCGACGACCACCTGGTGGGATGCGTCGTCGTCCGGGGGCAGGAGGGCGACGGACGTCCCGACCCGGATGGCCCGCGGGGGTGATACAAGCGTCCAGGTCTCGGCAGCAGGGCACGTGTCCGACTAGGGTGCCCCCATGACCGACCACGGCGAGCAGGACGGACGGCGCGACGCCGTGCGCGCCGCGCACGACGCGTGGTGGACCGCGGGCGAGGCCGATCCCGGCGTGCTCGAGGCCGTCCAGGACGGTCTGCTCGCCGTCCCGGTGATGGCGCCGAAGACGTCGTGGTTCGGCCTGCCGCACCAGCGGACGTCGCGCGAGTCGGCGCCGACGCTGCAGCGACGCCGCCGCTGACGCCACGCGTCGTGGGAGCGTGGCCGCCGCACACCGGGCCACCGCACCACGGACGCACGGGAGCATGAACCGCGGGACGGGCTCCCGCAGAGGTACTCCCGGCACCGTCCACGACTCACCGCGGCGCCCGCACGACGGACGCCTCCGTCTCATCTGACGGGCGATGCTGTCCGGCATCCGGGCACGAGGGTTACGCTCGCACACGACCATCCAGAGCGGCCGAGAGACCTGGCTCGACGACGCCGCAGCAACCCCCCTCCGCGCGAGGGTGTGGGTGCTTCCGCCAGGAACGATGGAGTGACGATGTCCATGCGCACCGCCGTAGGCAACCCCTGCTGCCGACCCGCGCACGCCGCGGGCCGGGTCCGATGAGCCTCGTGGCCGAGGTCGACACCACGCCCGCCGACGCGCCCGCGCCCACCGCACGGCGGCGCGCCCAGCAGGCGGGTGCCCTCGACCGGCCCACCGTCTCGTTCGAGCTGTTCCCGCCCCGCAACCCGGACGCCGCACCGCGCCTGTGGAGCACGGTGCGCGAGCTCGAGACCGTCGAACCCGACTTCGTGTCCGTCACGTACGGCGCGTCGGGGCGCACGCGCGAGACCACGCGCGCCCTCGTCCGCCGGCTGCTACGCGAGACCTCCCTGACCCCGATCGCCCACCTGACCTGCGTCGGGACGTCCCGCGCGGAGGTCTCGACGATCGTCGAGGAGTTCCTCGACGAGGGCCTGCGCTCGTTCCTCGCGCTGCGCGGCGACCCGCCCGCCGACCAGCCCGACTGGCGGCCGCACCCCGACGGCCTGCACACCGCGGCCGAGCTCGTCGACCTGCTGCGCGAGATCGAGCAGCGCCGGTGCGTGCGCAGCGCGTCGCAGGCCGTGCGCGCACGGGTCCGGCCGCTGTCGGTGGCCGTCGCCGCGTTCCCGCGCGGCAACCACGCGACCGGGGGCACGCGCGCGCAGGACGTGCAGGCGCTGCTCGAGAAGCAGGCGGCCGGCGCGGACTTCGCGATCACGCAGGTGTTCTTCGAGGCCGACGCCTACCTGGGCCTCGTCGCCGAGGCGCGCGCCGCGGGCGTGACCATCCCGATCGTGCCGGGCATCATCCCGACCACCGACCCCGCCCGCCTGCTGCGCGTCCAGGAGCTGACGGGCGTGCCGGTCCCGGGCCACCTGCTCGACCTGCTCGGCTCGACGGACGACCCGGCCGAACGGCACCGGCGCGGCACGCGCGCGGGCGTCGACCTCGTCAACGGCGTGCTCGACGGCGGTGCTCCGGGCGTGCACGTCTACACGTTCAACACCCACGAGGCCGCGCTCGACCTGCTCGACGGCGCCGACCTGGTCGGCGGGCGTCGCTCGTCCGTGGCCGCCGACCCCACCGACCCCCACGCGCCGGCGGGCACCCCTGCCGTCGCCGCCACGACCGCACCACGAGGGAACCAGTCATGACCGCAGCACCGTCCTTCCCCGCCGGCTCCGTCCTCGGCTACCCCCGCATCGGCCCGCGCCGCGAGCTCAAGAAGGCCCTCGAGGCGTTCTGGGCCGGTCGCACGTCGGCCGACGAGGTCGAGACCGTGGCGGCCGACCTGCGTCGCCGCACCCGCACGCGGCTGGCCGAGCTCGGGCTGGCCACCGACGTCCCCGCGATCCCGAGCGCGTTCTCGTTCTACGACCACGTGCTGGACGCCGCGGCGCTCGTCGGTGCGGTGCCGGAGCGCTTCGCCGACCTGCAGGACGCCGACGGGCGCCTCGACCTCGCGGGCTACTCGACGGTGGCCCGCGGTCGCGGCGACGACCTGCCGCTCGAGATGACCAAGTGGTTCGACACGAACTACCACTACCTCGTCCCCGAGATCGGCCCCGGCACGACGTTCCGGTACGCGTCCGACCGTCCGGTCGCCGAGTTCACCGAGGCGCTGGCCGACGGCGTGCTCACACGTCCCGTCGTCGTCGGCCCCGTGACGTTCCTCGCGCTCGCGAAGCCGACCGAGGACGCGCCCGCGGACTTCCACCCGCTCGACCGCCTCGACGACCTGCTCCCCGTCTACGCGCGCCTGCTCACCGAGCTCGCCGCCGCGGGCGCCACCTGGGTCCAGATCGACGAGCCCGCGCTGGTCTCCGACTCGGTCAGCGCGAGCGCCGACGTCCTCGCCGAGGCCACGACCCGCGCCTACCGCGCGCTCGCGACCGAGCTCGCGCGCCCGCAGCGCCCCGCGATCCTCGTCGCCGCGCCGTACGGCGACCTGGGCGCCGCGCTGCCCGTGCTCGCGGCCACGGACGTCGAGGGTCTCGCGATCGACCTCGTGCGCGGCGACGCGCCGACGGTCTCCGTGCCCGGCCTGGAGTCGAAGACCCTCGTCGGTGGCGTGATCGACGGCCACAACATCTGGCGCGGCGACCTCGACGCGAAGCTCGCGGTGCTCGAGCAGCTCGAGACGCTCGGCGCCGCCGCGGTCACGGTCGGCACGTCGACCTCGCTGTTCCACGTCCCGCACACGCTCGACGACGAGCCCGCGCTCGACCGCACGCTCGTGTCGTGGCTCGCGTTCGCCGACGAGAAGGTGCGCGAGGTCGCGACGCTCGCCGAGGGCCTGACCGAGGGCCGCGAGGCGATCCACGCCCAGCTCCTCGAGGCGTCGGACGCGGTCAACAGCCGCGCGACCGCGCCGGGCGTCGTGCGGCCCGAGGTGCGCGAGCGCGCCGCCGCGCTGACCGACGAGCAGTTCCGCCGCGGCCCGTTCGCCGAGCGCAAGTCCGCGCAGGCCGCACGCCTGGACCTGCCCGCGCTGCCGACGACGACCATCGGCTCGTTCCCGCAGACCCCGGAGATCCGCAAGGCGCGCGCCGCGTTCGGCAAGGGCGAGCTCACGGCGGAGCAGTACGAGGACGAGATGAAGGCGGAGATCCGCCGCGTCGTCGACCTGCAGGAGCAGATCGGCCTCGACGTGCTCGTGCACGGCGAGCCCGAGCGCAACGACATGGTCCAGTACTTCGCCGAGAACCTCGACGGGTTCGCCGTCACGCAGAACGGCTGGGTGCAGTCGTACGGCTCGCGCTGCACGCGGCCGTCGATCCTGTGGGGTGACGTGTCCCGCCCCGCGCCCATCACGGTCGGCTGGACGACGTACACGCAGTCGCTCACGGAGAAGCCGGTCAAGGGCATGCTCACGGGTCCGGTGACGATCCTCGCGTGGTCGTTCGTGCGCGACGACCAGCCGCTGGGCGACACCGCGAACCAGGTCGCCCTCGCGCTGCGCGACGAGATCGCCGACCTCGAGGCCGCGGGGATCGCCGTCGTCCAGGTCGACGAGCCGGCGCTGCGCGAGCTGCTGCCGCTGCGCGAGAAGGACCACGCCGCGTACCTCGACTGGTCGGTGCGCTCGTTCCGCCTCTCGACGGCTGGTGTGCGCCCGGACACGCAGATCCACACGCACCTGTGCTACTCGGAGTTCGGCGAGATCATGGACGCGATCGACGGCCTCGACGCGGACGTGACGAGCATCGAGGCGGCCCGCTCGAAGATGGAGATCCTCGGCGACATCGC
>JAFAEH010000146.1 GCA_023424135.1 Actinomycetes bacterium | reverse complement strand
GCCTCGGGCGGGTCGTCGTCCGGCGGGTCGTCGTCGGGCGGGTCGGGCGACAGCGGGTCGGGGGGCTCCGCACCGGCACCCGCCCCGACGCAGGCGCCCGCCCCGGCGCCCACGCAGGCACCGGCCCCCGCGCCCACACAGGCTCCGGCGCCGGCA
The DNA here is from genome assembly GCA_023424135.1 of Actinomycetes bacterium. Taxonomy (GTDB): domain Bacteria; phylum Actinomycetota; class Actinomycetes; order Actinomycetales; family Cellulomonadaceae; genus Cellulomonas. Next base: position 3,235 of record JAFAEH010000146.1, on the reverse strand, counting down.
CCCGCACCGTCCGACCCCTACGGCCTGGGCACGGGCTCGTCGCGTGGTTCGGCCGCCGCGGGGGCCGCGGCCGTCGCGTGGGCGCAGACGAAGCTCGGGCTGCCGTACGTCTACGGCGGCAACGGGCCCGACAGCTTCGACTGCTCCGGTCTGACGGGGCAGGCGTGGCGTGCCGCGGGCGTGAACATCAACCGCACGTCGCGCGACCAGTACAAGCAGGTCCTCAAGATCTCCTACGACCAGCTGCGCCCGGGCGACCTGGTGTTCTGGGCGCGGGACACGAACGACCCGAGCACGATCTACCACGTCGCGATGTGGGCGGGGAACGGCCAGATCGTCGAGGCGTCCCGCCCCGGCGTGCCCGTGCGGGTCACGTCGATGCGCTGGTCGAGCACCATGCCGTACGCGGGCCGTCCCTGACCTCTCCTCGTCGCCGACCGGCGGCTAGCCTCGTGCCGTGCTCCAGGTCGACGAGCGTCAGTACGGTGCGCTGGTCGAGCTGTGCGCGCGGTACGGGTTCGCGGGGCTCGAGGTGTTCGGGTCGGTCGCGCGGGGCGAGGAGCGCACGGGATCCGACGTCGACGTGCTCTATGACCTGCTTCCCGGCCGGCACGTGACCTGGGAGGTCGTCGACGCTGCCGACGAGATGTCGCAGATCCTCGGACGTCCGGTGGACCTGATCTCACGCAGGTCCGTGCATCCCCTGCTCCGGGAGCGGATCGAGGCGGAGGCCCGGGCGCTGTACGCGGCCTGACGTCCGGGACCGGCGAGCTCGGCGCCGTGCGCCGAGGGCGTCAGTGGTGGTCGTACCCCGAGTCGATCGCGCGCTGGCGCGAACGCTCGATCTCGGCCTCCGCCTCGGCGCGGCCGACCCAGTGCGCACCCTCGACGGACTTGCCGGGCTCGAGGTCCTTGTAGACCTCGAAGAAGTGCTGGATCTCGAGGCGGTGGAAGTCCGACACGTCGTCGATGTCCTGACGCCACGCGGCACGCTGGTCGCCCGTCGGGACGCACAGGACCTTGTCGTCGCCGCCTGCCTCGTCGCGCATGCGGAACATGCCGAGCGCGCGGCAACGGATCAGGCAGCCGGGGAACGTGGGCTCCTCCAGCAGGACGAGGGCGTCCAGCGGGTCGCCGTCCTCACCGAGGGTGCCCTCGATGAACCCGTAGTCGTCCGGGTAGCGCGTCGAGGTGAACAGCATGCGGTCCAGGCGGATGCGCCCGGTCGCGTGGTCCACCTCGTACTTGTTGCGCTGACCCTTCGGGATCTCGATCGTGACGTCGAACTCCACTGTGCTTTCCTCCACGCGTCCCCGCCCGTCGGCGGTGGGGTCGGTCGACCTGCGGGCGCGTCGTGTCCCCGGGCGCCGTCGTCTCGTGACAGTAGTCTGACGCACCGGTGCGGCGGTACCGGTGCGCCAGGACGACGAGGACGGTGACGATGACCACAGCGCGACGTGTCGCAGGTGTCGGCACGCTCGTCGTCGTGCTCGCCGCCGGGGCGTACGCGACGGCGGACGCGCACGACCTCGTCCCCGGTGTCGTGACGCTCGCCCCCGCGGTGCCCGACCCGTCGCCGTTCCCGACGGCCCCGGGTGCCGTCGACCCCGCGGACGCACCGCGTGCGCTCGGCGACCTCGACCCGCAGGCGCCGCTGCCGCTGGCCGACCAGGTGCAGGCGCTCGTCGACGGTCTCGTGTCCGACGTCCGGCTCGGGTCGAGCGTCGGCGTGACGGTCGTCGACCAGCTCACGGGGGAGGTCCTCGGGTCGAACATGCCCGACGACGGACGTCAGCCCGCGTCGACCGCCAAGGTCCTGACCGGCGTCGCCGCGCTCACGGCGCTCGACCCCACGACGACCCTCCCGACGCGCGTCCTGCAGCTCGACGGCGACGTCCTCGCCCTGGTCGGCGGGGGCGACATGATGCTCGCGGCCGGCGCGGGGGACCCGACCGCGACCGTCGGGCACGCGGGGCTGGCCGACCTCGCCGCGAGCACCGCGTCGGCGCTCGCGGCGCGCGGGGTCACGAGCGTCAAGGTCGTCGTCGACGACGGGCTCTTCACCGGACCGGCCACGAGCCCGGGCTGGGACCCGACGTACGTGCGCGACGGGTACGCGGCGCCGGTGACGTCGATCGCGGTCGACATCGCCAAGCTCCGTGAGGGCGAGTACGTGCCGCGTGCGAGCGACCCGTCCCTCGCCGCCGGGAAGATCTTCGCGCAGCGGCTCACCGAGCTCGGCGTGCAGGTCCAGGGCGATCCGACGCGCCGCACGGGCGTGGACGGCACCGAGCTGGCACGCGTCGAGTCCGCGCCCGTCGTCGACGTCGTGCACTACTTCCTGGAGACGTCGGACAACACGATCACCGAGGTCGTCTCCCGGATCGTCGCGCTGCAGGCCGGTCTGCCCGCGAGCTTCGACGGGGGCACCCAGGCCGTGCTGCACCAGGTCGCGACCCTCGGCGTCGACGTCACGGGTGCCCGGCTCGCCGATGCGTCCGGCCTCGCCGCGGGCTCGTCGCTGTCGCCGCGGCTGCTGGCCGACGTCGTGCGCCTGACGACCGACCCCACGCACCCGACCCTGCGTGACGTCGCCGTCGGCATGCCCGTCGCCGGTCTGTCCGGCACGCTGTCCGACCGGTTCACGCGGTCTGACGCGCGAGGGCTCGCCCGGGCCAAGACCGGGTCGCTGCCGCGCACGACGTCCTTGGCGGGTACGGTCCTCGACGCGCAGCGGCGCCAGCTCGTGTTCGTCGTCATGGCCGACGCGACCCCCGAGGGCGGGCAGTGGGCGCCACGGCAGGCCGTCGACGGGTTCGTCACCGCGCTCGCGGCCTGCGGCTGCCGCTGACGTCGCCAGCCTCCTGCGGCAGGGCGCGATCGGATCGCGCTCTCACGACCCGGGTGGGGGTGCGCGGGCCGTGCGCCCCTGCCTGCCATCGGTGACCTGACGAACTGGTCACATATGGACTGCGAGGCACCCGCCACTGGTCACATATGTGACCGGTGGCGGGCGGGGTGGGGGCCGGGTGGTCGGGAGGGTGTGTGGGTGAGCGGGGGCGGAAGGTGTGTGGGGGGTTGGAGGTGGGGTGGCGGGTTACCGTGGGGTGGTGGAGCCCCCCGTGCGCGGACCTGTCGACTGGCGGGCTGCGGCGCGCCTCGCCGGGCGGGTCGCCGCCCCGGGCCCCGTCGCCGACCGCGACACGCTCGCCGCGCTCGTCGCCGACCTGCGCAC
>JAFAEH010000123.1 GCA_023424135.1 Actinomycetes bacterium | reverse complement strand
GGTCGCCCCGCGGCGGCCGCGGCCGCGCGCGCGCCGGCGACGACCGCGGGCAGCGCCGAGTGCAGGTCGGCGACGACGACCGGCAGCCCCGTCAGGTCGTCGGCGTCGCGCAGGGTCGCGTGGTGGGGCGACTCCTGGTCGTCGACGCCCAGGACCATGGCCTGCAACGGGGTGTACCGCGCCTTGACGAGGTGCCCGGGGCCCGGCAGCGGGTCGGGCACCAGCGTGTCGGTGCGGGCCACGACGAGCGCGTACCCGCCGGTGCCCAGCCCCCGGACCTGCGCGGTGACGTTGAGCAGGACCCGTGCGCCCGGGACGACCTCACCGACGAGGTGCGGGTAGGACAGGGCGCGGACGGTGCGGTCCTCGTCGTCGAGCGTGACGCTCGTCTCGCACGCACCGTCCCACCGTGCCCGGCACTCCGACACCACACCTGCACGCCACGCGATCACACGTGCACGCTACCGGCGTGCCGCACGCGCTCCGAGCCCGCGAGCGCGTCGCCGCGACTACCGTGGTCCCGATGCCCCCCGCGATCCCGCCCGCCGAGCGCCTGCTCAACCTCGTCATCGCCCTGGTGAACACGCCCGTGCGCATGACCAAGGAGCAGGTGCGCTCGTCCGTCGCCGGGTACGGGGACGCGCGCTCGGACGACGCGTTCGAGCGGATGTTCGAGCGCGACAAGGACACGTTGCGCGAGCTGGGTGTGCCGGTGCTGACGGTCACGCACGCGGGGCACGGCGACGACATCGGCTACCGGATCGACGTCGCGCACTGGTCGTTGCCGCCGATCGAGCTGACGGCGGCCGAGGTGGGTGTCCTCGCGCTGGCGGCACAGGTGTGGCAGGACCAGTCGTTGCGGGCGGACTCGACGCGTGCGCTGACGAAGCTGCGTGCCGTGGGGGCCGCGCCGGAGGCGCACGACCTCGTCGCGGGGCTCGCGCCGCGGGTGCGGGCCGGTGGGGAGGCGTTCGCCCCGCTCGTCGACGCGGTGCAGAGCCGTCAGGCGGTGCGCTTCCGCTACCACGCGGCGACGACCGGCGAGGTCCGTGAGCGTCGTGTCGAGCCGTGGAAGCTGCTGGCGCGCCCGGGCGGGTGGGTGCTGCTCGCGTTCGACCGGGACCGTGGCGCGCACCGCTCGTTCCGGCTGAGCCGGATCCGTGGGCCGGTGCGTGCGCTGGGGGAGCCGGGCGGGTTCGCGGCGCCGACGCCTGACCAGCTCGCCGATGCGTCCCGCGGGTGGGTCGGCGATGGTACGGAGCGGCTCGCGCTGCTCGCCGTGACGCCCGAGCGTGCGGGTGCGCTGCGGGCGCGTGCGACGCCGGTCCCTGCGGGTGTGGTCCTGCCGGCCGGTGCGTCGCAGGTGCTCGCCGGCCGCGACCTGGTCGCGGTGCCGTACCGGGTCGCGTGGGAGCTCGCGGACGAGGTGCTGGGCTACGGCGACGCGGTCGTGGTGCTGGACCCGCCGCAGGTGCGCGACGCGGTCGTGGGGATGCTGCGCACCGCTGCGCGGCTCGACCGTCCGGAGGGTCGGCGGACGGGCGACACGCAGGGGGAGGCGCGGGGTGCCTGAGCGCGCGAGCGACCGGCTGGTCCGGATGCTGGGGATGGTGGCCTACCTCGAACGGCACCAGGACGTGCCCGTCGACCAGGTCGCCGCGCAGTTCGGTGTCACGCCCGAGCAGGTGATGGCGGATGTCGACACGCTGTGGGTCACCGGGACACCGGGGTACCTGCCGGACGACCTCATCGACTTCGACGCGTCCGCGTACGAGCAGGGCGTGGTGCGGCTGACCGAGTCGCGGGGGATGACACGTCCGTTGCGCCTGGGGCCGCGCGAGGGGGTCGCGCTCCTGGCTGCGCTGCGATCGCTCACGCCCTTGCGGCCGGCGCTCGACGAGGGACGGCGTGCGGTCCTGGACTCGGTGCTCGCGAAGGTGCAGGCGGCGACCGGTGACGCGGCGGCGGGTGTGGCCGTCGAGGTGGAGCTGCAGGTCGATGCCGGTCCGGGTGTGGCCGAGGCGGTCGGTGCTGCTCTGGCGCAGGGTCGTCGGCTGCGTCTGCGCTACGTCGACGCGTCGGACGTCGCGTCCGAGCGGGACGTCGACCCGGTGCGGCTGGTCACGCAGGACGCCTACTCCTACCTGCTGGCGTGGTCGCTGACGTCGGGTGCCGAACGGCTGTTCCGCCTCGACCGGATCGCGTCGGCCACCGTCCTGGACGAGCCGTCGGACCAGCACGCCCTCGGGCAGGACGCCGAGGTGTTCCAGCCCGACGCGTCGGGAGACCTGGTGACGGTGCGGCTGGCGGGGCGGGCCCGTTGGGTGGCCGAGACCGTGCCGGTCGAGCGGACCCGTGAGCGCGGTGACGGGTCGTTCGAGGTCGACCTGCGGGTGGTGCAGCCGGCGTGGTTGCGCCACCTGCTGCTGCAGGCTGCCGACGACGTGCTGGAGGTCCGCCCCGCGCACGTCGCGCAGGACGCGGCGGCTGCGGCGCGTGCGGCGCTCGAGGCGTACGCGCCGCTGCTTGGCGACGGGGAGGTCTGACGTGCTGTGGTTCACGGTGTGGACCGTGCTGGTCCTGGCCACGCTGGGCGGTGCGTTCTGGCTGGGTCGTCGCCTGTGGCGCTCCCTGGTGGCGCTGGGCGAGGAGCTGCGTCGCGCGGGTGAGGTGGCCGAGCGGCTCGGTGCGCAGGCCGCGCAGCTCGAGGAGCAGGCGCGGGCCCGTCAGGCGGAGCTGCGACCGGCGCTCGGTGGCGACCTCGAGGTGCTCGGCGCGCGCGTGCAGGAGCTGCGGGCGGTGCGCGAGGAGCAGCGCGGGCGACGTCGCGAGCGGCGCCGCGCGAGCGTGCAGGCGTCCGTCCGGCGGTGGTTCGGGTGACGTCGAACCGGACATGCGAAGCGCTTCGACACCGGGTGGCGAGCGCGTACACTCTGGCGGTCAGCACCGCCGCCGACCCGAGGGAACGGACGCCGTCATGAGGCCCACCACGACGCACATCATCATCTTGATCATCGTCGTCCTGCTGCTGTTCGGGGCCAACCGCCTGCCGGGCATGGCCAAGAGCGTCGGCCAGTCGCTGAAGATCTTCAAGAAGGAGGTCTCCGACCTCACGGGCGACAAGGACGAGCGCACGGCGCCGCCCGTCGCGGACACGACCGGCACCACGACGCACACGGCACCGGACCCGGTGGCCGACGCACGGCCCGCCGACGGGTCCGACGTCCCGCCCCCGCCGCCCCCGGCCCCGCGCGCCTGACCCGCGGTGGCACGTCACCCCGACGCCGCCGGCGGACGCATGCCGCTGCGTGAGCACCTGCGCGAGCTACGCCGGCGCGTCGTGCTCATCGCCGGTGGTCTCGTCGTCGGCTCGGTCGCGGGCTGGCTGGTCTACGAGCCGGTGTTCCGGCTGCTGCAGCAGCCGGTCCTGGACGTCGCCGCCAAGCGCGGGGGGGACGTGTCGCTGAACTTCCAGGGTGTCGTGACGGCCTTCGACGTCCAGGTGAAGGTCTCCCTGTTCCTCGGGGTCCTGGTCACGAGCCCGTGGTGGATGTACCAGCTGTGGGCGTTCATCACCCCGGGCCTGACGCGCAAGGAGCGGCACTACGCGGTCGGGTTCCTCGCCGCGGGGGTTCCGCTGTTCCTCGCGGGCGCCGCGCTCGCCTGGTGGGCGCTGCCGAACGCGGTGCGGCTGCTGACCGACTTCGCACCCGACGACACCACCAACTGGGTCGACGCGCAGCTCTACCTCAGCTTCGTCATGCGCGTGATCCTCGCGTTCGGCCTCGGGTTCCTGCTGCCCGTGGTGATGGTCGCGCTGAACTTCGCAGGCCTGGTCCGTGCGCGCACGTGGCTGGCCGGGTGGCGGTGGGCGATCGTCGTCGCGTTCACGTTCGCCGCGATCGCCACCCCCACACCCGACGCCGTGACGATGTTCGTCGTCGCGGTCCCCATCTGCGTGCTCTTCTTCCTCGCGATCGGCATCTGCCACCTGCACGACCGCCGCCTCGACCGCCGCCTCGTCGCGGCAGGACTGCCACGCCTCGACGGGACGTTCGACGACGAGGACGAGGACCAGGACGCGGTGACGCCGCCGCGCGGGTCGGAGCCTGCACCGGGCACGGCATGAGCCTGCTGGGGCTCGTCGTGAACCCCGCGGCAGGAACCGGTCGCACGTCCGCCGTGGGCCGGCGCGCGCACCGGCTGCTGGAACGCGCCGGGCACGACGTGCGTGACCTGTCCGCACCGACCCTGCGTCAGGCCACGGACCGGGCCCGGGCGGGCGCGACCGCGGGCCTCGACGCGCTCGTCGTGGTCGGCGGCGACGGCATGGTCCACCTCGGCGTCAACGCCGTCGCCGGTACCGGTGTCCCGCTCGGCGTCGTGGCCGTCGGCACCGGCAACGACGTCGCGCGCGCCCTGGACCTGCCGCGCGGCGACGTCGACCGCGCCGTCGCCGCCGTCGACCGGGCGCTGCGCACCGGACCCCGGCAGGTCGACGCCGTGCGCGTACGGCTCGGCGGCGACGAGACGCCCGCCGGCGGGCACGTCACGCACCGGTGGTACGCGGGCGTCCTGTCGTGCGGGCTGGACGCCGCGGTCAACGCCCGCGCCAACACGCTGCGCTGGCCGCACGGGCACGCGCGCTACGTGCGCGCTCTGGTGCCGGAGCTCGCCGCGTTCCAGCCCTACGGGTACCGCGTGCGCGTCGACGACGAGACGTGGGAGTCGACCGGCACCCTCGTCGCGGTCGCGAACACCGCGTGGATCGGCGGCGGCCTGCAGATCGCCCCCGGCGCGGACCCGGGCGACGGGCTGCTCGACGTCGTCGTCGCGGGACCCTTCACGCGCCGCCGCGCCGTGGGGATCTTCCCGCAGATCTACCGGGGCAGGCACGTGCACGACCCGCGCGTGCACGTGATGCGCGGGCGGCGGGTCGTCGTCGAGCACGCACCCGCGCTCGGCCCACCTCCGCCGGTGGCCTTCGCGGACGGCGAGCGCGTCGGTCCGCTGCCGCTGGACGTCCAGGTCGTGCCAGGCGCGCTCGGCATCCTGGGGTAGCACCCGGGCGTGTGCTCGGGTCGGGCCCGGCGTGCTGGGGTCGCACGCGCCGCACGCGTGCCTAGGGTGGGCCCGTGCCCTCGCGTCGTCGTCCCCGCCCGTCCGCCGCGTCCGCGGCGTCCTCCGCCG
>JAFAEH010000103.1 GCA_023424135.1 Actinomycetes bacterium | reverse complement strand
ACGGCAACGCTCGGGGCTCCACAGACAAGGAGCACCACGATGGCCAAGCCCGTCGTCCGCAAGCCCAAGAAGAAGCAGAACCCCCTCAAGGCCGCCAAGATCGAGACGGTCGACTACAAGGACACGGCTCTGCTGCGTAAGTTCATCTCCGACCGCGGCAAGATCCGCGCGCGTCGCGTGACCGGCGTCTCCGTGCAGGAGCAGCGCCAGATCGCCCGTGCCGTGAAGAACGCCCGCGAGATGGCCCTGCTGCCCTACTCGTCGTCGGCTCGCTGAGGAAGGACAGACCCATGGCGAAGATCATCCTGACCCACGAGGTCACCGGCCTCGGTGCCCCCGGCGACGTCGTCGAGGTGAAGGACGGGTACGCCCGCAACTACCTCATCCCGCGCAGCCTGGCCACGCCGTGGTCGAAGGGTGCCGAGAAGGACGTCACCGCGATCCGTCGTGCCCGCAAGGCGCGCGAGGTCGCGACGCTCGACGACGCGAAGGCGATCCGCGACTCGCTGCAGGCCAACACCGTCACGGTGTCGGCCAAGTCCGGTGAGTCGGGCCGCCTGTTCGGTGCCGTCACGACGGCCGAGATCGCCGACGCGATCAAGGCCGCCGGCGCCCCGGCCGTCGACAAGCGCAAGATCGAGGTCGCCCAGGCGATCAAGTCGCTCGGCGAGTACACGGTGCAGGTCCGCCTGCACCCCGAGGTCTCGGCCGCGGTGACCGTCAAGGTCGTCGCCGCCTGACCCAGCTCGACCCGAGAGGGCCCCGGACCGCACCGCGGTCCGGGGCCCTTCTCACTTCCCACCCCACCCGCGCCACCCCACCCACCCGCTTGCCCCGTGCACTGGTCACCTATGTGACCAGTGCGCACCCGACGGCCTGGCAGATGTGACCAGTTCGGCCCGCTGGTGCGGGGCAGTGGGCGGTACGGGCCGGTGCAGGGGGTCGGTGGCGAGCAGGACGGGTGTCAGGCGCCGACGACCATCCAGGTGCTGCCACGGGCCCGCAGGCCCGTCGTGAGCGCGCGGGCGGCCATGAACACGACGGCGAAGGCCACCCACAGCCACGCGAGCCCCATCGGCCCGGCGGGCGCCCAGGCGTGCACGGCGAGCGCCGCGGGCACGTAGGCGACGAGGGTCGCGACGCCCGCCCACGCGAGGAACGGGCCGTCGCCGGCACCGATGAGCACACCGTCGAGGACGAACACCCACCCCGCCATGGGCAGCGCCACGGCGGCGACGACGAGGCCGACGACGGCGGCACGCTGCACGTCGTCGTCGGGGGAGAAGACCCGCACGTACAGCGGGGACAGCGCGCCGACGAGCACGCCCATGACCGCACCGGCGCCGACGCCCCACTGCAGCGTGCGGCGCAGCACGGCACGGGCCCGGGCGACGTCCCGGGCGCCGAGCGCGTGGCCGACGAGGGCCTGCGCGGCGATCGCGAGGGCGTCGAGCGCGAACGCCGTCAGCCCCCACACGGCGTTGACGACCTGGTGCCCGGCCAGCGCGGTCGCACCCAGTCCGGTCGCGGTCCAGACGGTCAGCAGGATGGCCAGGCGCAGGGTCGCGGTCCGCACCAGTAGGGGGATGCCCGCGCGGGCGTTGGCCCAGATCCCACCCGCTGCGGGCATGAGGCTCGCCCCGGCGTCCCGTGCGCCGCGGGCCACCACGACGACGAGCCACGCGCCCATGCCGAGCTGCGCGACCGCCGTCCCGAGGCCCGACCCCGCGATCCCGAGGCCGAGCCCGTAGATGAGCAGTGCGTTGAGCAGCGCGTTCGCCACCGCGCCGGAGCTGGCGACGACGAGCGGTGTGCGGGTGTCCTGCATGCCGCGCAGCGCGCCCGTGGCGGACAGGACGAGCAGCATGCCCGGCAGGCCGGGCACGGACCAGCGCAGGTAGGTGACCGCCTCGGCCGAGACGCCGCCGGTGGCGCCGAGCGCCGCGACGAGCCACGGCGCGGTCAGCCACGTCAGCGCACCGAGCGCGATCCCGAGCCCGAGGGCGAGCCACATGCCGTCGACGCCCGTCTGCAGGGCTCCACGCCGGTCGCCTGCGCCGATGCGACGGGCGACCGCGGCCGTCGTCGCGTACGCGAGGAAGATGCACAGCCCGATGACGGTGACGAGGACCGTGGAGGCGAGCGCGAGGCCCGCCAGGGCGTCGGTGCCGAGATGCCCGACCATCGCCGAGTCGACCAGGACGAACAGCGGCTCGGCGACCAGGGCACCGAGCGCAGGGACCGCCAGGGCGAGGATCTGCCGGTCCACACCGGGCAGGCGGGTGCTGTGGACGGGCCGGCTGGCGAGGTGGTCGTCGTCGTCCGCCGGGGGGACCGACGGGGGTCCCCCACCCGGCCCAGCGGGGGTTCGCGGGTCGTCGTGCGGGGGGTCCGGGGCGTCCATCGGGCGGTTCAGGCGTCCACCTGGTGAACGGACACCGAATCTTCTACGGTCCACAGCACGTGTACAGCGTATGCGCCGGTGGGAACGGGTCCGGACGTCGTTCACCCGCGTCGTCCACAGGTGTATCCCCAACCTGTGCACACAGCGCCCAGCGGGCTGTCCACAGGTCGTCCACCGGTCCGTGCACAGACCCGTTTGGTGGTCGAGGGTGCCGGGGGCCTAGCCTCGCGAGGACGAGGTCGCAGGGTGTCGTCACAAGGTGCCGCGGGGTGTCGTCGGGTCCGTTGTCAGTGGGTCCCGGTAGACACGTGGCGGTGGGGGTGGGACGAGCAGGAGTGGGTGACGGGTGACCATCGAGGACCTCGAGTACGGGGCGCCGCCGGACAGCGAGCAGGGTGGCCGCGGCTACGACCGGACCCCTCCGCAGGACCTCGACGCCGAGCGGTCGGTGCTCGGCGGCATGATGATCAGCAAGGACGCGATCGCCGACGTCATCGAGCAGATCCGCGGCACGGACTTCTACCGGCCCGCGCACGAGGCGATCTACGACGCGATCATCGACCTGTACGGGCGCGGTGAGCCCGCCGACGCGATCACCGTCTCCGACGAGCTGACCAAGCGCGGCGAGATGGGCCGCATCGGCGGCGCCGCGTACCTGCACACGCTCATCGCCGCCGTCCCCACCGCCGCCAACGCGGGCTTCTACGCGCGGATCGTGCGCGAGCGCTCGATCCTGCGCAAGCTCGTCGAGGCCGGCACGCGCATCGTCCAGCTCGGCTACGCGACCGACGGCGGTGACGTCGACGAGCTGGTGAACAACGCCCAGGCCGAGGTCTACGCCGTCACCGAGCGCCGCGCGTCCGAGGACTACCTGCCCCTGTCGGAGATCATCGGCGGCACGGTCGACGAGATCGAGGCCGCCGGCCACCGCGGTGAGGGCATGATCGGCGTGCCCACCGGGTTCTCCGACCTGGACCGGCTGACGAACGGCCTGCACCCGGGGCAGATGATCGTCGTCGCCGCGCGGCCGGCCATCGGCAAGGCCCTCGCGCTCGACACCCCGCTGCCCACGCCGACGGGGTGGACGACGATGGGCGAGGTCCAGGTCGGCGACCGGCTGATCGCCGCCGACGGCACGGCCACGCGGGTCGTCGCCGCGACCGACGTCCTGGTCGACCGCCCCTGCTACCGCGTGACGTTCGACGACGGCTCGACGATCGTCGCCGACGCCCAGCACCAGTGGGTGACGCGGACGCGCGCCGAGCGGCGGGTTCGTGCGTCCGGTGCGGTGCGGACGACCGCCGAGCTGGCGTCGACCGCTCGGTGCGCGACCGCGGATGGCCGGGCGAACCACTCCGTCGCGACATCGGCGCCGCTGTCCCTGCAGGAGAAGGACCTGCTCGTCGACCCGTACGTGCTCGGGGTGTGGCTCGGTGACGGTCACCTCACGTCCGCGCGGGTCACGAGTGCCGACCCGGAGATCGCGATGCGGGTCGAAGGACGCGGCTACGACGACGACGCGGTCGCAGCCGGGTTGGACGCGCTCGGCGTGCTCGACGGCACGCACATCCCGATGGAGTACCTGCGGGCGAGCGAGGCGCAGCGACGGGACCTGCTCGCCGGGCTGCTCGACACCGACGGCACGATCAACCCGACCGGGTCGGTGCAGTTCGCCGTGACGGATGAGCGCCTCGCGCGGGACGTGCGTGAGCTCGTGCACTCCCTCGGTTACCGCACGGGCTGGTCCGTGAAGCCGGTCAACGGCCGCACGGCCGCGTCGTCGACGTGCTTCACGATCACCTTCACGACGGATGACGACGTGTTCGCCCTCGAGCGCAAGAAGCTCGTGCACAAGGAGCGTCGACGCCCGTCCACGGCACGCCTGCGTCAGCGGTACGTCGTGTCCGTCGAGCCGGTGCCATCGGTGCCGGTGCGCTGCGTCGAGATCGCGCACCCGTCGCACCTGTACCTCGCGGGCGAGGCGATGATCCCGACGCACAACTCGACGCTCGGCATCGACGTCGTGCGATCCGCCGCCATCAAGAACAACATGGCCGCTGTGGTCTTCTCCCTCGAGATGAGCCGCAACGAGATCACGATGCGTCTGCTGTCCGCCGAGGCGCGCGTGCACCTGCAGAAGCTGCGCACGGGGCAGATGGGTGAGGAGGACTGGGCCAAGCTCGCGACGACGATGGGTCGCATCAGCGAGGCGCCGCTGTTCATCGACGACTCGCCGAACATGTCGCTCATGGAGATCCGCGCCAAGTGCCGGCGCCTCAAGCAGCGTCACGACCTCAAGCTCGTCGTCATCGACTACCTGCAGCTCATGACGTCCGGCAAGCGCGTCGAGTCCCGCCAGCAGGAGGTCTCCGAGTTCTCCCGTGCCCTCAAGCTCCTCGCCAAGGAGCTCGAGGTCCCGCTCATCGCGATCTCGCAGCTGAACCGTGGACCCGAGCAGCGCACGGACAAGAAGCCGCAGATGAGCGACCTGCGCGAGTCGGGGTGTCTCACCGCGGACACCCGTGTGCTGCGGGCCGACACCGGCGCCGAGACGTCGCTGGGGGAGATGCACGCCCTCGGGCACAGGGACGTGCCGGTCTGGGCGCTCGACGACCGCCTGCAGTACGTGCGGCGCCACCTCACGCACGTCTTCCCGACGGGTGTGAAGCCGGTGTACCGACTGCGGCTGGCCTCGGGGAAGGAGGTCACAGCCACGGCGAACCACCCGTTCCTCACGTACGAGGGGTGGACACCGCTGCGTGACCTCGCACCGGGCTCGCGGGTCGGGGTGCCGCGGCACGTGCCGGGCCCAGAGATGACGGCGGCCTGGGACGACCGTGATGTCGTGATGCTGGCCCGCATGCTCGCGGGGCGCACGGCGGACGCGACGGTGTGGGACGACGAGCTGTGGGCGCAGCTGGGTGAGCGGATCCCTGCATCGGTGTTCCACCTGCCGAAGCCGCAGATCGCACTGTTCCTCCGGACCCTGCTCTCGGAGAGCGGTGAGGTCGTGCTCTCCGGCACGACGGGTCGCGTCGGCCTGCGGGCGTCGGCGCGCGGTGTGCTCGACGGCGTCAGCCGACTGCTGCTCCGGTTCGGCATCTCGACGAAGACGCGCCCGGTCGGTGGTGGGGACCGTCTGGACGTCGTGGAGAAGGACGATCTGCGCCGGCTCCTGCAGGAGGTCGGCGTCGAGGGTCGTCACTCCCCACGTGCGGCCGAGCTGCTCGACCGGGTCCGTTTGCGGGACGTGGATGTGGATGTGGATGTGGATGTGGCAGACGGTCCGGTCCGCCTGTGGGACGACGTGCGCACGGTGCTGACCACCGCCGCTGCGGGGTCGCTCATGGAGGGGCGCGCCCCGCTCGCCCAGGTGGTCGAGGTGCTCGACCGCGCCGACCTCGACGTCGACGCGGTCAACGACCTCCTCTGGGACGAGGTCGTCGCGATCGAGCCGATGGGCAAGCAGCAGGTCTTCGACGCCACCGTCGTCGGCACGCACAACTTCATCGCGAACGGCATCGCTGTCCACAACAGCATCGAGCAGGACGCGGACATGGTCATCCTGCTGCACCGCGAGGACGCCTACGAGAAGGAGTCGCCCCGCGCGGGCGAGGCGGACCTGATCGTCGCGAAGCACCGTAACGGCCCGACCGACACCATCACCGTCGCGTTCCAGGGGCACTACTCGCGGTTCGTCGACATGCAGATGTGACGAGCTGACGGGCCGGGCCGCTGGTTGTCGAGATGCAAGATAGTTTGAGAATCAGGCCCGGATACTTTAAGGGCTCATCGCAGATGAGGGTGTAGGAGGGGTCTGAAGCCGCCGGCCTCGAGGAGGCAGCGGGCGATGTAGTTGGTCAGGTTCCGAAAGCCCAGGGCGGTGCCGCGCAGGTGTTCCAGGCGTCCGTTGATCGCTTCGGTCGGTCCGTTGCTCGTGCCCGGCCGCTCGAAGTAGGCCAGGACGTCGGCGGTGCGCTGCTTCAGGGTCCGGCGGGCCTTGTCGAGCGGGTCGGATGCCCGTGCGCGGTGTCCGTGCAGGTCGTTGTGGACCCGCCGTCGGCATCGGTCCAGCGCGTCGCAGGCCAGGCGGACCACGTGGAAGGGGTCCATCACCGCGACGGCGTCGGGCAGCTCCTCGGCGGCGGCGGTCTTGAAGCCGGCGAACCCGTCCATCGCCACCACCTGCACCCCCGCTCGCCACGCCTGCGGGCGTGCGGCGAGCCAGGTCTTGAAGACCTGCTTGGAGCGGCCCTCCACGACGTCCAGCAACCGCGCCGGACCGGTGCCGGCGCGGACCGGAGTCAGGTCGATGACCACCGTGACGTACTTCCCGCCCGTGCGGGCATGACGCCAGACGTGCTCGTCGACGCCGATGACGTGCACGCCGTCGAAGCGGTGCTCATCGGCTATCAGCAACGCCCGCCCCTCGGCGAGCACGGCGGTGTTCGCGGTGTGCCACGCGACGCCCAGCGCGGCGGCGACCCGGGCCATCGACAGGTGACCGATCACGATGCCCTCCAACGCCCAGCGCAGCGCACCGCGAGTCAGCTTGGCCCGCGGCGCGGCCGCCGCCGAGATGTCGTGGCGCCACACGTGCGCGCAGCCCTCGCACCGGTAACGGGGAACCCTGACCTGCACGATCGTGGGGCGCCAGCCCAACGGCTCGTGCGCGAGCTCACGCACGACCGTCCCACGGACCACGCCCTGGGCGCCGCAGCGCCGGCACCAAGGGTCCGGCTGTGCGACCCGGCAGCCCAAGACCGCTCGGTCGGGCTCCAGGCGCTGGCCCACGACCCGCAGGCCGTGCCCGTCCAGACGCGTGAACGTCGTCAGATCAGGGTCGGTGAAGGTAGCGTCGCGCACGTCGAGGTCTTCCGGGTGGCTGGCGTAGGAACCGCCATCATCGGAAGACCTCGACACCTCTGCGAGCACCGCCACGCCGCGAACCTCAACACGCAGCTACACCCTGATCTGCGATGAGCCGTCAAAGCTGGCCGCTCCGTGAACCGCCAACCTGCGCTGCGTGGCGACAGCACTTGGGGAATCGGGATCCGATGATCTGGGTACGAAACAACTGCTGGGCGGCTGTTGGAGCACGACATCCCTTGAGCGACGCCCGGTCAGCTGAAGCCGCTTCCTTGAGCGTTTCGAACGACCTCCTGCGCGACTCGTGCGCTCCACCGGTCAGGGTCATGCACGGAGAGCGCGTCGAGCATGCAGCTCGCGAACACCACGGCACGGCGATCGAGGGTGTCGTTGTCGCCCAGGTCTGCGAGGCGGGCCACGTGCCCTCCCACGTGCTGCGCGTGCTGCACCGCCGGTATGCCCCTCCCAGCGACCGCCGCGACTCAAGCGGAGACACGACCGAGACCGATACGGCGGCCCCGAGGGGACGCGGGTGGCGTGCTCGATGCGGCTTCCGCGCCGGCCGCCGTGTGCTACGCCGTACTACGGTCACGCTGTGAAGACCGTCACGCACCGCGAGCTCCGCAACCACTCCGGTGAGGTGCTGCGCGCGGTCGCGGCGGGGGAGACGTACGACGTGACGAACCACGGCACCGTTGTCGCGCGGCTGGTACCGCCGCCGCCCACGGAACTGCAGGTGGCCGTCCCGGCGTCGGAACGACCCCGGTTCGCCGACCTACCGCGGTTCATCGCGTCGTCGTCGGAGACGATCCTGGACGACCTGCGCGGCGACCGGTGAGCACCTACGTCGACACGTCGGCGTTCATGAAGTTCGTCCTGGACGAACCGCGGTCGGCTGCGCTGGCGTCCTACCTGGACCAGAGCGACGAGCCGTTGGTGTCGAGCATCCTGCTGGAGACCGAGGCGCGGCGGGCGGCGCTGAGAGCCGGTGTCCCGCAGGATGCAGTGACCCGGGTTCTGCGCGCGGTGACCCTCAACGAGATGCCCCGAAGCCTGTTCCACGAAGCCGGTGCGCTGGCCGACCCGATGCTGCGGACGCCGGACGCGCTGCACGTGGCGTCCGCTGTGCGGCTCGGTGTGCGGCAGGTGCTGACCTACGACGACCGGATGGCCGCAGCGGCCGCGTCCGTCGGGCTGTCGGTCGTCGCGCCTGCGTGACCCGGCGTCCGTCGACGGTTCCCGCAGCCGTGCGGACGGGGCCGGCTGCACAGGGGACCGTTCCGCGGTGCGATACGCCGGGACACGGTCGGTGAGGCATCATCGGTCGATGACGACCCATTCCGGCAAGGAGTTCGAGGGCGCGAGCTTCGTGCGCGCGAGCCTCAAGGGTGCGACGCTGCGGTTCTCCGACGTCAGCGGTGTGACGATGCGTGGCGTCGACGTCGACGGGCTCGACATCGACAGTCATGACCTGTTCTTCGGCAGCCTGATCGTCAACGGCGTCGACGTGGTGCCGCTCGTCGACGCCGAGCTCAACCGGCGGTTCCCGGGCAGGGAGCTGCAGAAGGAGCGCACGCCCGACGGCCTGCGTCGGGCGTGGCTCGCGGTGCAGGCGTCGTGGCAGGAGACGGTCGACGCGACATCGCGCGGCATGGTGGACGCGCACGTCGAGGACGAGTGGTCGTTGGCGCAGACGCTGCGGCACCTCGTGCTGGCGACCGATGCGTGGCTGGGTGGCGCGATCCGGCGCGCGGAGCAGCCGTTCCACGAGATCGGGCAGATCTTCACGGGTGCCGCGCAGATGGGTTTCGACATGTCGATCTTCCGCACCGACGAGCCGACGTTCGACGAGGTGCTCGCGGTCCGCGCCGACCGTCAGCAGCAGGTGACGGACTTCCTGGCCACGGCGACGCCGGAGCTGCTCGCCGAGCAGCGCGACGACCCGTGGGGCGGCGGCTGGCATCCCACGGTCGGTGACTGCATCCGCGTGATCCTGGAGGAGGAGTGGGCGCACCTGCGCTACGTCCGGCGGGACCTCGCGCTCCTGGCGTGAGCCCTGCCTCAGGGCGGGAGGGAGCGCCGACGACGAGCGCTCGCGGGTCCGCGAGCGGGTGATCCGCCGGTCGTGGTGGATCAGCGCGAGCGAACGGTCGGCGGGGCGGTAGCCACGACGCGCTTCACGAGGAGCCGAACACGGGCCGCGACTGCGGGCGTGAGGTGCCGGTTGGGCCGCGGCCCACCGAAGAACTCGTGCAGCACCCAGGACGCCGCACGGGCCTCGACTCGTCCGGGCCAGTGCTCACGCCGGCCCCGGTGCGAGGAGCTTCGCCTGCAGGTGGTCGGCGGCGGTGGTGTCGGCGTCCTGCGTGAGGGTCACCCAGACCCTCCATGGGTCGGCCAGGACGATGCCGTCCCGCTGATGTGTGCCGATGAGTGCGTACGGGTCGTCGGGCACGGCGATCGTCACGGTCGCGTCGTCGGCGGGCGCGGGTGTGCAGCCGGCGGCGGAGAGGTCGACGAGCCGATCGGTCCAGATCGTCGTGCGGTCCGGGCGGGCCCACGGGGCATAGTGGTCGGCAGCGACCTGTCCGGTGACGGCGTAGCCGACGTCCGCCTCGGTCAGGACATCCGTGATCGTCGTGGTTGCCCGGACCGGCGCATCGAGCGTCAGCCAGGCCGCGGTTGTCGTCGGGCGGGGGTAGCGCTCCGACGGCTTCACCGTGATGCCCGCCGACACGTCCGTCGACCTCGAGGGCTTCGCGCGCCTCGTCGTGCCGCTCCTGGTGGAGCGGGGGCTGTTCGAGCCCGCGCCGGTCGGCAGCACGCTGCGCGAGCGGCTCGGCGTCGTGCAGCGTCGACGAGGATAAGGTAGTCATCTGCCTTGACTACGAATTCGTAGTGCTCTGTACTGACGACGGATTCATCGTCGACGGGAGCAGACATGGCACTGCGTGGCACGATCACGGGCCCCGAGTCGCTCGGGCGCATCCTGCAGCAGGCACGGCTGCTCAACGGGTGGAGCCAGCGCGAGCTGGCGGCGCGGATCGGCACGACACAGCGGTACATCTGGGAGATCGAGTCCGGCAAGCCGTCGATCTACACCGAGCGCCTGTTCGCCGTCCTGCGCGAGACGGGCACCCAGCTGTCCGCGACGATCGAGCCGCGGGCCGTCGATGAGTGAGCTCGTCGTCGAGCTGTACGGCTCGACGCTCGGCCGACTCACCGGGCAGGGACGGGCCGTCGACTTCGTCGCCGACCCGGGTGCACTCGACGAGTTCGGCCTCGACAGCCTCGTCCTGTCCGTCGCGCTCCCGCTCGCCGCAGTCCCTCGCCGTGCCGAGCGTGCCCGGCGCCAGAACTTCTTCCGCGAGCTGCTGCCCGAAGGACGGATGCTGGCGCGACTCGCACAGCAGGCGGGTGTGCCGCAGCACGACATCGTCGGGCTGCTCCGCGCCTACGGCCGCGACGTCGCGGGAGCTCTGCAGATCTGGGACCCCGAGGCGCCCGGTGAGCCGCGGACTCCCGCCCTCGAGCCGCTCTCGGAGGCGGGCGTCGCCATGCTCCTCGCGCACGTCACGTCGTACCCGCTCGCCAACAAGCCAGGACAGGGCAAGACCTCGCTGGCCGGCGTCCAGGACAAGATCGTCCTGACACGCACCGCGGACGGTTGGGCGCGCGCACTCGACGGTTTCCCGTCGACGCACATCCTCAAGCCCGTCTCGGGCGACTACCCGACGAGCATCGGCGACGAGGAGTACGGCGCGAGACTGGCACGCGCGCTCGGACTGGCATCGTTCGCCACCGAGATCCGGGAGTTCGACGGTGTCCTCGCGCTCGTCGTCGAGCGGTACGACCGGGAGGCGAGCATCGATGGACCCGTGCAGCGGATCCACCAGGAGGACTTCAACCAGGCGCTCGGCCTCCAGGGGGACGAGAAGTACCAGCGGTACGGGGGCAAGGCGTCGCTGGCGAGGGTGGCACGTGTGCTCACATCGCTCGGGGATCGGGATGCCCTGCGCCGACTGGCACGCCTGACCGTGCTGGGTGTGGCCGTCGGAAACCTCGACATGCACACCAAGAACCTGGCGCTCGTCCACCGGCGCCACGGGGGCATCGAGCTCGCGCCCGCGTACGACCTCGTGCCACAGGCTCACCTGCCGAACGACGGCGAGCTGGCACTCGCCGTCGACGGGGTCTACCGGCACGGTGCCGTGACTCGCGCGCACCTGGCGGCGGAGGTCGGCTCGTGGGGCCTGCGCGACGCCGACGGGTTGGTGGGCGACACGCTCGGCGAGGTGCTCGACGTGGTCCGGCGCGAGGTCCCGCACCCCAGCGCGCACCCCGGCCTGGTCGAGGATGTCACGCGTTTCACCGAGAACCTCGCGGCGGGCGCCGAGGCGGGGGCCGGTGCTCGCTGACGGACGTGGCGTGGGACGTCAGCCGTCGCCCTCGGGCGTCAGCGGCACGTTCCGCACGCTGCGGAACTCGCGCCGCCGGCCGTCGACGGGGTCGTCGAACGCGAGCTCGGCGGCCAGGAGCTGCAGGGGCTCGCGGAAGTCGTCGAGGTCGACGTCGCGGAGCACCGGGTACAGCGGGTCGCCGACGAGCGGGATGCCGAGCCCGGCCATGTGCAGGCGCAGCTGGTGGGTGCGGCCCGTGCGCGGGGAGAGCCGGTACACGCCGAGGCCGTCGGCCTCGCGCTCGAGCTCGACGGTCGTCTCGGCGTTGACGGCTGCCCCGGGGATGATCTCGGCGTGCACGGTTCCGCGGACCTTGCGGATGTGGTTGCGCACGACCGTCGGCAGCTCGAGGTCGGGGCGCAGCGGGGCGAGCGCGAGGTACGTCTTGTCGACGGCGCGGCGCTCGAACGCCGTCTGGTAGGGACCGCGCCAGCGGCGCTCGGTCGCGAGCAGCAGCAGACCGGACGTGCCGCGGTCGAGTCGGTGCAGCGGCGACAGCTCCGGCAGGTCCAGCTCGTCGCGCATCCGCACGACGACGCTCTGCACGATGTGCCGTCCGCGCGGGATCGTCGAGAGGAACGGCGGCTTGTCGACGACGACGAGGCGCTCGTCGCGGTGCACCACGTGGACGGTCCCCGGGACGACCGGCTCGTCGCGCACGACGCGGTGGAACCAGACGTGCCGGGCGGGCACGTACGGGTCGTCGTCGCGCAACGGCCGCGCGTCCTCGTCGACGAACGCGCCGTCCGCGAGCATCCCGTCGACGTCGACGTGCTCGGGCAGCCGGTCGCGCAGCCACGCACCCATGGTCGTCCACGCGTCGGGTGTGCCGCGGCGTGGCGGCGGGGTGCACAGGCGCGCCGCGGGCAGGCCGTGCCGTGCCGGGAGGGGGGAGCGGGGCGGCACGCGTCGATCGTACGGGTGTGCCGCTCGGAGCACATGGTGCGTGACCCGGACCTGGACGAGCACGCCGCGTTGGTCGGCGCGACGCCCGGCGACCCGTTCGAGCGTGGCGCCGACCGGTGAGGTTGCCGCGTCACCGTCGTCGCGGGACGCCGACCGCGCGCCCGGGCAGGACGACGACGGCGCCGCACCGGTGAGCGGTGCGGCGCCGTCGTGCGGTCCGGGGCGGACCGGGTCAGGCGGTCGGCGTCACGCTGCGCAGGTCAGCGCGCCACCGGCGGGGGCGTTGCCCGTGCCGATGAAGCCGAACGTCGTCGACTGGCCGGAGCCGAGCGAGCCGTTGTACGGCGCGTTCGTCACGACACCACCGGACAGCGTCCCGTTCCACAGGTTCGACGTCGTCACGCCGGACAGCGTGACGCGCCAGCCGCTGATCGACGACGAGCCGGCGGTGACCGTCACGTTGCCCTGGTAGCCGCCGGGCCAGCTGTTCGCGATCGTCAGGGTCGCGGAGCACGCACCGCCCGGGTTCTGCGTCGGGTTCGACGTCGGGGTCGGGCTGGGCGTCGTCGACGGCGTCGGCGTGGGCGTCGGGTTCACCGTCGGCGTGGGGCTGACGGTCGGCGTCGGGGACTGCGTGGGCGTCGTGCCACCCGCGTTCAGCGCGTTGAGCGTCGAGGTGTACGCGGCCTTCTTGTTGCCCGACCCGTCGAACAGCAGCGGCGTGCCGCTGGCGCGCCACGAGTCGGTGTCACGCACGCCCCACACCGTGATGCCGGTGCAGCGGGCGACGGCGAGGCAGTCCGCGACGACCTTGGCGTAGGTGTCGGCCTGCGTCTGGCCCGAGCCCTCGATGTCGAGCTCGGTGATCTGCACGTCGACGCCCAGCGCCGCGAAGCTCGACAGCGTGGTGCGGTAGTTGCTCGGGTACGGGCTGCCGGAGTTGAAGTGCGACTGGAGGCCGACGCAGTCGATCGGCACGCCGCGGGCCTTGAAGTCCTTGACCATGTTGTACACGGCCTGGGTCTTGTCCCAGCTCCAGTTGTCCGTGTTGTAGTCGTTGTAGCAGAGCTTGGCGCCCGGGTCGGCGGCGCGGGCGGCGACGAACGCGGCCTCGATCCAGTCGTTGCCGGTGCGCTGCAGGTTCGAGTCGCGGCGTGCGCCGCCGTTGCCGTCGGCGAACGCCTCGTTCACGACGTCCCACGAGTGGATCTTGCCCTTGTAGTGCGTCGCGACCTGCGTGACGTGGTTGAGCATCGCCTGGCGCAGGGCCGTGCCGGACATGTTCTGCATCCAGCCCGGCTGCTGCGAGTGCCACGCGAGGGCGTGCCCGCGCACCTGCTTGCCGTTCTGCGTGGCCCAGTTGAGGATCCGGTCGCCGTTGGTGAAGTTGAACTGGTTCTGCGACGGCTCGGTCGCGTCCATCTTCATCTCGTTCTCGGCCGTGATCATGTTGAACTCACGGTTCGCGATGGTCGTGTAGGTCGAGTCGCTGAGCTTGTTCGCGGCGATCGCGGTGCCGAAGTAGCGGCCGCTCCCGGCGGCCGCCTCCTGCAGCGTCGAGCCGGCGGCCTGAGCGGGGATCGCCACGGCAGCGGTCACCGAGAGCGCCAGGACGGCGGTGGCGGCCGCGACTCGGACGCCGTGCCTGCGCCGGCTGCCTCGTCGGGGCGTGGGTCGGGTCGTCATCGTTCCTCCTTGGTCAGCCGTGCACCGGGTCCTCCTCGAACCCGCCGGCGGAAGGACACTGTCGATCCCCGAAACTTTCACGTCAATCCACGTAATCGGTACAGGCGGCCAGATCACAGCAGAGTTCACCCGAAAGTGTGACGATTCGGACCGAGGTGAACGTTGACAGACGCGCGCGCCGCCGCTACCACATGTCGTGGTGGTCAGCCTGATCGACGGCACGTTCGCCCTCGTCCGTCCGACCTGGAAGGGGGGCGTGGAAGCGCCTGCGTGGCCACGATCGACTCGCCTTGGAGACGCGGCCGCCGCTTCCCGGTCGATCGCGGAGTGGGGGCGATGGCGCTGAACGAGGGCCTGAGCCACCCGGTGCGGGCGCTGGGGTCGCTCCGCCGCTCCGGGGCTGGCGTGACGGTTGCGCGACGCAGGGGCCGTTCACTCTCCGGTGAGAGCAGCGGGGTGCTGCGCTGGACCGCTTGGGTGTCTGACTTGCCCGAAGTGTCACCGGTAAGGGCGATCATCGACCCATGAGCACGATTGATTGTCAGTTCTGCCACGTGGGCGGCGTGGTCGAGTACGTGAAGAATCTCGTGCACGCGCAGTTGGACGTGGCGTCCCGATGGAGTGCGGAAGCCAGTTCCGAGAACGGCAGATCATTGCTGCCACAAGATCTCTGCCACCGGGGACCGAGATCTCCGGAGTCTCGTCGGAGTGATCTTGTAGCGACCAGATGGTGACGATCGCCCCGCGACTGGTGCGACGCCCGTCAGGCGGCTCGTGTCGCTCCCTCGTCTCGGCCGTGCCCTCGTCACGCCCCGACGGGTGATCCCAGACCCGACGGCGGCAGGACGTCGGTCGTGGTCGGGACGGGGCGGTCGCACGGCTGCGGGGTGCCCCACACGGGTGCGCCGTCGACGAACGGCAGCACCTGTGCGTGCGCGTGCCGGTTGGGGTCCCACAGGGGGTCACCGTCGATCTGCGTGTACGTGCGGGCGTGGTAGACGAGCACGGTCTGCCCGTCGGGCGTCTGGGTGAACGAGTTGTGCCCGGGTCCGTACTGCCCGTGCGCCGGCTCGCTGACGAACACCGGGTCGGGGCTCTTGGTCCAGGACGCGGGGTCGAGCAGGTCGGCGTCCGCGTCGGCGACGAGCAGCCCCATCGCGTACTGCGGGCCGGTCGCGGCGCCGGAGTACGTGAGCCAGACGTGCCCGTCGCGCACGAGCACGGACGGGCCCTCGTTGACCCAGAACCCGTCGCACTCCCACGCGTGCTCGGGGCGTGTGAGCAGCACGGCAGGCCCTGCGAGCGTCCACGGGTCCGCCATGGGTGCGATGTAGAGGTTCGAGTTGCCGGGGATCGTCACGTCCTGCTGCGCCCACACGAGGTACTGGGTGCCGCCGTGGACGAACGACGTCGCGTCGAGCGCGAACGACTCCCAGCCGGTGTCGACCTGCCCGCGGTCGACCCACGTGGGGGTGAACGGGTCCGCGGAGGTGTTCTCGAGGACGAAGACGCGGTGGTTGAACGTCTGGGCGGCACCGGGGGCGTCGGCGCGGACGTCGGCGTCCGGGGCGGCGGCGTAGTAGACGTACCAGGCGTCGCCGACGCGGTGCAGCTCGGGCGCCCAGATGAGGTGCGACTGCGGGCCGTCGTCGTGGCGGCGCCAGATGGTGACCTCGTCGGCGGACTGCAGGTCCTCGAGCCGCTCGGCGCGGCGCAGGACGACGCGGTCGTACGCCGGGTGGGACGCGGTGAAGTAGTACTGCCCGTCGTGGCGCAGCACGCACGGGTCGGCGCGCTGCAGGACAAGGGGGCTGGGCCAGTTCGGCACGGCATCTCCATCGTTGTAGACCGGGCTCCGACCAATGGAACCACGCCGTGTACAACGATGTACAGAAGGATGATGGAGTTCTCGGACCCGGTCGTCGCGGTCGACGTCGCACCCGCGCCGACACCCGCCCGCCGCGGTCCCGCGAGGACCTCCTCCGCGGCCCTGCCCCCGTGTGCAGGGTTCGGGACGTCTGACGTCCCGAACTCTGCACGCACCGACGACGGCACGCGCCGCAGTCGACCAGGTCTGGTCAGGTCTGGTCAGGGGGGAGTAGGGTCGCGGCATGGCCACCGTGAACGTCTACGACGCGAAGACGCATCTCTCGCGCCTGCTGGAGCGCGTGGAGGCGGGGGAGCGGATCGTGATCGCCCGGGCAGGCCGCCCGGTGGCCGACCTCGTGCCGCACGTGCGGGCCGATGTCGTCTACGGCACGGCGCGTGGCGAGATCGAGCTGACCGACGACTTCGACGCGCCGCTGGCCGAGATCGCCGACATGTTCGACGGACGGTGAGCGTGCTTCTCGACACGCACGTCGTGCTCTGGCTGCTGGCCGACGACCCGCGGCTCGGTCCGCGCGCGCGCGGCCGCATCGACGCGGGCACCCAGCGGCTCGTCTCGACGGCCTCGCTCTGGGAGATCGCGATCAAGGCCGAGCTGGGTCGGCTCGTGGTCCCGGACGACCTGCCCGCGCGGATCTCGGATGCCGGCTTGACCTGGCTCGACGTGCGGCCCGAGGCCGCGTGGGCGGTGCGGGACGTGCGGGGGATGCCGCATCGTGATCCCTTCGACCGCATGCTCGTCGCCCAGGCGCACGTGGCCGACGTGCCCCTGCTCACCGCTGACGAGCAGATCCTCGCCGCCACGCCCGAGCCGGACGTCGTGCGGATCGATGCGCGACGCTGACGGACCGGCCACGAGGGAGCCACGATGAGCCACCACCACGACCACGGCGTGCCCGACTCGCGCGGCCGGCTCGCGGTCGCGTTCGCGCTGACGTCGCTCGTCCTCGTCGCGCAGGCTGTCGGTGCCGTCGTCACTGGGTCGCTCGCGCTGCTCGTCGACACCGCGCACATGCTCACCGACGCGGCGGGTCTGGCGATGGCGCTGCTGGCCGCGCACCTGGTGCGGCGCCCGGCGACCTCACGGCGCACGTGGGGGTACCGCCGCGCCGAGGTGCTCGCGGCGCTCGCGCAGTCCGCGGTGCTGCTGGCCGTCGGGGTGTACGTGCTGGTCGAGGCCGTGCGGCGGCTCGTCGAGCCCCCGGACGTCCCGGCGGCCGAGCTGGTCGTGTTCGGCGTCATCGGTCTCGTCGCCAACATCGCGGCGCTGCTCGTCCTGGCCGGGCGCCGGGGGTCGAACCTCAACCTGCGGGCCGCGTTCCTCGAGGTGCTGAACGACGCGCTCGGCTCGCTCGGCGTGATCGTCGCGGCCGTCGTCATCGCGACGACGGGGTGGCAGCGGGCCGATGCGGTCGCCGCGCTGCTCATCGGCCTGCTCATCGTGCCGCGGGCCGCCCGGCTGCTGCGCGAGGCGTCGTCCGTGCTGCTGGAGTCGACGCCGCCGGGGCTCGACCTCGACGACGTGCGCCGCCACCTGCTGGAGGTCGAGCACGTGCGGAACGTCCACGACCTGCACGCGAGCCTCGTCGCGACGGGTCTGCCGGTGGTCACCGCGCACGTCGTGGTCGCCGACGAGTGCTTCGGTGACGGTCACACCGCGCAGATCCTCGACCGGCTCCAGGAGTGCCTGGCGACCCACTTCGACGTCGCCGTCGCGCACTCGACGTTCCAGATCGAGCCCGCGTCGCACCGCGACCACGAGCACCTGGGCCACGCGTAGCTCGCCGGTGAGACGGGCGTTGACTCCGGTAAGCGCATACCCCTACGTTCCGGACGATCGGGAAACCGCTTTCTACGAAGGGGTAGAGGCATGCGCGCAGCAACCGCCCGCCGGGCGACGTCCGCACTCGTGATCGGCCTGGGGCTCGTCGGGGCCCTCGTCACACCCGCCGCGGCGGGTGGCGGTGACCACCACGGCCCCGGCACCGGACCCGCACCCGGCCACGTCCGCGCCGACGCCACGGTCGCCGCAGACGGCCGCGGCGACCACACGACCGTGCAGGCCGCCGTCGACGCCGCACCCGCCGGCCGCACCACCGCGTGGGTCATCGCGGTCCGTCCGGGCACGTACCACGAGGTCGTCACGATCCCCGCGTCGAAGCCGCACCTCACGCTCGTCGGCACCGGACGACGGGCCCAGGACGTCGTCATCGGCTACGACAACGCCAACGGCACGCCCAGGCCCGACGGGTCCGGCACCTGGGGGACCACCGGCAGTGCGAGCGTCACCATCAGCGGCGCCGACTTCACCGCGCGCGACCTCACGTTCGTCAACTCGTTCGACGAGGCCGCGCACCCCGAGATCACGTCCCGCCAGGCCGTCGCGGTGCTCACCCGCGCCGACCGCGCCGTGTTCGACGGCGTCCGGTTCCTCGGCAACCAGGACACGCTCTACGTCAACAGCAGCGCGGCCGACGTCGTCGCACGCGCATACTTCCGCGACTGCTACGTCGAGGGCGACGTCGACTTCGTGTTCGGCCGCGGCACCGCGGTGTTCGAGCGCTGTGAGCTGCGCTCGTTGACCCGCGGCTCGACGACCAACAACGGGTACGTCACCGCGCCCAGCACGTCGATCGCCAACCCGTACGGCTTCCTGTTCGTGCAGTCCCGGTTCACCAGCGACGCGCCCGCGGGCACCGTCTTCCTCGGCCGCCCGTGGCACCCGAGCAACGACCCCGACGCGATCGGTCAGGTGCTCGTGCGTGACTCGTGGCTCGGTGACCACCTGGGCGCGTCGCCGTGGAGCGACTTCTCCGGCGGGTGGGCGTGGCGCGACGCGCGCTTCGCCGAGCACGCCAACCGCGGCCCGGGTGCGTTCGTCACCGACGACCGTCCGCAGCTCACACGCCGCGAGGCGGCCGCGTTCACGCGCGCCACGTACCTGACGGGCGACGACGGCTGGGCGCCCTGGCGCTGACGGCGCCGGCCGCCCTCCTGCGGACGGGCGGGGGTGACCGGGCCGCGAGCCGCTGCCGGTCACCCACCCGCCCGGGCGGGCCGGGCATCCGGTGCGGGTCCGGGT
>JAFAEH010000013.1 GCA_023424135.1 Actinomycetes bacterium | reverse complement strand
GCGTGGATGTGCTCCTCGGCCATCACCTCCACGATCTTCTCGCGCATGAACGGCTCGCCCTGGCCGGAGCCGTACTGCATGGCCTGGGTGCCGCGCTCGCTGATGAGCCCGTCGACCGCGGCGAGCGCCGCGCGCACCGCCTGGACGGGGTCCGCACCCCGGGCCTCGGCCCGCCCGGCGGCGATCCCGACGACGTACGCGGTCAGCGGCGCGGCGGGTCGCAGCACGCCGTGGGCGACGTCGCGCACCATGTCGAGGACCTCGTCGCGCGTCACGGTGACCAGCCCGGCGTCGACGCCGAGCAGCGGAGCGACACGATCGACCCACTCCTGCAGGCCGTCCGGCGGCGCATCGACGTCCTCACCCGGTGCCCGAGCACCGGGTCCGTGCGGCTCACCCATGGCACCTCCCTGGGTCGCGGGTCCCGGCCACGATAGCGCCTCCGCGGCCGGGAGCGCGGGGGCTCAGGAGCGCGCAGCGCCCCGCGTCGATCGCCGACCGGCAGGGTCCGGCGCCCGGGACCGGTCGGCCGACGTGCGCGTCCGCGGCGGTGGCACGCCGGGTCACGAGGCGGCGACGAGGCGGAACGCCGGGGCGTTCGTCGCGTCCAGGCCCCGGGCGATGTCCTTGAGCTCGCGGACCACGGCCGCGATCTTCGGGTCGCGCTGACGCCCCTCGCGCACGACCGCGTGGAGCGTGCGCGAGCCGGCGACGACGTCCTCGACGATCAGGCCCTGGAGCAGGCGTGGCACCGAGTAGCGGGGCACGACCGCCGAGGCGACCTCGGTGGCCGCCCGGCCGCAGATGTTCTGCGCACCGACGAGGCGGTGCGTGATCCTCGGCTCGAAGCCGGCACCGTCACCGATGAGCTGGACCGCCTGGGCGAGGGTCGAGCCCGGCAGACCGGTGACCCAGGACTCCTCGGCGAGCGCGCCCAGGACGCGGCGGACGTGCTCGACGAGCACCTTGCCGCTGCGGGTCAGCCCGAGCGTGCGTCCGTCCTTGCGGAACAGGATCGCACCGGCCTCGTCCTCCAGGACGCGCAGCTGCTGGGAGACCGCCGAGCTCGTGATGTTGCGCCGCTCGGCGACGGCGGTGACGGTTCCGAGGTCGGCCAGGTCGGCGAGCAGCATCATCCGGCGCAGGTCGACCATCAGGCACCGCCCCGTCGGGCGGCAGGGGCGCCGCACACGGCGGCAGGGGGCAGGAGGGACATGACGGGACCTCATCCATGGGGAGCGTGAAGGAGCCGCTGCCGGCATCCGGGCGGGGTGCGGCACGAGCGGTCGCGTGGCCGTCAGGCGTCAGGCGCGTAGCGCCGGGGTGCACGGGGCCGGGATGCGCAGGGCTGGGGTGCACAGCGCCGGGGTGCACAGGGCGGGCGATGGGTCAGCGACAACACGCTGCGCGACAGGGGCGCACGAGGTCCGGGTGGCGTCGTACCGCCAACGTGATCCGCTTCACGCGCGACATCGTGGCAGCACAAGGGCCGGAGGTCACCCCTGATGCGAGATCTGTCCACTCCCCGGACACGTCCGGGCGCGCCGGATCCACCCGGGCACACCGGGGACGGTGCCGCGACGAGCGTGCCGTCACACGCGCTCGGCGTCGGGCGCGGGCGGTGCGTCGGCCCGCTGGGCCTCGCGCTCGACCATCCGGGCCCGACGGCTCGACGCGCGCGGGCGGTAGACGATCCGCGAGTGGAACGTGAACCGGACGACGAACGCGACGAGCAGCGTGATCGCGGTCGCCAGCACGGCGGCGACGTGCATGGTCTCGACGAGCAGCGCCATGACGGGCATCCGCACGAGCGTCTCCACGTTGTTGAACGTGAAGGACTGGCCGAACCTCGCCCACCCGCTCTTGCCCTCGTGCCGCAGGTCGCGGAACACGAAACGCTCCTGCATGAGGAAGTTGCCGACGATCGTCAGCTCGGCCGCGATGACCGCGGCGGGCAGCCAGCTCATGCCGAGCAGCGTCAGCAGCCAGACGATCGCGATGTTCGCGAGCGTGCCCAGGCCACCGATGATCGCGAACCGGGACATGCGCCCGAACCGCAGCCCGGCGAGCTGCCACAGGAAGTGCAGCCCCTGCGCGAGGTTCGCCTTGGACTCCCCCGCGTACCGCTCCCCGAACACGAACGGCACCTCGACGACCCGCATGGGGTGACGCGCGAGGATCTCGAGGAGGATCTTGAAGCCGCGAGGACGCAGCGTCTCGAGGTCCACCGCACCGCGGCGCACCGCGAAGAAGCCGGTCATCGGGTCGGAGCAGTCGCGCAGCTTGACGGGGAACATGGCGCGCGTGACGGCGGTCGACGTCGAGGACACGGCCTGGCGCACGACGTTCGAGAGCCCGGCGCTCGACCCGTCGCCGATGTAGCGCGACGCGACGACGACGTCGACGTCGGGCTCCTGGGCGCGTGCGAGCAGCGCGGGGATGAGCTCGGGGGGGTGCTGCAGGTCGCCGTCCATGACGAGGAAGTACGGCGACGCGGATGCGCGCACACCCTCCAGGACGGCCCCGCCGAGCCCGCCGGTGGGCTCGGCGCGGTGGATCACGCGCACCGGCAGCTCGGCACCCGGCGCCACGGCCCGGACCACGTCGGCCGTGTCGTCGCTCGAGTCGTCGACGAACAGGAGCTCGGCGTCCAGCCCGCGCGTGGCGACCCCGACCCGACGCACGAGCTCGGCCACGTTGGGCGCCTCGTTGTACGTCGGGACGATCACGGTCACACGGGTGTCCCGCCGCTGGCTGCCTGCGGTCATGGGTGCCTCGCTCACAGGTCGACTCCTTCGCGTCCGTCCGCGCTGACGAAGGTCATGACACGGTAACGGACCGATCTCGGCCGACCCAGGGGCCTGAGGCTCCTAAACGCTTCATGCCACTCGGACGGTCGTCCTACCGGCGCCGGCCGCGCGCGACGCCCAGCACGAGGATCTTCCCGCAGGCCGGTCGACCGCGCGACACCCCGGGCCGCTGCTGCCACGATGTCACCCGTGCAGCGTGACGTGAGCTCCCGCCTGACCCTCGACGTGACGTCGCCCGCGACGCTCGTCCTCGAGATCGCCGTCGCGCGCACCTACGCGCCCGACGAGGTGCTCGCGGTCACGCTCGACGGCACACCGCTGGACCCGCGCGAGGTCGTCGACGCCCACGGCACACGTCTGCACGTTCTGCAGGCCGACCCCGGCACGCTCGTCGTCGACTACCGCGCACGCGTCGTCGGACGCGCGGACCCCCTGGGCCCGGACGACGTCGACGCGCTCGTGTACCTGCGCCCCAGCCGCTACTGCGAGTCGGACGTGCTCGCCCCCACCGCACGTGCGCAGTTCACGGGCCTGACGGGCGTCGACCTGCTCGCCGCCGTCAGCTCGTGGGTCGGCACCCAGCTGTCCTACGTGCCGGGCTCGAGCCTGCCGACCGACGGCGCCGTCCGCACGCTGCTCGCCCGCCAGGGCGTGTGCCGCGACTACGCGCACCTCGTCGTCGCCCTGCTGCGCGCGCTCGACGTCCCGGCGCGCCTGGTCGCCGTGTACGCACCGGGCCTCGACCCGATGGACTTCCACGCGGTCGCCGAGGCGTGGGTCGACGACCGCTGGTGCGTCGTCGACGCGACGACGCTCGCGCCCCGGTCCACGCTCGTGCGCGTCTCGACCGGTCGTGACGCGTCCGACACGGCCTTCCTGTCGGTGCACCGCGGCACCGCGTCGCTGCGGGACCTGCAGGTGACGGCCGTCGTCGACACGCTGCCCGACGACGACGTGCGCGACCTGGTGACGATCGGCTGACCACGGTGTGACGCACGTCTCGTCCGCCACCCCCGGGACCCGCTCGAAGCGCCGACGTCACAGGCTCCTGGCACGCTGTGCCCATGCGCATCTGGCCCGGACGCCCCTACCCCCTCGGTGCCACCTACGACGGGACGGGCACGAACTTCGCCCTGTACTCCGGCGTGGCCGACCGGGTCGAGCTGTGCCTGCTCGACGCCGACGGCACCGAGACCCGCGTCGACCTGCCGGAGGTCGACGCGTTCGTGTGGCACGGGTACCTGCCGACCATCGCCCCCGGGCAGCGGTACGGCTTCCGCGTGCACGGGCCGTACGACCCGCAGGCGGGCCACCGGTGCGACCCGTCCAAGCTCCTGCTCGACCCGTACGCCAAGGCCATCGACGGGCAGATCGACGGTGACGCGTCGCTGTACTCGTACACGTTCGGGGACCCCGCGACCCGCAACGAGTCCGACTCGGCCGGGCACACGATGACGTCCGTCGTGGTCAACCCGTTCTTCGACTGGGGCCACGACCGCCCGCCGGAGCACGAGTACCACGAGTCCGTGATCTACGAGGCGCACGTCAAGGGCCTGACCCGGCTGCACCCCGCGGTGCCGGAGGAGATGCGCGGCACGTACGCGGCGCTCGCGCACCCGGCCGTGATCGACCACCTGTCGGCGCTCGGCGTCACGGCCGTCGAGCTCATGCCCGTGCACCAGTTCGTCAACGACCCGTCGCTGCAGGAGCGCGGCCTGTCGAACTACTGGGGCTACAACACGATCGGCTTCTTCGCACCGCACAACGGCTACTCGTACATGTCCGGCACCGGCCAGCAGGTGCAGGAGTTCAAGTCGATGGTCAAGGCGCTGCACGCCGCCGACATCGAGGTGATCCTCGACGTGGTCTACAACCACACCGCCGAGGGCAACCACCTGGGCCCGACGCTCAGCTTCCGCGGCATCGACAACGCGGGCTACTACCGCCTCGTCGACGACGACCAGTCGCACTACTTCGACACCACCGGCACGGGCAACTCGTTGCTCATGCGCTCCCCCGCGGTCCTGCAGCTCATCATGGACTCGCTGCGGTACTGGGTGACCGAGATGCACGTCGACGGGTTCCGGTTCGACCTCGCGGCGACCCTCGCGCGCCAGTTCCACGAGGTCGACCGCCTGTCCGCGTTCTTCGACCTCGTCCACCAGGACCCCGTCGTCTCGCAGGTCAAGCTCATCGCCGAGCCGTGGGACCTCGGCGAGGGCGGGTACCAGGTGGGCGGGTTCCCGCCGCTGTGGACCGAGTGGAACGGCAAGTACCGCGACACGGTGCGCGACTTCTGGCGCGGCGAGCCCTCGACCCTCGGGGAGTTCGCGAGCCGCCTGTCGGGGTCCTCCGACCTCTACGAGCACACCGGTCGCCGCCCGATCGCGAGCGTCAACTTCGTCACCGCGCACGACGGCTTCACCCTGCGCGACCTCGTGTCGTACAACGACAAGCACAACGAGGCCAACGGCGAGGACAACCGCGACGGGGAGAGCCACAACCGCTCCTGGAACTGCGGCGTCGAGGGCCCGAGCGACGACCCGGAGGTCCTGCGCCTGCGGGCGCGCCAGCAGCGCAACTTCCTCGCGACCCTGCTGCTGTCCCAGGGCGTGCCGATGCTCTCGCACGGCGACGAGCTGGGTCGCACGCAGGGCGGCAACAACAACGGCTACTGCCAGGACAACGAGATCACGTGGGTCGACTGGTCGCTCGACGACGAGCGCCTCTCGCTGCTGGAGTTCACCCAGCGCGTCATCCGGCTGCGGCGCGACCACCCGGTGTTCCGCCAGCGACGCTTCTTCGCGGGTGCCGCCGAGCACGGCGGCGAGTCCGACCTGCGCGACATCGCGTGGATGACGCCGAGCGGCGGGCACATGTCCGACGAGGCGTGGAGCTCCGACCACGCGTACGCGGTCATGGTGTTCCTCAACGGCGACGCGATCGACGAGCCCGACATGCGCGGGCAGGACGTCGTCGACGACTCGTTCCTGCTGCTGTTCAACTCGCACTGGGAGAAGAAGCAGTTCCAGCTGCCCGACGCCGACTACGGCCCGGTGTGGACGGCGGTGCTCGACACCGACTCGCAGGTCAGACCGGGACGCCAGGTGCGGCCGCGCGGCCGCGTGACGCTCGCCCCGCGCTCGATGGTGCTGTTCACGCGCCCCCCGGAGCACGAGACCCCGTCGGCCTCGGGCAGCGGTGCGGCCGCGGCCGCGGCGAGCGAGGCGAGCCGCGTCTCGCGGGAGCACGGATGAGCGACACCGTCGACGCACGCACCGTCCCCGAGCGGCGCACGGTCCGTGGGCCGCACCGCGTCCCGGTCTCCACGTACCGCGTGCAGCTCGGCGCCGACCTGACGTTCGACGACGTCGCGGCACGGGTGCCGTACTACGCGGCGCTCGGCGTCACGCACGTGTACCTGTCCCCCGTGCTCGAGGCGGCGCCCGGCTCGACGCACGGCTACGACGTCGTCGACCACGACGTCGTCGCGCCCGCGCTCGGCGGGCAGGACGGCCTGCGCCGGCTCGCGGACGTCGCACACGACGCCGGCCTGGGCCTGGTGCTCGACATCGTGCCCAACCACATGGCCGTGCCGACGCCCGTGTGGCACAACCGTGCGCTGTGGTCCGTGCTCACGGACGGCCCCTCGTCCCCGTACGCGTCGTGGTTCGACGTCGACTGGTCGGCCGGCGACGGCGCGGTGCTCATGCCGGTGCTCGGCGACCGGATCGGTGCGGTGCTCGCGCGCGACGAGCTCACGCTGGACCGCGTCGACGTGCCCGGGCTGGGTGAGCAGACCGTCCTGCGCTACCACGACCACGTCTTCCCCGTCCGTGCCGGCACCGAGCAGCTCCCCCTCGGCGAGCTGGTCGAGCGCCAGCACTACCGGCTCGCGTACTGGAAGGTCGCCGACGAGGAGCTGAACTACCGCCGGTTCTTCGACGTCGGCTCGCTCGTCGCGCTGCGTGTCGAGGACCCGGACGTGTTCGACGCGACGCACGCGCTCGTGCTGCGGCTGCTGGGCGACGGCGTCGTCGACGGGCTGCGCATCGACCACCCCGACGGCCTCGCGGACCCCGCGGGCTACCTCGACCGGCTGCGCGGGGCGACCGGTGGCGCGTGGGTCGTCGTCGAGAAGATCCTCGCGGGTGACGAGGAGCTGCCCGACGACTGGTCCACCGCGGGCACGACGGGCTACGAGGCGCTGTGGCGCGTGCAGCAGGCGTTCGTCGACCCGGGCGGGGCCGCCGTCCTCGGCTCGGTCATGCACCGGCTCACGGGGGACGTCTCCGACGCGTTCGACCTGGTCGAGGAGGAGGCCAAGCGTGAGGTCGTCGACGGCCCCCTGTACGCCGAGGTGCACCGGCTGACCAACCTCGCCGCCGAGATCTGCCACGACGACCTGCGGCTGCGCGACCACACGTGGCGCAGCCTCGAGCAGTGCCTCGTCGAGCTGCTCGTCGCGTTCGACCGGTACCGCGCGTACGTCGTGCCGGGTGAGCCGGTCCCGCCGACGTCCTCGGCCGTGCTCGGCGCCGCTGCCGACCGCGCGCGGCGCCGTCTCGACCCCGAGCGCGAGGCCACGATGGCCGTGCTGCTCGACCTGCTGGCCGGGCGCGAGGCAGGGTCCGCCGGGCGTACGGCCGACCCGCGGCGTGCCGAGCTCGTGGTGCGGTTCCAGCAGACCTGCGGCGCGGTGATGGCCAAGGGGGTCGAGGACACCGCGTTCTACCGCTGGACGCACCTCGTGGCGCTGTGCGAGGTCGGCGGTGAGCCCGCGCGGTTCGCGACGACGCCCACGGACCTGGCCGCGTGGGCGTCCCGCGCGCAGGGCGCGGCGCCGTGGGGCATGACGACGCTGTCGACGCACGACACCAAGCGCGGCGAGGACACGCGGGCGCGGATCGGCGTGCTCTCGGAGCTGCCGCGCGAGTGGGCGGACCTGCTCGAGGACCTGCGGCGGGCGTCGGCCCCGTACCGCGGTGCGCTGCTCGACGGCCGCACCGAGCACCTGCTGTGGCAGACCCTCGTCGGCACGTGGGACGACGGCCCGATCGCGGAGGACCGCCTGACCGGGTACCTGACGAAGGCGGTCCGCGAGGCGAAGTCCCGCACGTCGTGGACCGCACCGGACACGGCCTACGAGGACGCGGTGCTGACGACCGCGCGCCGGGCACGCACCGACCCCGCGGTGCTCGGCCTGCTGCACGCGTGGGAGCTGCGCACGCGCGAGGCGGTGCGGGCCGCGACGCTCGGCACCAAGCTCGTCCAGCTCACGCTGCCGGGCGTCGCGGACGTCTACCAGGGCACGGAGGTGCCGACGCCGACCCTCGTGGACCCGGACAACCGTCGGCCGGTCGACGCCGACGCGCTGGCGTCGAGGCTCGCGCGGCTCGACGACGGAGCCGGGCCCCGCTCCCTCGCGGACGAGAAGCTGCTGGTCACCTCGCGCGCGCTGCGCGTGCGCCGTGACGTGCCCGAGGCGTTCGTCGGGCCGGACGCGGGCTTCGTGCCTCTGCCGCACTCGTCGGGCCACAGCCTGACGTTCGCGCGCACGGTGGGCGGTGCGCCGCGCGTGGTGAGCGTCGCGACGCGCCTGGCGGCGGCCGTCGAGCGGCTCGGCGGCTGGGCCGACCACACGCTCGCGCTGCCGGACGGCACGTGGCACGACGTGCTGACGGACCGCGCGCTGCCGGGTGGCGTCCAGCGGGTCGCCGACGTGCTGGAACGACTGCCGGTCGCGCTGCTCGTGCGCGAGGGGACGTGACGTGCTGACGCCGCGGCTGTGGGCGCCGCTGCCCGCGCGGGTCGACCTCGTGCTGCCGGCGGACGGCTCGCGCACCCCCCTGCGCGCAACCGGCGACGGCTGGTGGACGGCCGACGTCGCGCTGCCGCACGGCACGGACTACGCTTTCGCGCTCGACGGCGGTCCCCCGCGCCCGGACCCGCGCGCGGCGTGGCTGCCGCACGGCGTGCACGGCCCCGCGCGCGTGTTCGACACCGGCCGGTTCGCGTGGACGGACGACGGCTGGAGCGGTCTGGACGTGCGCGGTGCGGTGACGTACGAGCTGCACGTCGGCACGTTCACGCCGCAGGGGACGCTCGACGCGGCCGCACAGCACCTGGAGCACCTGGTGCACCTGGGGGTCGACGTCGTCGAGCTCATGCCGGTGGCGGCGTTCAACGGTCGCCGCGGGTGGGGGTACGACGGTGTCGCGCTCTACGCGGTGCACGAGCCCTACGGCGGACCGGCCGCGCTGCAGGCGTTCGTCGACGCGGCGCACGGCCTGGGGCTCGCGGTCTGCCTCGACGTCGTGCACAACCACCTGGGCCCGTCGGGCAACTACCTGCACGAGCTCGGCCCGTACTTCACGTCCGCGCACAGTACGCCGTGGGGCGATGCGGTCAACCTCGACGGCGAGGGCGCGACGCACGTGCGGCGATGGATCTGCGACTCGGTGCTGCGCTGGGCGCGTGACTTCCACGTGGACGCGTTCCGGCTCGACGCGGTGCACGCGCTGCGCGACGACTCCGGGCGTCATCTGCTGGCACAGCTCTCCGACGAGATCGACGAGCTCGCCGGTGCGCTCGGGCGCCCGGTGGGTCTCGTCGCGGAGTCCGACCTGAACGACGTCGTGACGCTCGGCGGGACGCACGACGGCGGCTGGGGCATGACCGCGCAGTGGGCGGACGACGTGCACCACGCGGTGCACGCGCTGCTCACCGGGGAGCGGCACGGCTACTACGTCGACTTCGGCTCACCTCAGGTGCTGCGCACGGCGCTGACCCGTGTGTTCGTGCACGACGGCAGCCCGTCGACGTTCCGCGGGGTCCCGTGGGGCGCCCCGGTGCCGGACGACGTCGACGGCCACCGGTTCGTCGTCTTCTCCTCGAACCACGACCAGGTGGGCAACCGCGCGCTGGGCGACCGGCCGTCGTCACGGCTCGACGCGGGCGCCCAGGCGGTGCAGGCCGCGCTCGTGCTGCTGTCCCCGTTCAGCCCGCTGCTGTTCATGGGCGAGGAGTGGGGCGCGAGCACGCCGTGGCAGTTCTTCACCGACCACCCCGAGCCCGACCTCGCCGCGGCGGTCCGTGCGGGGCGCCGCCGCGAGTTCGGCGGGCACGGGTGGGCCGACCTGTACGGCGGGCCGGTCGACGTGCCGGACCCGCAGGACCCCGCGACGTTCGCGGCGAGCGTGCTCGACTGGGACGAGCCGGCGCACCCCGCGCACGCACGCCTGCTCGAGTGGTACCGCGTGCTCGTCGCGCTGCGTCGGTCGGTGCCGGACCTCGCCTCGGGCGACCGGCACCGGACGTCGCTCGACGTGCACCCGACGGATGCGCCGACCGATGCGCCCGGCTGGCAGGGCGCGCTCGTGCTGCACCGCGGCGAGGCCCGGGTCGTGCTCAACCTCGCGCACCGCCCCGTCGCCGTGCCCGTGCCCGCGTCGGTGCCGCTGCG
This sequence comes from Actinomycetes bacterium, assembly GCA_023424135.1. Taxonomy (GTDB): domain Bacteria; phylum Actinomycetota; class Actinomycetes; order Actinomycetales; family Cellulomonadaceae; genus Cellulomonas. The sequence continues at coordinate 6,584 of JAFAEH010000013.1, read as the reverse complement.
GGTCGTCGCGTCGTGGGACGGCGGCGCGGTGCACGCACCGCACGGTCCGCGCGAGCCACTCGTCGTCGACGTCCCGGCACGCAGCGTCGTCGTCCTCACCGCCGCAGCGGGTCAGGTCGCGGGGGCCGCCAGCGCGGCACCCTCGGCCGCGAGCGCGCCGAGCCGCGACAGCGCGCGGTAGAACTTCTTGCGGTACCCGCCCGCGAGCATCTCGGGCGTGAACAGGTCGGCGCCGTCCGCGGCGAGGTCGGCGCCCGCGAGCGCGACCGGCACGTCGCGGTCGTAGAGACGGTCGACGAGCACGACGAGGCGCAGCGCGACGTCCTGCCGCGTGACGGGTCGCACGCCGGTCAGGCCGACGAGGCCGACGTCGTCGAGCAGCGCGCCGTAGCGGCTGGGGTGGACCGTGGACAGGTGGTCGAGCAGCGCGTCGAAGTCGTCGAGGGTCGCGTCGCCGCGCGCGGCGACGAGACGTGCGACCGTGGCGTCCCCGAGCGTCGCGGCGTGCGTCGTGACGTCGCGGTGGCGGTGGTCCTGGCCGTCGATGCGCAGCACCTCGAAGCGTGCGGACAGGGCCTGGATCTCGCGCAGGAAGTCCTCGGCGGCGAAGCGCCCCTCGCCGAGCGACTCGGGCAGCGTGTTCGACGTCGCGGCGAGCGCGACGCCCCGGTCGGCGAGCTCGCGCAGCAGGCGGGACATCAGGACGGTGTCGCCGGGGTCGTCGAGCTCGAACTCGTCGATGCACAGCAGGCGACGCTCGGCGAGCGCGTCGACGGTCGCGGCGAACCCGAGCGCGCCGACCAGGTTCGTGAGCTCGACGAACGTGCCGTAGGCCGTGCGCTCGGGTCCGACCGCGTGCGCGAGCGACGCGAGCAGGTGCGTCTTGCCGACGCCGAACCCGCCGTCGAGGTACACCGCTGGTGCGGTGGCCGCGGCGCGTCGGCGCCACCAGGTGCCGCCGGTGCGCGCGGGGCCGGTGAGCGCGGCGGCGACCTCCCGGAGCCGGTCGAGCGCGCGCTGCTGGGACGCGTGCGCCGGGTCGGGGCGGTAGGTGTCGAACGACTCGCGCGCGAAGTGCCGGGGCGGGGCGAGCTCGCCGAGGAGGCGTGCGGCGTGCACCCGGGGGTGGCGGGCCGTGAGCGACGCGGGCACGGTGGTGTCGGGCACCCCGGCCGGCACCCCGGTGGGCTCGACGGTGGTCACGGCAGTCGAGGATACGTCCCACGACCGGTGGCCGACGCCGCGACGGAGGGTGACGGTGCGCGGGCGGGGCCAGGGACCGAGGTCCTGGACATCCGTCCACACTTCGAGCCAGAGTCTCGCGATCCGGACATCGCCTGCCGCCGACGCGATCGGCGTGCCACTCTCGTCGCGTGAGCCTCTCCGGGAACCGCTGCCTGTGTCGGTGCTGTCGCGCCGCCGCGGTCCCGTGTGCCTGCTGTCCGCGGAACCGCTGACCCGCCCCGTCCCCCACGGGCGCGTGGTCCGCGCCCGTACCGCACGACCTCGCCGTCGTGCGCGGACGCGTGAGCACGCCCCACCGTGCCACCCTGCGGAGGTGCCTCATGGCACAGACGACGTCCCCCCGCCTCGCGGAGCCCGCGAAGCGGCCCGAGGGCCAGTGGGCCTTCGACCAGCGTGATCCCCTCAACGCCAACGAGCAGCTCAAGCAGGAGGACGACGGGCTCAACGTCCGCCACCGCATCGAGACGGCCTACGCCCAGCAGGGCTTCGCGTCGATCCCCGGTGACGACCTGCGCGGCCGCATGCGCTGGTGGGGCCTGTACACCCAGCGCAAGCCCGGGATCGACGGCGGCAAGACCGCGACGCTCGAGCCGCACGAGCTCGACGACGAGTACTTCATGCTCCGTGTCCGCTGCGACGGCGGCACGCTGACCCTGCAGCAGCTGCGGACGGTCGCGGGCATCTCCCAGGAGTTCGGCCGCGACACCGCGGACATCACCGACCGGCAGAACATCCAGCTGCACTGGATCCGCATCGAGGACGTGCCGGAGATCTGGCGACGCCTGGAGTCGGTCGGTCTGACCACGCAGGAGGCCTGCGGGGACGTCCCGCGCGTCATCCTCGGGTCGCCGGTCGCGGGCGTCGCGGCCGACGAGATCATCGACGGCACGCCCGCGGTGCACGCGATCCGCGAGCGCTACATCGGCGACCCGGCGTACTCGAACCTGCCGCGCAAGTTCAAGACCGCGATCAGCGGCTCCCCGCACCACGACGTCGCGCACGAGATCAACGACGTCGCGTTCGTCGGCGTCGTGCACCCCGAGCTCGGGCCCGGGTTCGACCTGTGGGTCGGCGGTGCGCTGTCGACCAACCCGATGCTCGGCAAGCGCCTCGGCGCGTTCGTGACGCTCGAGCAGGTCCCCGACGTGTGGGCGGGTGTCGTCGGGATCTTTCGCGACTACGGCTACCGACGGCTGCGCACACGCGCGCGGCTGAAGTTCCTGCTCGCCGACTGGGGCCCCGAGCTGTTCCGGCAGGTCCTCGAGACCGAGTACCTGGGCTTCGCCCTGCCGGACGGCCCCGAGCCACCGCCACCGCCGACGGGCCGCCGCGACCACGTCGGCGTGCACCCGCAGAGGGACGGCAGGTTCTACGTCGGTGCCGCGCCGACGGTCGGGCGCGTGTCCGGCCCGGTGCTGACGGCGCTGGCCGACCTCGTCGAGGCCGCGGGCTCCGACCGCGTCCAGCTGACGACCGAGCAGAAGCTCGTCGTGCTGGACGTCGAGGCGCAGCGCGTCGACGACCTCGTCGGCGGCCTGGAGTCGCTCGGGCTGTACGTGCGGGAGGCCTCCACGTTCCGGCGCGGGACGCTCGCGTGCACGGGCATCGAGTTCTGCAAGCTCGCGATCGTCGAGACGAAGGCGCGCGCGACCCTGCTGGTCGGTGAGCTCGAGAAGCGGCTGCCGACGTTCGACCAGCCGATCACGATCAACGTCAACGGGTGCCCCAACTCGTGCGCACGCATCCAGACCGCCGACATCGGCCTCAAGGGTGCGCTCGCGAACGGCGAGGAGGGCTACCAGGTGCACCTCGGCGGCGGGCTCGGCCTGACCAGCGGGCTCGGCAAGACGCTGCGCGGGCTGCGGGTCCCGTCCTCCGAGCTGCCCGACTACGTCGAGCGCGTCACGCGCCGCTTCGACGAGCAGCGCGCACCGGGCGAGCTGTTCGCGCAGTGGGTGCAGCGCGCGGACGAGGAGGACCTGCGGTGAGCGGCTCCGGGGCGTCCGGCGACTCCGGGCAGCGGGCCGTGCCGTACTACTGCCCGTTCTGCGCGAGCGAGGACCTGTGGCCGGCGGGCGAGTCGCACGGTCAGTGGGAGTGCCGTACGTGCGCACGCGCGTTCGCGCTGCGCTTCGTGGGTCTGGTCGGGACACGATGAGCACCGCGACCCGACCGGCGGCGGGACTGTCCCCGGACGACCTGCGCGCGCTGGCCACCCGGGCCGGGCGCGACCTGGAGGGTGCGCACCCCGCGGACGTCCTGCGCTGGGCGCGCGAGGTCTTCGACCACGACCTGGTGCTCGCGTCGTCGATGGGCGACGAGGTGCTGGTCGACATCGCGGCGCGCGCCGTCCCCGGGATCGACGTCATGTTCCTGGACACCGGCTACCACTTCGCCGAGACGATCGGCACGCGCGACTACTACGCCGACTTCACGGACGTGCACCTGCGCACGGTCCTGCCGCTGGCGACCGTCGCCGAGCAGGACGCCGAGCACGGCCCGCGCCTGCACGAGCGCAACCCGGACCTGTGCTGCGCGCTGCGCAAGGTCGAGCCGCTCGAGCGCGGGCTCGCCCCGTACACGGCGTGGGTCACGGGCATGCGCCGCGAGGACGCCCCCACGCGCTCGGACATCACGGTCGTCGGATGGGACGCAAAGCGTTCCAAGGTCAAGCTCAACCCCCTGGCCGCGTGGACGCAGGACGACCTGGACGCCTACGTCGCCGAGCACCACGTGGTGCTCAACCCGCTGCGCGAGCTCGGGTACGCCTCGATCGGCTGCGCACCCTGCACGCGCGCGGTCGCCCCGGGCGAGGACCCGCGCGCGGGGCGCTGGGCCGGCACGAACAAGACGGAATGCGGGCTGCACACATGACGACCATCACCCCCACGGCCACGACGCGCCTGACGCAGCTCGACGCGCTGGAGTCCGAGGGCATCCACGTGATGCGCGAGGTCGCCGGCGAGCTCGAGCGTCCCGTGCTGCTGTTCTCCGGCGGCAAGGACTCCATCGTCATGCTGCACCTGGCGCGCAAGGCGTTCTGGCCCGCGCCCGTCCCGTTCCCGGTCATGCACGTCGACACGGGGCACAACTTCCCCGAGGTCCTCGCCTACCGGGACGCCACGGTCGCCGAGCACGGGCTGCGGCTCGTCGTCGCGAGCGTGCAGGACGCGATCGACGACGGCCGTGTCGTCGAGCGCCCCGACCGGTCGCGCAACCCGCTGCAGACCGTGCCGCTGCTCGACGCGATCACGGCGCACCGGTTCGACGCCGTGTTCGGCGGCGGGCGGCGCGACGAGGAGAAGGCGCGCGCCAAGGAGCGGGTGTTCTCGCTGCGCGACGAGTTCGGCCAGTGGGACCCGCGCCGGCAGCGTCCCGAGCTGTGGGACCTGTACAACGGGCGGCACAAGCCCGGTGAGCACGTGCGCGTCTTCCCGCTGTCGAACTGGACCGAGCTCGACGTGTGGCGGTACATCGAGCGCGAGGGCATCGACCTGCCGAGCATCTACTTCACGCACGAGCGTGACGTGTTCGCCCGCGACGGCATGTGGCTGACGGCGGGCGGCTGGGGCGGCCCTCGTCCCGACGAGCCGGTCTCGCGCCGCGCGGTCCGCTACCGCACGGTCGGCGACATGAGCTGCACGGGCGCCGTCGAGTCGACCGCGACGACCGTCGCGGACGTCATCGCGGAGGTCGCCGCGAGCCGCCTGACCGAGCGCGGGGCGACGCGCGCCGACGACCGGGCCTCCGAGGCCGCCATGGAGGACCGCAAGCGCGAGGGGTACTTCTGATGGGCACGCACGCACCGGCCGACGTCCTGACGACGTCGCACTCCCCCGCCGACGACCTGCTCGCCGCGCAGGACCACGCGCAGCGCGACCTGCTGCGCCTGGCCACCGCCGGCTCGGTCGACGACGGCAAGAGCACGCTCATCGGACGCCTGCTGTACGACACGAAGTCGGTGCTGGCCGACCAGCTCTCGGCCGTCGAGCGGGCGACGGCGGCCCGCGGCGGCCACGGCACGGCGGTCGACCTCGCGCTGCTCACCGACGGTCTGCGCGCCGAGCGCGAGCAGGGCATCACGATCGACGTCGCGTACCGCTACTTCTCGACCGCGCGGCGCGCGTTCGTGCTCGCCGACACGCCGGGGCACGTGCAGTACACGCGCAACATGGTCACGGGCGCCTCGACGGCCGAGCTCGCGATCGTCCTGGTCGACGCACGCAAGGGCGTGCTCGAGCAGACGCGGCGGCACGCCGCGCTGACGGCGCTGCTGGGTGTGCCGCACGTCGTGCTGGCCGTCAACAAGATGGACCTCGTCGGGTTCGACGCCGCGACGTTCCGGCGGATCGCGGGCGAGTTCGCGGACTACGCGCGCGTGCTCGGCCTGCCCGACGTGCAGGCGGTGCCGCTGTCCGCGCTCGACGGGGACAACGTCGTCGACCGCTCGTCGCGCACGCCCTGGTACGACGGGCCCACGCTGCTCGAGCTCCTGGAGTCCGTGCCCGTCGCGCGCGACGCCACGACCGAGCCGCTGCGGCTGCCCGTGCAGTACGTGATCCGCCCGCGCACCGCCGACTTCCCCGACTACCGGGGCTACGCCGGCAAGGTCGCCTCCGGTGTCGTGCGGGTCGGCGACGAGCTGCGCGTGCTGCCGTCCGGTCGCACGAGCCGGGTCGTGGGGATCGACACGTTCGACGGCCCGCTGCAGGAGGCCGACGCACCGCGGTCGGTCACCGTGCGGCTCGCGGACGACGTGGACGTCTCGCGCGGTGACGTGCTCGTGCCCGCCGAGGAGGCCGTCGCGACCGGGCAGGACCTCGTCGGGACGGTCTGCTGGCTGACCGAGCGGCGCTCGGTGCCGGGTGCCCGCGTGCTCGTGCGGATCGGCACGCGGACCGTGCGCGGGCTGCTGCGTGAGGTCGACGCCCGCCTCGACGTCGACACGCTGACCGTCGAGCAGTGGGACGCCGTCGACACGCTGCACACGATCGACGCGACGGACACGTCGACCGAGGCCGCACCCCGCTCGCTCGGCCTGAACGCGATCGGCCGCGTACGTCTGCGTCTGGCCGAACCGGTCGTCCTCGACGACTACGCGACGCACCGGCGCACGGGCGGCTTCCTCGTCGTGGACCCCGCGGACGGCTCGACCCTCGCGGCCGGCCTGGTCGGCCCCACCCTGCTCGACCGCCTCGTGCCCGTGCGGCCCGACGAGCGCGACGACGACTGGCTCGCCGGGGCCGGGATATGAGCCCGCGGCACCCGCTGCTGCTCGACCTCGCCGGCCGGCGGGTCGTCGTCGTCGGCGGGGGGCCCGTCGCCGCGCGGCGCACCCG
>JAFAEH010000367.1 GCA_023424135.1 Actinomycetes bacterium | reverse complement strand
GCCCGGTCCCGGTCATCCGGGGCGGGCCGTCAGCGGCCGTCGTCGTCCGTCCGCGCTGTCGGCCGAGCCGGCCTTCGACGCCTCACGCACTCCCCCGCGGTGCGCGCAACACGTCGCCGATCCGACTCGCGTCAGCGACTCAGGACTGGGTGGTACGGGGCTGCGGGACCCCGTTGAGCAGCTCGCGGACCTCGGACTCGCGGTAGCGGCGGTGACCGCCGAGCGTGCGGATCGAGGACAGCTTGCCTGACTTGGCCCATCGAGTGACCGTCTTCGGGTCGACCCGGAACAGCGTGGCGACCTCCGACGGGGTCAGCAGGGCCTCGGTCTCTGACGAGTGCGCGGTGGACACGGGTACCTCCTCTGTCGTGGACCACCCGCCGTGCCGGTCGTGCTGCCGGGTGGCCACCTTCGTCGTGCTCGTACATCTGACACATCGGGCACTCCGGGACGTCTCGCTGGCGGACGTCGACCGCACGGGACACGCCCGGTCGACGCTGCCGCCACCACGTCCGTGGGGTGCCGACGATACGAGCAGCCTAAACCCGCGCGAATCCGGACACATCTCCATCGGAGTCCGCACGGGGGTCACACGGTCGGGTGACGTCCGATCGCAGGAACCGGGCCCCCGTCCGGGTGGCACGCCATCAGCACCCACCTGACCAGCGGGAACGCCGCGCTCCTGCCGTTCACGGTCACGACGAGCCTCCGATCACCGTGGTCGTGGGGATCGTTCCCACGACGGGACGCCGCCGCGCGTGATCTACGTCACAGGCCGGGTGATTGTCACGAGCTTCTCATCATTCCGGCGGGCCCCCTCGGGACCCTCATCCGACGCAGAAGTCACACGACGTTCACGACAAAGTCATGCATGAGAAGCACTAGGTCGACCCCTCACCGGCACGTGTCCCAGCCCACCCGACCGCAGGTGGCTGGAATGGATCGCAACCATGTACCGTTGCCTCACGAAGAGACTGAACAGCACCCCGGGGCCGCACGTGTGAGCACGGAGCCGCCCCGCTTCCACGTTAGAGGGGGTCGATGCCATGGGGCGCGGCCGTCAGAAGGCAAAGCAGACGAAGGTCGCTCGGGAGCTGAAGTACTTCAGCCCCGAGACGAACTACCGGGCCCTCGAGCAGGAGCTCTCGTCGCACAGCCGCAACGACGTCGTCACCGACACTCGCCGCAGCGCGGTGGACACGGAGGACGACGACCTCAACGGCTGGGAGCCTTGGCCTCCGGGGGACGACGAGCGCTGACGCGGCGCCCAGCCCGTCCCGCTCGTCTCCGTCGCCGGAGGCCGCCGCACGCCCGGGTGGATCACATGTGCGCCCGGGCGTGACCGCTCAGGAGACGCGGTACTCCCCGTGCAGCCGCACGGCACCCCCCTGGACGCCCTTCGTACCCGCCACGACGTCCGGCGCTCCGGCGTCGTCGTCGTGCGAGTCCCGGACGGTGCCGAGCACCCAGGCCGGCAGACCACGCTCACGCGCGTGCCGCTGCACGTCGTCCGCGACGTCAGGCGCCACCACGGCGACCATCCCGACACCCAGGTTGAGCGTGCCCTCGAGGTCGCGCCACGGCACGGCGCCGAGGCGCTGCACCATCGAGAAGACGGGCGGCAGGACCCAGGACGCACGGTCGACGTCCGCGACCAGACCGGCGGGCAGCACACGCGCGACGTTCGCGGCCAGCCCCCCGCCCGTGACGTGGCTGAACACGTGCACCTTGTCCGGGCCGAACCGCTCGACGAGCGCCAGGCAGTCCGACGCGTAGACGCGTGTCGGCTCCAGCAGCTCGGCGCCCAGCGTGCGGCCCAGGTCGTCGACGTGCCGGTCCAGACCCCAGCCGGCCACCTGGACCACGCGGCGCACCAGCGAGTAGCCGTTGGAGTGCAGGCCGGACGACCCGAGCGCGACGAGGACGTCCCCCGCGCGCACGCGCTCCGGACCCAGCAGCTCGTCCGCCTCGACGACCCCCGTCGCCGCACCGGCCACGTCGTACTCGTCGGGGCCCAGCAGCCCCGGGTGCTCGGCGGTCTCGCCACCGACCAGGGCGGTCCCGGCGACCGTGCAGGCCGCCGCGATGCCCCGGACCACGTCGGCGATGCGCTCCGGGACGACCTTGCCGCACGCGATGTAGTCCGTCATGAACAGCGGCCGCGCACCGACCACGACGATGTCGTCGACGACCATGCCCACCAGGTCGAAGCCGATCGTGTCGTGCACGTCCATGGCCTGCGCGATCGCGACCTTCGTGCCGACACCGTCCGTCGACGTCGCGAGCAGCGGACGACGGAACCGCGTCAGCGCCGCCGCGTCGTACAGACCCGCGAACCCACCGACACCGCCGAGCACCTGCGGACCGTGCGTCGCGCGCACGGCGTCCTTCATGAGCTCGACGGCCTTGTCCCCGGCCTCGGTGTCGACACCGGCCGACGCGTACGTGACCGGCTGGGGCGCGCTCACGGGTGCTCCAGCGCGCCCGCGCCACCGGCCGTCGGGACGATGGACAGCAGACCGTCCTCGGGCTGCCCGAGCGGCAGCTCGTTCTGCTCGAGCAGGTGCTTGCCGAGCTGCTCGGCCGGCGGCAGCTCGATGGGGTACCTCCCGCTGAAGCACGCGGTGCACAGCTGGGACGCCGGCTGCTCGGTGGCGGCGATCATGCCCTCCTCGGACAGGTAGCCCAGGGAGTCGGCTCCCAGGGACTGAGCGATCTCCTTGACACCCAGGCCGTTCGCGATGAGCTCGGCCCGGGACGCGAAGTCGATGCCGTAGAAGCACGGCCACTTCACCGGTGGTGCGGTGATCCGGATGTGCACCTCGGCGGCGCCCGCCTCGCGCAGCATCCGCACGAGCGCGCGCTGGGTGTTGCCGCGCACGATCGTGTCGTCGACGACCACGAGGCGCTTGCCGCGGATCACGTCCTTGAGCGGGTTGAGCTTGAGGCGGATGCCGAGCTGGCGCAGCGTCTGCGACGGCTGGATGAACGTGCGTCCCACGTACGCGTTCTTCGTCAGCCCCTGGCCGAACGTGATGCCCGACTCGGCGGCGTACCCGACCGCTGCCGGGGTGCCCGACTCCGGCACGGGGATGACGAGGTCCGCCTCGACGGGGTGCTCGACGGCCAGGCGACGACCCATCGCGACGCGCGACGCGTGCACCGAGCGGCCGTTGATCGCCGTGTCCGGGCGGGCGAGGTAGACGTACTCGAACACGCACCCCGCCCGGTCGATGGGCGCGAACCGTGTCGAGCGCAGGCCGTCGGCGTCGATCGCGATGAACTCGCCCGGCTCGACCTCGCGGACGTACGACGCACCGACGATGTCGAGCGCCGGCGTCTCGGACGCCACGACCCAGCCGCGCTCCAGACGTCCCAGGACGAGCGGCCGCACACCCTGCGGGTCCCGTGCCGCGTACAGCGTGCGCTCGTCCATGAAGACGAGGCAGAACGCACCGCGCAGGCGGGGCAGCACCTCGAGCGCGGTCGCCTCGAGCGTGTGGTCCGGGTCCCCCGCGAGCAGCGCGGTGATGAGCGCGGTGTCCGTGGTGTTGCCACGTGCGAGCTCACCGCGACGCTGGCTGCCGTACCGCTCGGCGACGAGGTCGACGAGCTCGGCCGTGTTCGTGAGGTTGCCGTTGTGGCCGAGCGCGACCGTGCCGGCAGCGGTCGGGCCGAGCGTCGGCTGCGCGTTCTCCCACGTCGACCCGCCGGTCGTCGAGTAGCGCGTGTGCCCGATCGCGATGTGCCCCTGCAGGGCGTTCAGCGCGGTCTCGTCGAAGACCTGGGAGACCAGCCCCATGTCCTTGTAGACGAGCAGCTGCGAGCCGTTGGAGGTCGCGATGCCCGCGGACTCCTGGCCGCGGTGCTGCAACGAGTAGAGGCCGAAGTAGGTGAGCTTCGCCACCTCTTCGCCGGGTGCCCAGACGCCGAAGACCCCGCAGGCGTCCTGCGGGCCTTTCTCGCCGGGTAGAAGGTCGTGGTTGAGACGTCCGTCTGCGCGGGGGGCCACGGGACCATGGTCGCACAGCCCGCGGCAGGTGCGGCACACCGTCCGCGACCGGGTCGCACGGGCCGCACCGGAGCCTCGACACCCACGCGGGGCCCGGCACCTCGGAGGGGAGCCCCGGGACCGGGACCTCAGACCGGGGGACGCCGACGACGCACGCTGCGACGGTCGGCCAGCACCGCGAGCAGCCCGCCGACGAACGCGCCGAGGACCCCGCACCCGACCGCCATGACCCAGCGGACGCCGTTCTGGCCGGCGAGGAAGGGCAGCACCCCGCCGTCGTCACCGCCCACGGGGCTGTCGCCGGCCGTCACGAGCGCCAGCACGAGGCCGACCACGATCCCGACGAGCGCCCCGGCCACCAGGAACGCCGGGTACCGCGGAGCACGGCGCACGGCGGCAGGCGTCGCGATCCGCGCGAGCTCGTCCTCCGTCAGCGGTGCGGTGCCTTCCCCCGTCGTCGTGCCGGACGCTCCCGTGGCTGCCGGGGTGTCGTCCGCGCGGACGTCGTGAGCACTGCTGTCGTCGTCGCGACCGTTGCTGTCACGGGCGTCCTCGGCGCGCGTGCCCTCAGGAAGGGCGTCCTCGTCGCGCGCACCCTCCGGGCCGACGCCGTCGGGGCGGGCACCCTCGGGGCGGGCGTCGTGGGGATGGGCGTCGTCGGGGTGGGGGGCGTCGGGCACCCGCAGATCCTAGGTCAGCCGACGACGTCAGCGCGGGCGGGCCGCCTGCAGCGGGAGCAGCGCCGACAGGTCGGCGCGCTCGCCGGACGCCCGTACCCGTCCGGTGTCGACCGCGTCGTCCCAGGTCACGTCCCCGGCGACGAGCGCGATCCAGGTCGCGGGGTCGGTCTCGACGACGTTCGGGGGCGTCCCCCGGGTGTGCCGCGGCCCGTCCACGGCCTGCACGGCGCCGTCGGGCGGCACGCGCACCTCGACCGTGCTGCCGGGTGCGACGTCGGCCAGCTCCTCGAGCGTGAACCGCACGGCCGTGCGCCGCACGCCGACCGGTGCGCCCCCGGGGTCCGCGCGCCACGCGGCGAGCGCGGCACGTCCGTCGGCGGGATCGGTACGACGACGCGGAGGCACACCCCCATCCTCCCCCACCGCCCCCGCCCGACCCGGCACAGACCGCCGAACTCGGACTTCGGCGGCTCATGAGCCGCCAGAAGCCGCCGAAGTCCGAGTTCGGCGGGGAGGTACGGCACCGGGGACGGGTCCACGCACCGACGGAGGGTGTCGGGACGTACGCCGTAGGTGCGGGAGTGCCTCCCTCACGCGATGCGAAGGCACGGGCAGATGCGGGAGGGAACGAGCGCGGGGTGGGTGGGTGTGGCTGGGGTGGGGATGGGCGTTGACCGGACACGGCGCCCGTCCCTAGGGTCGGCGCATGACCTCGACCCGTGCCCACCTGGCGTGGTGGTGGCTGCCCTGACGCAGCCGTAGGTCCTCCACCCCCGAGCTGCTCGCGCGGCTCGGGTCAGGCTGGGTCCCGACGTGGTCGTGCGGGCGGCTCCCTCACCCCAGGAGCCACGATGTCCTACCCGCTGGTGCTCGAGCCGACCACCTCCGCCCCGCACTCCCGTGCCGACGTCGTCTCGCTCGACGACGTCCTGGCGACCGACCCCGCCACGTACCGCGTGCTGACCGGCGACCGCCCGACCGGGCCGCTGCACGTCGGCCACCTGTTCGGCACGCTGCACACGCGCGTCGCACTGCAGCGACACGGTGTCGAGACGATCGTCGTCGTCGCCGACTACCAGGTCGTCACCGACCGTGACGACGTCGGCGACCTGCCGGGAGCCGTGCGTGAGGTCGTCCTGGACTACCTGGCAGCGGGCCTCGACCCGGGGACGACGACGATCTTCGTCCACTCCGACGTGCAGGCCCTGCACCAGCTCATGCTGCCGTTTCTGTCGCTCGTCTCCGTCGCCGAGCTCGACCGCAACCCGACCGTGAAGGCCGAGCAGGCGGCATCCGGTCGAGCGCTGTCCGCGCTCCTGCTCACCTACCCGGTCCACCAGGCCGCCGACGTGCTGTCGATGGACGGCACGCTCGTCCCGGTGGGCCGCGACCAGCTCCCGCACCTGGAGCTGACCCGCACGATCGCCCGTCGGTTCAACCGCAGGTACGGCCGCACGTTCGACGAGCCCAGCGCGCTGCTGTCCGACGCGCCGCTCGTCCTCGGCACCGACGGCACGAAGATGAGCAAGAGTCGCGGCAACGCGATCGAGCTACGGGCGGACGCCGACGCGACGGCCGCCGCACTGCGCTCGGCCCGCACCGACACCGGGCGGACGATCACCTACGAACCCGACCGGCGGCCCGAGATCGCGAACCTGCTGCTGCTCGGCGCGCTCGCGTCGGGACGCGCACCGCAGGACGTCGCGGACGAGATCGGCGACGGCGGCGCGGCGGCCCTCAAGCGGTACGTGACGGACGCCCTCGTCGCGCACCTGGCCCCGCTGCGGGCGCGGCGGACGGAGCTGGCCCGCGACCCGTTCGTCGTGCGCGACGTGCTCGCGCGAGGTGCGGCCCGGGCGCGCGAGCGCGCCGACGCCACCCTGGACGAGGTCCGCACCGCCATGCGCCAGACCCCCTGACCTCCCCACCTCCCACCCGAGCGACCGCCACACACACGCCACGCGTCGCGCGACGGGCGCGACCTACCGCCGAACTCGGACTTCGGCGGCGTATGGGGCTCCAAAGGCCGCCAAAGTCCGAGTTCGGCACGAGGTGTGGTGCCGAGGGAGGGCGCCCCGCACCGACGGAGGGTGTCACGACGCCCTCCGTCGGTGCGGGAGTGCCTCCCTCGCGGGATGCGAGGGGTGGGTCAGACGACGCCGAGGGCGAGCATGGCGTCGGCGACCTTGGTGAACCCCGCGATGTTGGCGCCGAGCACGTAGTTGCCCGGGGCGCCGTACTCCTCGGCGGTCTCGGCGCAGCGGTCGTGGATCCGCGTCATGATCTCGGCCAGCCGCTGCTCGGTGTGCTCGAACGACCACGAGTCGCGGGTCGCGTTCTGCTGCATCTCGAGCGCGGACGTCGCGACGCCGCCCGCGTTGGCGGCCTTCCCGGGTGCGTACAGCACGTCCGCGGCCTGCAGCAGCGCCACCGCCTCGGGTGTCGTCGGCATGTTCGCGCCCTCGGCGACGGCGATCAGCCCCGCCTCGACGAGCCGCTTGGCGTCGGTCTCGTCCAGCTCGTTCTGCGTCGCGCACGGCAGCGCGACCTGCGCGTCCACCTGCCACACCCGCGCACCGGGGACGTAGCTGGCACCTCCGCGACGGGTGGCGTACTCCTCGACGGGCAGACGCTCGACGTCGCGCACCTGCCGCAGGACCTCGAGGTCGATGCCCGCCTCGTCGACGACGTACCCGCGCGAGTCCGAGCACGCGACGACCTGCGCGCCGAGCGCCTGTGCCTTCTCGATCGCGTGGATCGCGACGTTCCCCGAGCCGGAGACGACGACACGCATGCCGTCGAACGACATGCCCCGCGTCGCGAGCATGCGCTCGGCGAACAGCACGGTGCCGTAGCCGGTCGCCTCGGTCCGCACGAGCGAGCCACCCCACGTCACACCCTTGCCGGTGATGACGCCCGACTCGTAGCGGTTGGTGATCCTCTTGTACTGCCCGAACAGGTACCCGATCTCCCGTCCGCCGACACCGATGTCCCCCGCCGGGACATCGGTGTGCTCGCCGATGTGCCGGTACAGCTCGGTCATGAAGGACTGGCAGAACCGCATGACCTCGCCGTCGGAGCGCCCCCGCGGGTCGAAGTCCGACCCTCCCTTGCCACCGCCGATCGGCATACCGGTGAGCGAGTTCTTGAACACCTGCTCGAAGCCGAGGAACTTCACGATGCCCAGGTACACCGACGGGTGGAACCGCAGGCCTCCCTTGTAGGGGCCGAGCGCGGAGTTGAACTCGACCCGGAAGCCGCGGTTGATCCGCACGTGGCCCTCGTCGTCGACCCACGGGACGCGGAAGATGATCTGCCGCTCGGGCTCGCACAGCCGCTCGAGGACGGCGGCGTCGACGTAGTGCGGGTGCCGGTCGAGGACCGGCCCGAGGCTCTCGAAGACCTCGGTCACGGCCTGGTGGAACTCACGCTCACCCGGGTTGCGCGCGAGCACCTGCTCGAGGGCACGCTCCAGCTGCAGCTTCATGTCGGCTCCGCTCTGCTCAGCGAGGACAGGGAAATCGGTCGAGCCTACGAGCCGCGCCCCGTGTCCCGGACGGAACGTCCGACCCGTGGTCACGTCCGCGGGTCTGGGCAGCGGCGCGCGGGCCCGCACGCACGACGAGACCGCGGACACGCCCCCGTCCGGGGTGTCCGCGGCCTCGTCCTTCGGTGCGTGGGGGCCTCTCGTCAGCGCCCGCCGTACACACCGGTGGGTGGACGCGCCGTCACCGACGCGCCACCGTCCGGCGGGTCACCACTTCGCGTTGCGCGCCAGCTCGAGCGCCATCTCCTGCCACCAGGCGCCGGCCGACGGGCCACCGTTGCACGACCCGTCCGACTCGCCGGGCAGCTTGACCCACAGCAGGGCGTCGAGCCCGGAGCCGTCGCCGACCTTCGTGGGCCGCTCGCCGAGCGCCCGGCCGCGCGGGTTGCACCACTCGCCGTTGGAGCCGTTGCCGTTGCGCGACGTGTCGATCACGAACGTCTTGCCGCCGGTCAGGCGCGAGATCTCCTGGCCGTAGGCCTTGGTCTCGGCCGTCGTGCGGTAGTTCGACGTGTTGAGGGCGAAGCCGACGGCGTCGGTGAACCCGACCTGGTTGAGGCGGTCCGCGGCCTCGCTCGCCGACAGCCACGCCGAGTGCCCGGCGTCGATGTAGACACGCGCGCCTGCGGCGGTCAGCGACTTCGCGGCGTACTTGAGGAAGCCGATCCGGTCACCCTGGCCGGAGCAGTCACCGAGCTGGGCGAGCGCGTCGGGCTCGAGCACGACCCACGGGTTCCCGCTGATGCCCTGCGCGACGGTGTCGATCCACCGCGCGTACTCGGACTCGCCGACGCCGCCGCCGGAGTGCGAGCCGCAGTCACGCCCGGGGATGGCGTACACGACGAGCAGCGGGGTCTTGCCGGCGGCGACCGCTCGGCTCGTGTAGTCGCGGACCTCCTCCTGCGCGTGCGACGCGTCGGTCCAGTTGCCGACCCAGTACCCCTGCGGGGTCAGTGCGATCTTCTCCAGCAGCGCCTTGTCCGTGCCGGAGGCCGCCTGCCACGCGCGGTACGCCTGGGTGGTCGGGTCGACGTAGAAGTCACCCGCGGGCACCGGCGGGACCGTCGGCGTCGGGGTGGGCGTGGGGCTGACGGTCGGGCTCGGCGTCGGCGTCGGGCTCGGCGTCGGGCTGGCGGTGGGCGTCGGGGACGACGTGGGCGTCGGGCTGGCCGTGGGCGTCGGGGACGACGTCGGCCCGGTGATCGAGCCCGTGCACGCGGTGCCGTTCAGCGTGAAGGACTGCGGGACGCCGTTGCTGCCGTTCCAGGACCCGTTGAAGCCGACCTGCACGCGGCCGTTCGTCGGGATCGACCCGTTCCACGGCTGGTTGGTGACCGCGACCTGGGAGCCGGACGTCGACGCGACGCCGTTCCAGAGCTGCTGGATCGACTGCCCGTTCGGGAACACCCAGCGCAGGTCCCACGAGGAGACGGGGTCGCCGAGGTTCGTCACGTCGACGGAGGCACCGAAGCCGCCCGGCCACTGGCTGGTGACCGTGTAGTCGACGCGGCAGCCCGCGGCCGCCTGCGCCATGGTGGAGGTCAACGCGGTGACGCCTGCGGCCACGACCGCGCCTGCGGCGACGGCCGCGACGACCTTGCGCCGGGCGCTCGTCGCCACCTTCGTGCGGGGGGACATGGGACTCTCCTCGGGTCGGGTGGTCTGGACGCGTCGGACCCGACGGCGGCCGGTTCCGGCGCCTCCCGGGACGGGCGTCGTCGTCGACGCCGCCCGGGCGACCCCCCGATCACACCCGAGCACGGCGCGGGAAGGCGAGCCGAGGGCCGATCCCTAATCGTTTTGTCATGGCCGGAGGGGGCGTCGAACCGCTTCCCTGCGGTCACGCTCCCACGAACCTCTCATCAACCAGGCCCGGCGACAGCACACGGCACGTCGCATCAGGAGCGGGGCGCCCCCGGCCCCCGGCCCCCGCGGTGGTACTCGCGCGTCACACGCTTCCAGCGCTCACGCTCGGCGGCGGCCAGCCGCGCGTCGACCCGCCGCGCCTGGTACGCGGCCTCGCGCGCCAGGCGCCGCCAGCTCGCCAGCCGCCGCTCGGGCAGCTCACCGTCCTCGACCGCGGCACGCACCGCGCACCCC
>JAFAEH010000063.1 GCA_023424135.1 Actinomycetes bacterium | reverse complement strand
CCGACGCGGCGGAGGTCGACGGGGCGGACGGCGAGGGCGCGGACGGCGTGGGTGTGCGGCCCGCTGAGGGCGCGGACGCCGCCACGGCCGACGACGTCTGGCTGCTGCTCGGCGCCGAGGACGACGGCGCCCCCGTGCTCGCGGTCCGGCTGCCCGACGAGCACCCCCTGCCGCGGGGCGGTGAGCCGGCGGACGTGCTCTTCCACCTGCCGGACGGGCCGGTCGTGCGCGAGGGCTGGCGCTCGCTGCGGACCGTCGGCGCGCTGCTCGACGCGCACGACGCTGGGCTGGCGACGACCGCGGTCGCGCTCGACGCATGGCACGACCGGCACCCGCGCTGCCCCCGGTGCGGCGCCCGCACGCACGTCGTGCAGGCCGGCTGGTCACGCGTGTGCGACGTCGACGGCAGCGAGCACTACCCGCGCACGGACCCCGCGGTGATCATGGCGGTCGTCGACGAGCAGGACCGGCTGCTGCTGGGGCACGCGGCCGCGTGGGCGCCCCGGCGGTTCTCGACTCTCGCGGGCTTCGTCGAGTCCGGTGAGTCCGCCGAGCAGGCGGTGCGCCGCGAGGTGCACGAGGAGACGGGCGTGCGCGTCGGTGACGTCGTGTACGCGGGCAGCCAGCCGTGGCCGTTCCCCGCGTCGCTCATGCTGGGTTTCCGCGCGTGGGCGACGACGACCGACGTGCAGGTCGACGGCGTCGAGATGACGGACGCGCGCTGGTTCACGCGCGACGAGCTCGCGGACGCGGCGGCACGGGGCGAGGTGCTGCTGCCCGGCGGTGCGTCGATCGCCCGCGCGCTCATCGAGCAGTGGTGGGGCGGCCCGCTGCCCGGCTGACCTCCCCGAGAGCGTGAGCGTGCGATCCGATTGCTCTCTCACGCCGGGGTGGTGGGGGCGAGTGACGGGGTGTGGTGGAGTGGCGTGCTGCCCGGCGAGCCCCCCGAGAGCGTGAGAGTGCGATCCGATTGCTCTCTCGCGCTGGGGTGGTGGGGGCGAGTGACGGGGTGTGGTGGGGTGGCGTGCTGCCCGGCGGGCGCCCCGGAGTGCGTGAGCGTGCGATCCGATTGCTCTCTCGCGCTGGGGTGGTGGGGGCGAGTGACGGGGTGTGGTGGGGTGGCGTGCTGCCCGGCGGGCCCCCCGAGAGCGTGAGAGTGCGATCCGATTGCTCTCTCGCGCTGGGGTGGTGGGGGGTGTGGTGGGGCGCGAGCGGATTGCTCTCTCGCGCCTGGTGGAGGTGGGTGGGTCAGAGGCCCAGGCGCTCGCGGACCTGCGCCAGGGACGGGTTGGTCGCGGCCGACCCGTCGGGGAACACGACCGTCGGCACGGTCTGGTTGCCGCCGTTGACGGACTCGACGAACGCCGCGGCCTGCGGCTGCTCCTCGATGTCGACGACGTCGTAGGCGATGCCGACGGAGTCGAGCTGCGTGCGCAGCCGGCGGCAGTACCCGCACCAGGTCGTCGAGTACATCGTCACGGTGCCCGGGGCGGGGGTGCTGCTCGTCGTCATGGGTCCTCGATCGGTCGTGCGGTGCGGTGGGTCCGTCCACAGATCCTCGCACGCGTGCCCCGTCTGTCGGTGGGGCCTGGGAGACTGACCGCGATGTCCGCCGACTCCCTGCTGGACGCGCTCGACCCCGAGCAGCGTGCCGTCGCCACCGCCCTGACGGGGCCCGTCTGCGTGCTCGCCGGTGCGGGCACGGGCAAGACCCGTGCGATCACGCACCGCATCGCGTACGGCGTGCGCACCGGCGTGTACCGCCCGGCGTCGGTGCTCGCCGTGACGTTCACGGCGCGCGCGGCAGGTGAGATGCGCGTGCGGCTGCGCGACCTCGGTGCGACGGGCGTGCAGGCGCGCACGTTCCACGCGGCGGCGCTGCGTCAGCTCGGGCACTTCTGGCCCAAGGTCGTCGGCGGTGCACCGCCCCGGCTCGTCGAGCAGAAGGCCGCGCTGATCGCCGAGGCGGGGCGGCGGGTCGGGCTCACGGTCGACCGGATCGCCGTGCGCGACCTCGCTGCGGAGGTCGAGTGGGCGAAGGTCTCGCTGGTCACCGCGGAGGACTACGAGCGCGCGGCGGACGCGGTCCGGCGCCCGGCACCCGCGGGGCAGGACGCGCAGGCCGTCGCACGCCTGATCTCGGCGTACGAGGACGTCAAGACCGAGCGGGGGGTCGTCGACTTCGAGGACGTGCTGCTCCTGCTCGCGGCGATGCTCGCGCAGCGCGGCGAGGTCGCCGAGCAGGTACGGGCGCAGTACCGGCACTTCGTCGTCGACGAGTACCAGGACGTGAGCCCGCTGCAGCAGTACCTGCTGGACCAGTGGCTCGGCGGGCGGCACGACGTGTGCGTCGTCGGGGACCCGAGCCAGACGATCTACTCGTTCGCGGGCGCGACGCCGCACCACCTGCTGACGTTCCGCGCGCACCATCCCGGGGCGCAGGAGGTGCGGCTCGTGCGGGACTACCGCTCGACGCCGCAGGTCGTCGAGCTCGCCAACCGTCTGCTGCACACCGCGCGTCGCCCCGGTGACACCGCGCCGCTGCACCTGGTGGCGCAGCAGCCCGACGGTCCGCAGGTGCGGTTCACGGCCTACGACGACGACGAGGCCGAGGCCGCCGGGATCGCCGCGCGCGCCGCGCGGCTGGTCGCGGCGGGTGTCCCCGCGAGCGAGATCGCCGTGCTCTACCGGACGAACGTGCAGGCCGAGGCGTTCGAGCAGGCGCTCGCCGCGGCCGGTGTGGGGTACCAGGTGCGCGGCGGCGAGCGGTTCTTCGCGCGCCGGGACGTGCGCGACGCGCTCGTCCTGCTGCGCGGCGGTGCCCGCTCCGCGGACCCCGAGGTGCCGCTCGGGCAGACGGTGCGCGACATCCTCACGTCGGTCGGCTGGGCGCCGAACCCGCCGACCGCACGCGGTGCCGCGCGTGAGCGGTGGGACGCGATGGCGGCGCTCGTCGGGCTCGCGGACGACCTGGTCGAGAACCGTGCGGGCACGACGCTCGCGGACCTGGTCGCGGAGCTGGACGACCGTGCGGCGGCGCAGCACGCGCCGACGGTCGACGGTGTGACGCTCGCGTCGTTGCACGCGGCGAAGGGGCTGGAGTGGGACGCGGTGTTCCTCGCGGGGCTCTCCGACGGCCTGATGCCGATCTCGCTCGCGCAGACCGAGGCCGCGGTCGCCGAGGAGCGGCGCCTGCTCTACGTCGGCGTGACGCGTGCGCGCCGGCACCTCGAGCTGTCGTACGCGGCCGCGCGCACGCCGGGGTCGCGGGCCTCGCGCAGCCGCTCGCGCTTCCTCGTCGGGCTGTGGCCGGGCGACGGGCCGGTACGCAG
>JAFAEH010000230.1 GCA_023424135.1 Actinomycetes bacterium | reverse complement strand
AGCGGGCCCGACGGTGAGCGCCCGGCGCGTCCGGCGTGGCTGCTGCCGGTCGCGATCGGCGCGGCCGTGCTCGTCGTCGTCGCGGTCGTCGTCATCGTGCTGGTCTCGCGCGGGGGGGACGGTGAGCCCGAGCCGCTGCCGACGGTCACCGTGACGCAGGCCGCCCCGACGCCCGCGGTCGAGCCGGCGGCCCGCGAGGCGACCACGGCGTTCGCGTCCGCGCTGCCCACGTCGTTCCTGCAGTACGCGCTCGAGTCGTCCGCCGAGGACGCCGAGGGCGTCGGCGCCGGGGCGCTCGAGGCCTACACCGAGACGTTCACCGACGGCGACGGCGCGACCGTCACCGTGCGGGCCGCCCAGTTCGAGACGCCGCAGGAGGCGGAGGCGTTCCAGCAGCGTCTCGCCGAGGCGCTGCCGGTCCCCGCACCCGACACGGGCGTCGAGACGTCGACCGCGACGGCGGAGGCCGAGGCGAGCGACGCCCCCGCCACGCCCGACCTGCCGCAGTCCGGTGACGTGCTCGTCGCCGGCGAGGCCGTCGGGACGTTCACCGTGGTCGACGCGGGCGACGGCACGGGGATCGCCGTGTGGCGCAACGCGACCGCGGTGTTCCACCTGACGGCACCCCTGCAGGACGTCGTCGACGCCTACCTCGCGTACGGGCTCTGACGGCCGGCGCGGCCGTCACGGCTGCGCCGGACGTCCGAGCGCCGGATCACCCGTCCGGGTGATGTGGGTGCTCGGGACGCGCGCGACGAACGACGTGCGCCCCGGTCGGCTCTCGCACGTGAGCGTGCCCCCGTGCGCGGCGACCACGGCGTGCGCGATCGCCAGGCCGAGGCCCGTCGACCCGGCGGCCCGGTTGCGGGACTCGTCGCCGCGGGTGAACCGCTGGAACAGGCTCTCGCGCAGGTCGGCAGGGATGCCGGGCCCGTCGTCGGTGACCGTGAGCACGACGTCGGTGCCGTCGCGGTGCACACCGACGGTGACGTGGGTCCCGGGCGGTGTGTGGCGGCGCGCGTTCGACGTGAGGTTGGCCAGCACCTGGCGCAGGCGGTGGTCGTCGCCGACGACGGTCAGGTCCGGCCCGTCGTCGCCCGCGTCCCCGGCGACCAGGTCCGCGTCGTCCACGTCGTCCACCTCGTCCGCGTCGTCGCCGCCCGGCAGGTCGAGCCGCCAGACGTGGTCGGGCCCGGCGGCGTGCGCGTC
Organism: Actinomycetes bacterium; assembly: GCA_023424135.1. Lineage (GTDB taxonomy): Bacteria > Actinomycetota > Actinomycetes > Actinomycetales > Cellulomonadaceae > Cellulomonas. Next base: position 24,115 of record JAFAEH010000230.1, on the reverse strand, counting down.
GGCGACGGCGTCGACCGCGAGCGCCGCGAGGTCCACGGGCTCACGGTCCAGCGGGCGCCCGGCGTCGAGACGGGCCAGCAGCAGCAGGTCGTCCACGAGGGCCGTCATGCGCACGGACTCGGCCTCGACGCGTGCGAGCGCGGCCAGGGCGGCGGGCGGCAGGTCGTCGGGGGAGCGGCGTACCAGCTCGGTGTAACCGCGGATCGACGCCAGCGGTGTGCGCAGCTCGTGGCTCGCGTCGGCGACGAACCGGCGGACCTGCGACTCGGACTCGTGCCGCTCGGCCAGCGAGCGCTCGACGTGCCCGATCATGTGGTTCAGCGCGGCGCCCACCTGGCCGACCTCGGTCGACGCGTCGGTGTCGCGCTCGTCGACGCGTGCGGTGATCGCGACCTCGCCGCGTGCCAGGGGCATCTGCGCGACGCGCGTGGCGGTCGCGGCGACCCGTGTCAGGGGGACGAGCTCGCGCCGCACCAGCAGGGACCCGCCGACGCCGGCGACGAGCAGCGCACCGGCGGCGAGGAGCACCTCGATGACGACGTACTGCTCGACCGTCGCCGTGACGCTCGCGGTGGGCAGCGCGTGCACCACGAGGTCGCCGTCGTCGGTGAGCAGCGCGACCGCGCGGTAGTCGCCCAGGCCGGCGAGCGTGACCGAGTGCACGCGTCCGTCCGTGGGCACCTCGCGCAGCGCCGCGACCTGCGCGTCGTCCAGGTCGGCGTAGGAGGCGTCGGAGGCGATGTACTGCGCGCGCGTCGTGCCGTCGGTGACGACGAGGCTCGCCGTGCCCAGGTCCTGACCGGGCTGGCCGAGCGGTGGCGGACGGTCGCCCCACGGGCCGCGGTCGTCGTCGGACCCGTCGGACCCGGCGGCGCCGCCGGACGTGTCGGTGCCGTCGCCCGTGCCGCCCGGCTCCGTGCCGCCCGGACGGGGGAACGACCCGCCCTGCGTGAAGGTCACCGCGCGCTGCGCGGCCGCGACGACGCGCTCGTCGGTCTGCGCGACGAGCGAGTCGCGCAGCGCGATCGTCGACACGACGCCCATCGCGACCCCGACCAGCAGCACCAGGCCCAGCACGACGGCCACCAGGCGTCGGCGCAGCGACCAGCGCGCACGTCGTCCCGGTGCCGTCGTGCTCGTCGTCCCGGTGCCCACCGTCGTCAGGACGCCGGGCGCAGCACGTAGCCCACGCCGCGCAGCGTGTGCAGCATCGGGTCGCGGCCCTTGTCGATCTTGCGGCGCAGGTAGGACACGTACAGCTCGACGATGTTCGCCTGCCCGCCGAAGTCGTACTGCCACACGCGGTCCAGGATCTGCGCCTTGGACAGCACGCGGCGCGGGTTGCGCATGAAGTAGCGCAGCAGCTCGAACTCGGTGGCGGTCAGGCGGATCTCGTCGTCGCCGCGCCACACCTCGTGGCTGTCCTCGTCCATCCTGAGGTCCCCGACGACGAGCACGGAGTCCTCGCGCTGCGCGACGGCACCGGCGCGGCGCAGCAGCCCGCGCAGCCGGGCCACGACCTCCTCGAGGCTGAACGGCTTGGTGACGTAGTCGTCGCCGCCCGCGGTGAGGCCGGCGACCCGGTCCTCGACCGCGTCGCGCGCGGTGAGGAACAGCACGGGCACGTGGGGGTGGGTCTGGCGGATGCGGCGCAGCACGTCCAGGCCGGACAGGTCGGGGAGCATGACGTCGAGCAGGATGACGTCGGGCTCGAAGCTCTTGGCCTGCTTGATGGCGGCGTGGCCGGTCAGCGCGAGCTCGACGTGCCAGCCCTCGTAGCGCAGGGCGGTCGACAGGAGCTCGGCGAGCGTGGCCTCGTCGTCGACCACGAGCGCACGGACGGGGCTGCCGTCGGCTCGGGTGAGCGCGTCGGGCCGGCGCGTCGGGTGCGGTGCGGGTGCGGTCGTCGTCATGCGACCAGCCTGTGCCGGGGTGCTGTGCTGCGGCTGGAGCGTTCCTGTGAGTTGGCTGAGCGAGCGGCGCCCGTCACGGGACGTCGCCGACCGTGCGCGGCGCGTCCGCCCCCGCGAGCGTCGCCCCGAGGATCGCCTCGATCGCGAACGTCGTCGCGTCCGGCAGGTCCACCGCGGTGTCGTCGAGCAGCCACTGCACCTGCAGCCCGTCCATCACGCCGATGACCGCGTCGGCCGCCCGCACCGCGTCCGCGCGCGGGACGTGCGGCCCGATCTCCTGCACGGCGTCGGCGATCTGCCCGCGCAGCACCGCGAAGCGCTGCGTGACCCACGCGCGCGCCGGGTGCCCCTGCGTCACGGACTCGCCGACGAGCACGGTGTACCCCTGGACGATGCCGGGGCGACCGGCGTTGGCGCGCACCGTGCGCACGAGGTGCCGGAACAGCTCGAGCCCGCCGGGGATGTGCTGCCCCTCGAGGTCGCGCACGCCGTCGTCGTCGCGCTGCTGCAGCACCGCGACGAGGAGCTGCTGCTTCGACCCGAAGTGGTGCAGCACGCCCGCGTGGGTGATGCCGACCTGGTCGGCGACCTCCTGCAACGACCCCGTGCGGTAGCCCTTCGCGGCGAACGTGCGCGCGGCGGCCCGCACGATCTCCTCACGGCGGGCGTGGGTCGCGGCGCGCGGTCGTCGTGCCCTGCCCGTCGTCGCCGGCTCGGTCATGGATCGAACCCTACGACCTCTCCCAGTCGCCTCGTGGTCACCGCCCAGGCGCGTCCCAGGGGCCGCGGCTGGGATGTCCGCAGGACGCACGACACCGACGACGGGCGGAGACCGGACATGACCACGACGACCACGGGCACGACCGGGACCGGGGTGGCGCGGCGCGTCGCGTCGACGCTGACCGTCCCCGACGTCGGCACGTCCGCCGGCACCGACGACGCCTGGATCACCGCGCACGTGCGGCCCGCGGGATCGTTCGGTCGCGAGGACCTCGGGCGGCTGCGCGCGCTGCTCGACGCGCTCAGCGCCTGTGCGTCGCTCGTCGTGCTGGACCTGCGCGCCGTGCACCTGCGCACCGACCGGGCGGCCGTCGTCATCGACGCCGCCGGTGAGCGCCTCGAGCAGCGCGGCGGGTGCCTGCTGTGCGTGGGCGGCGACGACGAGTGCCGTGCGCGCCTCGCGGGGTGCCGGCACGCGGTCGTGGTCGCACCCGAGGAGCCGGTGCCCGTCGGGGCGGGCTCCTGAGCGCGGGCGCCCGCGCCCGCGTTGCCGACCCGCCGCGCACGTGCCCTACCGTGTTCGCGTGCAGGAGGCCCACCCCGTCCCGGCCGGGCCCGGTACGTCGCCGCGGTCCGGGCCCACCCGGCCGCGTGCGCGCGCCGGGGTCGTCGTCTCGTGCGTCGTCGTCGCGGTCGTGTGCGCGGTCGGCGTGTGGCTGCTGTGGCGCACGTTCGTCGACACGTGGGCGGGGCAGCGCGTGGAGGACGCCGCGCTCGACGGTGCGACGACGGGTCAGGGGCACCTGTGGCGGCTCGCCGAGCCGGTGCTCGACGTGGTGTCCGTCGGGTTCGTCGCCGCGGGGCTGCTGGGCGCGATGGCGGTCGCGCTCGTCCGCCGCCGCTGGGAGCTGGCCGTGCAGGTGGCGGTGCTGGTCGGCGGGGCCAACCTCACGACGCGCATCGTGAAGTACGAGGTCCTGGACCGCCCGCACATGGGCGTCGGCTACGACCACGGCAACACGCTGCCGAGCGGGCACACGACGGCCGCCGGGTCGGTCGCCGCGGCGCTGCTGCTCGTCGCCCCGCCACGGCTGCGCCCGGTCGTCGCCGTGCTCGGTGCGGGGTACACGGCGGCGACGGGGATCTCGACCCTCGTCGGGCAGTGGCACCGTCCGTCGGACGTCGTCGCGGGGACGCTCGTCGTGCTCGGCTGGACCGCCGCCGTGTGCGCCGTGATGGCCTGGCGCCCGTGGCTCGCGGTCACGGACACCGTGGCGCTGCCCCGGGTGGGGGCCGCTGCGCGGTGGCGGCGGCACACGCGGCGCACGGTCGCGTGGCTCGCGGCGCTCGGCGTCGTGTCCGGATCGGTCGCCGTCGCCCTGCTGGCCCGGACGTGGGCGCACCGCGCGACGGCGGCGCGGACGGACGAGATGCTGGCCTACGGTGGGGGCGTCGCGGGGGTCGTGGCCGCGTGCGCGCTGACGTTCTCCCTCATGCTGATGCTGCGTCACGCGGCGGGCTCACGGGACGAGACGGCGCCGCCGCCCGCTTGACGCCAGCACGTAGAGTCCCCTCGGTACGGTCGCGCGCACCGCCGCGCCCCCCGCCCATCGCCCACGGCACGGAAGGCCGGTCAGATGTCTGCAGGTCGCAAGCTCGTCATCGTGGAGTCCCCCGCGAAGGCGCGCACCATCGCCGGGTACCTCGGCGACGGCTACGACGTGGAGGCGTCCGTCGGGCACATCCGCGACCTGCCGCAGCCCTCCGAGCTGCCCGCGGACATGAAGAAGGGCCCGTACGGCAAGTTCGCGGTCGACGTCGAGAACGGGTTCACGCCGTACTACGTCGTCGACGCCGACAAGAAGAAGAAGGTCGCCGAGCTCAAGAAGCTCCTCAAGGAGTCCGACGAGCTCTACCTCGCCACCGATGAGGACCGCGAGGGCGAGGCCATCGCGTGGCACCTGCTGGCCGAGCTCAAGCCCAAGGTCCCCGTCAAGCGCATGGTGTTCCACGAGATCACCCGCGAGGCGATCGCGCGGGCGCTGGAGAACACGCGTGAGCTCGACGAGCGGCTCGTCGACGCGCAGGAGACGCGGCGCATCCTCGACCGCCTGTACGGGTACGAGGTCTCGCCGGTGCTGTGGCGCAAGGTCCGCCAGGGCCTGTCGGCGGGGCGTGTGCAGTCCGTCGCGACGCGTCTCGTGGTCGAGCGTGAGCGTGAGCGCATGGCGTTCGTGCCCGCCGACTACTGGGACGTCACCGGCACGTTCGCGGTCGCGGACGCGGCCGAGCCGACGTTCTCGGCGCGGCTGACGGGTGTCGGCGGGCAGCGTGTCGCGTCCGGACGGGACTTCGACGACCGTGGTGCGCTGAAGACCCGTGACGCGGTCGCGCTCGACGAGGCGCGGGCGACGGCGCTGGTCACGGGGCTCGACGGTGCCGCGTTCGCGGTGCAGTCGCTCGAGACCAAGCCGTACACGCGGCGCCCCGCGGCACCGTTCACGACGTCGACGCTGCAGCAGGAGGCGTCGCGCAAGCTGCGCATGGCGTCGAGGCAGACGATGCGCACCGCGCAGTCGCTCTACGAGAACGGCTACATCACCTACATGCGGACCGACTCGCCCGCGCTGTCGTCGCAGGCGATCGACGCCGCGCGCCGCCAGGCGGCCGAGCTGTACGGCTCCGAGTACGTGCCGGACAAGCCGCGCGTGTACACGTCGAAGGCGAAGGGCGCGCAGGAGGCGCACGAGGCGATCCGCCCGGCGGGCGACCACTTCCGCACACCCGCGCAGGTCGCGCGCGAGCTGTCCGGCGACCAGTTCAAGCTGTACGAGCTGATCTGGAAGCGGACCGTCGCGTCGCAGATGGCGGACGCGCGCGGGCAGACCGCGTCGGTGCGCCTCGCGGCGACGGCGACGACCGCGGACGGGCCCGTCGAGACCGTGTTCTCCGCGTCCGGGACCGTCATCACGTTCCGCGGGTTCCTCGCCGCGTACGAGGAGGGGCGCGACCGCGGGCGGTACGACGACACCGAGGGCGGGGCGTCGGCGGCGGCCGAGTCCGCCGACGCGCGGCTCCCGCAGATGGCCCAGGGCGACCCGGTCACGGCGTCCGACCTGGCCGCGGACGGTCACCGCACGTCCCCTCCGCCGCGGTACACCGAGGCGTCGCTGGTCAAGGCGCTCGAGGAGCGCGGCATCGGACGCCCGTCGACATACGCCGCGACGATCGGCGTCATCCAGGACCGTGGGTACGTCACCGGCCGGGGGCAGGCACTCGTGCCGACGTGGCTCGCGTTCGCGGTGACGCGGCTGCTCGAGGAGAACTTCGACCGGCTCGTCGACTACAACTTCACGGCCGGCATGGAGGAGGACCTCGACGCGATCGCCGCGGGGCAGAAGGCCCGTGTCGACTGGCTGACGGAGTTCTACTTCGGTGACCGCTCCGAGACCGCCGCGACGGGCGGGCTGCGCGGGCTCGTCGACAACCTCGGCGAGATCGACGCGCGCGAGGTCAACTCGATCGACATCGGCGACGGCATCACGCTGCGCGTCGGCCGGTACGGGCCGTACCTCGAGGCGCCGGGCGACGGACCGGACGCCGACCCGCTGCGCGCGTCCGTGCCGGAGGACCTGGCACCGGACGAGCTGACCGTCGCCAAGGCGCGTGAGCTGCTGGAGACGCAGCCCGACGGCGACCAGGTGCTCGGCACCGACCCGTCGACGGGCACGCAGGTCGTCGCGCGCAACGGCCGCTACGGGCCGTACGTCACCGAGGTGCTGCCCGAGCCAGAGCTCGACCCGGGTCTGTCGGCCGCCGCACGCAAGAAGGCCCTGGCCGCGCTGCCCAAGCCGCGCACGGCGTCGCTGTTCAAGTCGATGCAGCTCGCCACGGTGACCCTCGAGGACGCGCTGCGGCTGCTGTCGCTGCCGCGCGTGGTCGGCACCGACCCCGAGTCGGGGGCGGAGATCACCGCGCAGAACGGTCGGTACGGCCCGTACCTGAAGAAGGGCACGGACTCGCGGACGCTCGCCTCCGAGGAGCAGCTCTTCACGGTGACGCTCGAGGAGGCGCTCGCGATCTACGCGCAGCCCAAGCGTGGCCGCGGGCAGACCGCGACGCCGCCGCTGCGCGAGCTGGGCACCGACCCGACGAGCGGAAAGCCGATCGTCGTCAAGGACGGCCGCTTCGGCGCATACGTGACCGACGGCGAGACCAACCGCACGCTGCCGCGGGACGTCACCCCTGAGTCGATCACCCCGGAGCAGGCGGTGACGCTGCTGGCGGAGAAGCGCGCGGCGGGCCCGGCCAAGAAGCGCCCGACGACCCGCAAGAAGGCCACCACCCGCCGCTGACGGGCGTCGCCCCCGCGTCGAGCCCGTCATCCGTCACGGCGTGGGCCGTCATCCCGTGACGGATGACGGGGTCAGACGCCGGGTGCGAGGTGACCACAGCCCCCGTCGCTGCACGGCCTGTGCACAGATCGGGCAGGTGTCGGGCCGCCGCGTGGCTCGTGGGCGCCAGCCTGGTGCCGTGACCGGAACACCGACCCCGCTGCCGCCCGCGCTGCTGCGTCGCGCCGACGACCAGGCGGGTCTCGTCTCCGCGCGGCAGTGCGATGCTGCGGGGGTCGGACGGCAGCGTCTCGTCCGGCTCGTGCGGGCAGGTGGGGCGGTCCGTGTCGCGAGGGGCGTGCTCGACCTGACGCCCTCGCTGCCGCCGCCCGACGTCACGGTCGACGCCCACGCGACGCGTCGCCGCCGCGCCGCGTGGGCGGGCCTGCTCGCCTACGGGGAGGGCCGTGCCGTGGCGGTCGGCCTGTGCGCGCTCGCGCTGTACGGGGTCGAGGGGCTGCCGATGACGATCGCCCCCGAGGTCGCGCTGCCCGGCGCGGAGCACCGTCGTCCCCGCGGCGGCATGCGCGTGCGCTGCTTCGACGTCGACGCGCGGATCGTGCTGCTGGGCGGTGCACGCGTGGTCGATCCGGTGGCGGCCCTGGCCCAGGCGGTGTGCGAGCTGCCGCGCCGGCGCGTGCTGGCCGTCGTGGACAGCGCCGTGCAGCTGCGGCTGCTGCCCGCCGACGCACTGGTCGCGGTCCGGACCGTCGCAGCCGGCCGGCGCGGTGCGGCCGCGCTGGACAGCTGGTGGCACCTCGTGGACGGCCGCGCGCAGTCGGCGCCGGAGACGTGGGCGCGTCTGGAGTGTGTGGACGCGGGTGTCGCGCCGCACGACGTCCAGGTCCCGGTGCGTGACGTGACCGGCCGGGTGGTGGCGCGCGGCGACCTGGGCTGGTGGCGCCACGACGGACGGCTGCTCGTCGTCGAGATCGACGGCCGCGGCCCGCACTCGACCCCGCAGGCGCTGTTCCGCGACCGGGCCCGCCAGAACGCGATCGCCGCGACGGCCCGCACGGACCTCCTGCGCTTCACGCTGGCCGACCTCGGCACGGGCCGTCTGCCATCCGCGGTCGCCCGCTGGCTCGCGGCCCCGTCACCCGCCGGTCCGTGACCCCGTCATCCGTCACGGGACGGGGCGGCAAACCGTGACGGATGACGGGGTCGTGTGAGCGACGTCACGTCACCGCAGGGGGCCGGGGGGTGGCGGGGCGGTTTCCGGGGTGTTTCCCGAGGCGCCGGGGGTGGGTGGAAGCGCCCGGCACCGGCAGGTGAGTTGTGCGCGCGACCAAATTCCGCCCGTGCACGTTGCCGTACGGCACGACGCGCCGCGCACGTCGCGCGCCCGACAGTGGATCGGTCGACACGTGCCCGGCACGCGACCCGGTGCACCCCGGCCCGTCGACCCGACTCTGGAGGTCCGCCCGTGACATCGTTCCGACCGCGCCGTCTGCGGACGGCTGCCGCACTGACCTTCGCCGGTGCGCTCGCGCTGACCGGCTGCAGCTCCACCGGGAGCGCCGCCGGCGGTTCCGGCGCGGCCGGGTCGGGTGACGGGGGACCCGCCCCTCTCGTCATCTCGCTGGACTCCGCGGTCGACGTGCTCGACCCGCAGCAGTGGCGCACCCCCGCGTCGATGGTCACGACCGGGAGCCTCGTCGAGCAGGTCATCGAGCAGCAGTACACGACCGACGGCATCACGCAGCTCGGTACCACCGATCTCGACGACGCCCTCGCCGAGAGCTACGAGTACTCCGAGGACGGCACCGTCCTGACGATCACGCTGCGCGAGGGCCTGACCTTCGCCGACGGCACACCGTTGACCGCCGACGACGTCGTGTGGTCCTACCAGCGCGGTCTGACCATGGCGACCGCCTACACCAAGGTGCTCTACCCGATGGTCGGCCTGTCGGAGGACAGCTTCACGGCGCTCGACGAGCGCACCGTCCAGGTCACCGCCGCGTTCGCCAGCCCGCTGCTGGACAAGATGCTCGCGATGCAGCCCTTCGGGATCTTCTCCCAGGCCACCGGTGAGGCCAACGCCACCGACGACGACCCGTTCGCCGGAGCCTGGTACCGCGAGAACGCGAACTCCTCGGGGCCCTACACGGTCGCGGCGTACGACCCGACGACGAGCATCACGCTCGTGCCGAACGAGAGCTACTACGACCAGGACAAGATCCGCAACGGCGGCGTCACCATCCAGTTCGTCTCCGACCCGTCCCAGCGTGCCCTGCTGCTGCAGAGCGGCGAGATCGACCTCGCGGGAGGTCTGCCGCTCGACCAGGTCGCCGAGCTCGAGAAGGTCGACGGCCTGACGGTCGTCTCGGAGTCGTCCAACCGCCTCGAGTACCTGGGCATCAACACGGCCGTCGCGCCGTTCACCGACGTCCGCGTGCGTCAGGCGATCGCCCTGGCGCTGCCGTACGACACGTTCGTCGACGAGGTCATGTACGGGTACGCCGAGCCGTCGACCGGCATCGTGCCCGGCGGCATGGAGACGCACTCCGACGAGGCCGGTGCCTTCGAGACCGACGTCGCGGCAGCCGAGGCGCTGCTCGCCGAGGCCGGGGTCGGGGACTTCAGCACCACCCTGTCGTTCAAGCAGTCGTCCGCCGTGGAGTCCCGCGCCGCCGTGTACATCCAGTCGGCGCTCGCGGAGATCGGCATCACCGTCGAGGTCAACCCGCTGCCGGACGCCGAGTTCACGCAGCGCACCACGGCCCGCGACCTCGAGCTCTACCTGAACAACTTCCTGGGCTGGGGCGCCGACCCCTTCTACCAGATGAAGTCGCTGGTGGGCTCCGGGGCCGGCACCAACTTCAACAACTACGCGAACACCGAGCTCGACGCCCTCATCCAGAGCGGCTTCGAGACCCAGGACGCGGCGCAGCGTGCCGAGATCTCCGCACAGGCCCAGGCCCTCATCCACGACGAGATGCCGATCATCCCCGTGTGGAACCCGGACTGGACGTACGTGGTGCGTGACGGGGTGTCCGGTCTGACCAAGGACAACACCGAGCAGCTGCGGCTGCAGTACCTCACCAAGAACTGACCGGTGCCGCCCGGGGGTGCGTCCCCACCCCCGGGCCGGCCCGCCTCGACCCCGAGGAACTCCTGTGACCCGCTATCTCCTGCGCCGGCTCGGCTCCAGCCTCGCGACCGTCGTCGGCCTCGTGCTCGTCGTCTTCCTCGTCGTGCGGATCCTGCCCGGTGACGCCGCCGCCGCCCGTCTCGGCCCCGAGGCCAGCCCCGAGGACGTCCAGGCGCTGCGCGAGAAGATGGGCCTCGACGCGCCCGTGTGGGTGCAGCTCGGCGACTACCTCGGCGGGCTGCTGCACGGCGACCTCGGCATCGCGATCTCCACCGGCCGGCCCGTCGCCACCGAGCTGTTCTCCCGGCTGCCCGCGACGATCGAGCTCGCGCTGGCCGGGCTCGTCGTGGCCCTGCTCATCGGCTTCCCGCTGGGGATGCTCGCGGCGGCGCGGCGCGGTCGGCTGCCCGACACGGTCGCCCGCGTGTTCGCGGTCCTCGGGTCGAGCATGGCACCCGTGTGGCTCGGTCTGCTGCTGATCTTCGGCCTGTACTCCACGCTGCGGATCTTCCCCGGGCCCGTCGGGCGCCTGCCGATCGGTGCCGTCCCGCCCGCCGGCCCGACCGGCCTGTACGTCCTCGACGGGCTGCTCACCGGGGATCTGGCGACGTCGTGGGAGGCCGTGCGGTACCTGGCGCTGCCGGCCCTCACGCTCGGGCTCGGCGCGTCGGCCGCGGTCCTGAAGATGGTCCGCTCCGCGATGATCGCCACCGACGGCTCCGGCTTCGTGCGGACCGCGCGGGCGTACGGCGTGCCCGGCCGGCAGATCCTGTGGCGCGACCAGCTGCGCAACGCGATGCTCCAGGTGCTCACCGCGATCGGGCTCGTGTTCGGCTTCCTGCTCGGCGGGAACGTGATCGTCGAGCGGCTGTTCTCCTGGCCCGGCATGGGCCGCGTCGCGTACGACGCGCTCGGCAGCAACGACCTGGAGCTCCTGCAGGGCTACGCCCTGGTCATCGGGGTCATGTACATCGCCCTGAACTTCGCCGTCGACCTGCTGTACGGCGTGGTCGACCCGCGCATCCGACTCGGAGGGAAGGCCTCATGACCACCGTCACCGACGCGGTCGCGTCCCCGGTGCGGGCGCGCGCGCCCCGCAGGTCCCGACCGTTCCTCGTCGTCGGGGTCGCCGTGCTCGCCGCGCTCGTGCTGCTCGGCACGTTCGGGCCGCTCGTCGTCGCCCACCCGGCCGCGCGCGTCGGCGACGCGTTCCTCGCCCCGTCGGCCGAGCACCTGTTCGGCACCGACAGCTTCGGGCGTGACGTGTTCGCCCGCAGCGTCCACGCGATCCGGCTCGACCTGGCCCTGGGGGTGAGCGTCGCGGTCCTGGCGATGCTCCTCGGCTCGGCGATCGGGGTGGTCTCCGGCTACCTGGGCGGCAAGGTCGACGACGTCGTCATGCGGGCGGTCGACGTCCTGATGGCCTTCCCGGGCTTCATCCTCGCGATGATCCTGCTCGTCTCCGTCGGTGAGTCGCTGCCGAACCTCGCGATCGCCCTCGCGGTGGCCCAGGTCGCACCGTTCGTGCGGCTCGTGCGGGCCAAGGCGCTCAGCGAGCGCGAGCTCGAGTACGTCGCCGCGGCGCGTGTGTCCGGCGCCGGGTGGCTGAGGGTCGCGTTCGCGCACGTGCTGCCCAGCTCGATCCGCCCCGCCGCCGTCCAGCTCACCCTCGTGTGCGGGTACTCGATCCTCAACGTCGCCGGCCTGGCGTACCTCGGGGTGGGCATCCACCCGCCCACCGCCGAGTGGGGCGTCATGGTCGCGGAAGGAGCCCAGAACATGCTCACCGGCCAGTGGTGGACGGCGTTCTTCCCCGGTCTGCTCATCGCCCTGACCGTCATGGCGCTGCACTTCGTCGGCGACGACCTCGCGGGGGACCGGGCATGAGCCGCCTCGTCGTCGACGGCCTGTGCGTCGAGGCCGTCAGCACCGGGGCGAGCATCCTGCGGGACGTGTCCCTCGACATCGGCCCCGGCGAGATCGTCGGGCTGGTCGGCGAGTCCGGCTCGGGCAAGTCGATGACCTCGCTCGCGGCGATGGGCATCCTGCCGCACGGGGTCCGCCAGACGGCCGGGCGGTTCCTCGTCGACGGCCAGGACGTCACCGACGTCGAGCGTCGCAGCGTCGCCTGCCGGTTCGCAATGATCTTCCAGAACCCGCGCGACTCGCTCAACCCGCTGATGCGGGTCGGCGACCAGGTCGCCCGCATGGTCGCCCTGCACCAGGGCCTCGACAGGGCCCGGTCCCGGCATGCCGCCGCCGACCTGCTCGGCCAGGTGCACATCGCCGACGTCGAGCGTGCCGCGCGCGCCTACCCGCACCAGCTGTCCGGCGGCATGTGCCAGCGCGTCATGGTCGCGATGGCCCTCGCGTGCCGGCCCGCCCTGCTCCTGGCCGACGAGCCGACCACCGCCCTCGACGTGACCGTCCAGGCGCAGATCCTCGACCTCGTCGTCGAGCTCGCCGACACCACCGGGGCGGGCGTGCTGCTCGTCACCCACGACCTGGGCGTCGTCGCCGAGACGTGCGACCGCATCGACGTGCTGTACCGCGGCGACCTCGTCGAGTCCGGGCCGACGGCCGACGTCCTCGCCGACCCCCGCCACGAGTACACGCGGTACCTGCTCGCGGCGGCCCAGGAGCTGGAGGTCGACCATGGCGCTGCTTGAGATCGAGGACCTGCGCAAGCAGTACCGCACCGGCGGGCACGTCGTCGACGCGCTCGCGGGCGTGTCGGCGTCCCTCGAGCGTGGACGCACGCTCGCGGTCGTCGGGGAGTCCGGGTCCGGCAAGTCGACGCTGGGGTCGATCGTCGCGGGGCTCACCCCGGCGACGTCCGGCACCGTGCGGTTCGACGGCGAGGACGTCGCGCGACGCACGTACCGGGGGACGCTGCGCCGACGCATCCAGATGGTGTTCCAGAACCCCCTGCAGTCCCTCGACGCGAAGTACCGGGTGGAGCAGACCATCGCCGAGCCGTTGCGGCTCCTGGCCGGGCTGGACCGGCGGGCCGCGTCCGCGCGGGTCGACACGCTGCTCGACCAGGTGCACCTGCCGCGCGAGCTGCGCCGCAGGCGCCCGGCCGAGCTGTCCGGCGGGCAGCAGCAGCGCGTCGCGATCGCCCGCGCGCTGGCCGCCGGGCCGGACCTCGTCGTGCTGGACGAGCCGACGTCGGGCCTCGACCAGTCGGTGCGGGGACGGATCGTCGCGCTGCTGCGCGAGCTGCAGGCCGAGCAGGGCCTGAGCTACGTGTTCATCACGCACGACCTCGAGGTCGCCCGCGCGATCGCGCACGGCGTCGTCGTCATGCAGCGCGGCGAGGTCGTCGAGCGCGGCGGACGTGACGTCCTGCTCGCCCCCACCCACCCGTACACCCGGGCGCTGCTCGCGGCGGTCCCCACCACGGACCCGACGCGGGGGCGCCGGCACGGCACGGCCGGTGCGGGGGCCCTGTCCCGCACGCACACCCACAAGGAGAGCTGATCCATGCGTTTCGGACTGGGCGTCCCCACGGGGACCGAGGGCCTGATGTACCCGGTGCCCTACGCCGACCCCGAGCAGGCCGTGCGCCTCGCGGTGGAGGCGGAGCGGTTGGGCTTCGACGGGGTGTGGGGCAACGACCACGTGACCACGCAGCGGTACGTGCGTGAGGAGTTCGCCGACGCGCCGCGCTACTACGACCCGTACCTGTACCTGGCGTACGTCGCCGCGCAGACGACGACGCTGCACCTGTGCACCGCGATCACGGTGTTCGCGTTCCGCAACCCCGTGGTGCTCGCCAAGCAGGCCGCGACGCTCGACCAGCTCTCGGGCGGGCGGTTCCGGCTCGGGGTCGGGATCGGTGCGTACCGCGAGGAGGCCGAGGCGATGTGGCCCGGCACGCGGATCCACCGGGGACGCCAGGCCGACGAGTACCTGCGTGCGCTGGACCTGCTGTTCACGCAGCGTCGCGCCTCGTTCCACGGCGAGTTCGTCGCGTTCGAGGACGTCGAGAGCTACCCGAAGCCGCGGCAGGCTCCGCTGCCCGTGCTGTCCGGCGGCAACGCGCCCGGCTCGCGCGAGCGCGCCGCGCGGTACTCCCACGGGTGGATCCCCGCGGTCCTGACGCCGGCGGAGGTCGCCGAGGGACTCGCGGACATCCGCCGCATCGCCGAGCAGCACGGGCGCGAGCTGCCCGCCGACTTCGACGTGGCCCCGCAGCTGTCGGTGAGCGTCGGCCAGGACCGCGACGACGCGCTGGCCACGTTCGAGAGGTCCCAGCTCGCCAAGCACATGGCGTCGCTGTCGAAGAGCACCCTGAAGGACCAGGACGGCGACGACCTCGTGGGGCGCAACCTCATCGGCAACGCCGAGCAGATCCTCGAGCAGGTGCACGCCTACGCCGCCGCGGGCGTCACGACCCTGTCGGCGCTGCTGTTCGCCGCGAACACCGTCGAGGAGACGCTCGACCAGATGGCGTGGTTCGCGCAGAACGTGATCGAGCCGTACCGGCGCGAGGCCGGCATCGAGGCGCCCGCGGGGGCGGCACGATGAGCGCCCGCCTCATCGACCCTGCGCTCGTCGAGGACCGTCGCGCCCGCCTGCGCACCGCCCTGGTCGACGCCCCCTTCGACGCGGTCCTCGCGCTGGGCGCCGCGAACGTCGACTACGCCACCGGGTACCGCAGTGTGCCGGCGGCCGTGCACGGCACGTCGCAGGTCGCGGCCGTCGTGAGTCCCGATGCGCTCGTCGTCGCCGGACCCGTCGCCGACAGCGCGCCCGGGTTCGACGCCGGGCTCGCCCCCGACGACTACCTCGCGTTCGGCCGGTTCTACTACGAGTCGGCAGGCGGGGCGGCGCGTGCCACGCAGCTCGTCGACGAGAACGCCGACCAGGCGTCGGCGGTGGCCGCCGCGGTGCGCCGGGTGCGCGGCGTGCGACGCCTCGGCGTGGACGAGCGCGCCTGCCCGGTGCCGTTGCGCGCCCGGCTCGTCGACCTGCTGCCCGACGTCGAGCTCGTCGACGCGAGCACCTGGCTGTCCGCCGTGCGGGCCGTCAAGCTGCCCGGTGAGGTCGAGCTCGTCGAGCGCGCCGCCCGCGTCGTCGAGGGTGCGATCCTCGCGGGTGTCGAGGCCGCCGCGGTCGGGGTCACCGAGGCGGAGATCGCCGCGGTCGTCGTGCGCGAGATGGTGTCCGCGCACGTCGAGCCGCGCTTCGTCGTCGTCACCTCCGGCCCCCGCTCCGCGCTGTCCGACGCGTACGCGACGGCGCGCGCCCTGCAGCCGGGCGACCTGCTGCGCTTCGACGTCGGCGGCATGCTCGAGGGCTACTGGTCGGACCTGGGCCGCACCGCGGTCGTCGGGGAGCCCACCGCCCGCCAGCGGGCGTTCTACGACGCGATGCTCGCGGGCGAGGACGCCCAGCTCGCCCTGGCCGGCCCGGGGGTCAGCGCGCAGGCACTGTTCGACGTGGCCGTGCGCACCGTCGAGACGTCGGGGGGCCCGGTGCCCTACCGTCGCCACCACTGCGGGCACGGCATCGGCCTGGAGGTGTACGAGGCGCCGATCGTCCAGCCGGGTGTCGACGTGCCGCTCGAACCGGGCATGACGTTCTGCTTCGAGACGCCGTACTACGAGCTGGAGTGGGGCGGGATGATGGTCGAGGACACGCTGGTCGTCACGCAGGACGGGGTCCGCATGCTGAGCGACCGCGTACGGGGCCTGTCGGTGGTGCCCGCGTGAGCGCCTACCTGGGGCACCTGGTCCACCCGCTGACGGGGGAGCGTGTCGAGGAGGACACCGCGTACGTGCCGGCCGCGGTCGACGGGGGGCACGTGTACGCCGTGCCCGCCTACGACCTGACGCGCCTGCGCGGGCTGGAGACGACCGACGACCCGGGCCTGTTCCGGTACCGGGCGCTCCTGCCGATCGGCGACGGACCGGTCGTGTCGCTGCACGAGGGCGACACCCCGCTGGTGCCCGTGCCGTCGCTCGCCGCCGACGTCGGTGTGCGCGCGGTGCTCGTCAAGGACGAGTCGCGCAACCCGACGTGGTCGTACAAGGACCGCCTCGCGGCGGTCGCCGTGACGCAGGCCGTGCAGCGCGGACGTGACACGGTCGTCGTGTCGAGCACCGGCAACCACGGCGCCGCGGTCGCCGCGTACGCCGCCCGTGCGGGGATCCGCTGCGTCGTCCTGACGGTCGCGTCGGTGCCGCTCGCGATGAAGACGCTCATGCAGAGCTACGGCGCGCAGACCGTCGCGCTCGAGGACCCGGCGGACCGCTGGGTGCTCATGCGGCGCCTCGTGGACGAGCGCGGCTGGGTGCCGATGTCCGGGTTCGTCGGGCCGCCGTCCGGGTCGAACCCGTTCGGCTGCGAGGGGTACAAGACCATCGCGTACGAGCTGCACGCCCAGCTCGGCGACGTCCCCGACGTCGTCGTGATGCCGGTGGCCTACGGTGACGCGCTCGCGGGCGTGTCGCGGGGCTTCGAGGACCTGGTCGCGCTCGGGCTGACGTCCCGCGTCCCGCGCCTGGTCGCCGCCGAGCCGTTCGGCCCCTACGGGCACGCGCTGCGCGAGGGGTGGCGTGCGTCTGCGACCGTCCCGGCGGGCCCGTCGGTCGCCTTCTCGATCGCGACGCCCTCGGCGACCTGGCAGGGCTGGGACGCGCTGACCCGCACGGGCGGTGCGGCCGCGAGCGCCGACGACGAGCGGACGATGGCTGCGCAGCACCGGCTCGCCGCGGGCGACGGGCTGTTCCTCGAGGCGTCGTCCGCGACGACGGTCGCGGTGCTGCCCGACCTCGTCGCCCGGGGCGTCGTGCGACCTGACGAGACGGTCGTGCTGCTGGGCACGTCGA
Organism: Actinomycetes bacterium; assembly: GCA_023424135.1. GTDB lineage: Bacteria > Actinomycetota > Actinomycetes > Actinomycetales > Cellulomonadaceae > Cellulomonas. Next base: position 7,155 of record JAFAEH010000230.1, on the reverse strand, counting down.
CGGGGCTCAAGGACATCCCCACGACGGCGGAGCGGTTCGCCCCGGTGCCGGTCGTCGAGCCCACCCTCGCGGCGCTCGACGCGGCGATCGCCGAGCAGGACGCGTCGTGAGGCTCGGCGTCGCGCCGTCGGGCCGGCGCAGCGCCGCGGACGCGGTGCGGCTGGCCCGGCTCGCGGAGGACGCCGGCCTCGACGAGGTCTGGGTCAGCGAGGACTACCTGGAGCGGGGTGCGTTCGCGGTCGCCGGTGCGATGGCGGCGGCGACCGAGCGGGTCGGGGTCGGGCTCGGCGTGGTCAACCCGTGGACGAGGCACGTCGCCCTGACCGCGATGGAGTCGCTCGCGCTCGCCGAGGTCGCGCAGGGACGGGCCGTCGTCGGCCTGGGGGCGAGCAACGCGGCGTGGATGCAGGGGCGGCTCGGCATCCCCTACGAGCGTCCGGTGTCGGTGCTGACCCGCTACACGGACGTGCTGCGCCGGCTGCTGCGCGGTGAGCACGTCCGCGAGGACGTGCTGGGCGACGCGCTGGACTGCCGGCTCGAGGCGGTCCCGGAGCAGCCCGTCCCGCTCGTGTGGGGCGTGAAGGGGCCGCGTGCCCTCGCGGCGTGCGGCGCGCACGCGGACGGGGTCATGCTGTCCGTGCTGTCCTCGCCCGCGTACGTCGCGTGGGTGCGGGCCGAGCACGGACCCCTGCGGACCACCGCGTACGCGTCGTTCGCCGTCGCGGACGACCGCGCGACGGCGCGTGCGCAGCTGCGGGAGCACACGGCCCGCTTCCTGGGGATGCACGGTGCGTCGCCGATCACCGCGTGTGCCGGGGTCGACGCCGTGCTCGCCTCCGCGCTGCGCGAGCGGCTGCTCGCGGGACGCCCCGGTGCCGACCTCGTCGACGACGCGACCGTCGGGAAGGTCACGGTGTCCGGCACGCCGGACGACGCGGCGGCGGTCGTCCGTGCGCACCGCGACGCCGGGCTCGACTCGCTCGTCGTCATCGACGACGGCACCGCCGACCCCGACCGCCTCGTCACCTCGCTCGTGGACGTCGCGTCCCGTGCGGGGCTGCGCTAGCCGCGGCGGGAACCGTGCACGTCGTGCGCCTGCAGGGCGAGCACCGCGCGTGCGACGTCGACCGCGCGCCGCAGGTCCAGGCCGGTCAGCTCCTCGACGCGCCGCAGCCGGTAGACCACGGTGTTCTTGTGCACGGTGAGGGCGTCGGCGGTGGGCGACAGCGCGAGGTCGTGCTCGACGTACGCGCGCAGCGTGCCGAGCAGGTCGGGGTGCCCGTCGAGCGCGCCGAGGTACCGGTCCACGAGCTGGCGCATCAGCAGCGGCTCGCGACGGACCAGGACCTCGAGCAGCACGTCGGCGTACCGCACGACCTCGCCCCCGGTGACGGTGTCCGCGGTGGCCCCGAGCGCGGACACCGCCTGCCGGCACGACGAGCCGAGCTGGCTCAGGCCGGTCCGGGGCTCACCGGTGGCGGCGTGCGCGGGCTCGCGCAGCCGCGGCGTGCGCAGCGCCGCCGACAGGTCGCGGACCAGCCCGTCGCGGTCGTGCGGCCACGGCAGTGCGAGCAGCGCGACGTGCCGGCCGCCCTGCTCCACGGTCCCGGACAGCATCGGGACCCGCAGTGCCGGCGCGAGCCGGGCGCCGACGTGGTGACGCAGCCGCTCGACCGCCATGTGGTCGCCTCCGCCGACGGGGGCGACGGCCACGGCGACGAACACCGTGCCGTCGGGGTCGTCGACGCCGAGGATCGTCGCGAGCCGCTCGACGTCCGCCGCGTCGACGCTGTCGCCCGCGACGAGGCGGTGGAAGAGCGCGGGCTCGCTGAGCAGCTCCTCGGCGCTCACGCGCCGGGCCATCGCGTCGTAGGCCTCGAGCATCGCGTGCTCGAGCGCGTCAAGGTGCGAGACGAGCGCGGTCATCCCCCGGCGCGCGGTCGTGTGGCGCACCTGCAGGCGGGTGGACCAGCCGTTGAACTCCTCGCCGAGTGCACGCTCCGCCGTCCGGAACGACTGCATGACGGCGACCTGCGAGACGCCCTGCAGGGCGCGGCGCTCACCGTTGCGTGCACTGCGCTCGAGCTCGGTGACACTTGGTTCGCGGCCCTCCAGGAGGCACGTCAGCACGACGAGCACGTACTCGCGGTTGCGTTCGGCGAGGTCGTTGCGGTCGAGCAGCAGCTCGGAGTAGCTGGGCACGGCGGTCTGGATGCGGCTCGTGATGAGCGTCATCAGGTCGTCGAACTCGCGCAGCATGGCACGCGCGACACGGGAGATCCCCGCATCGGCGTCGCGGCTCATCCGCGCCCTCCCCGTGGGTGCACGGGACCACCGTAGGTCGCGTCGCGGCGTGGACCGCTCGCGCGGCGCCGCATCAGCAGGCAGGGTCGACGACACATCCGGAGGAAAGGGACGACGTGACGGTTCGAGTGGGGTACAAGGCGTCGGCGGAGCAGTTCGGCCCGCGTGAGCTCGTCGAGCTCGCGGTGGCGGCCGAGGCGCACGGCATGGAGAGCGTCGCGGTGAGCGACCACTTCCAGCCGTGGCGGCACGAGGGCGGGCACGCGCCGTCGTCGCTCGCGTGGCTGGCTGCCGTGGGTGAGCGCACGAGCACGATCCGGATCGGCACGAGCGTCATGACGCCGACCTTCCGGTACAACCCGGCGGTCCTGGCGCAGGCGTTCGCGACCCTCGGTGTGCTGTACCCGGGGCGGGTGTTCCTCGGTGTCGGCACGGGCGAGGCGCTGAACGAGGTCGCGACGGGCTTCCGCGGTGCGGGTGAGCAGACGTGGCCCGAGTTCAAGGAGCGGTTCGCGCGGCTGCGCGAGGCGGTCGAGCTGATGCGCGCGCTGTGGCGCGAGGAGCGGGTGAGCTTCCAGGGGGAGTACTACTCGACGCACGACGCGTCGGTGTACGACCGTCCCGAGGGGGGCGTGCCGGTGTACGTCGCGGCCGGTGGCCCGGTCGTCGCGCGCTACGCGGGTCGCGCCGGCGACGGGTTCATCTGCACGTCCGGCAAGGGCATGGACCTGTACACCGAGAAGCTGCTGCCGGCGGTGCGCGAGGGCGCCGAGGGCGCCGGGCGGTCGCTGGACGACGTCGACCGGATGATCGAGATCAAGGTGTCCTACGACCCGGACCCGCACCGCGCCCTGGAGAACACCCGGTTCTGGGCGCCGTTGGCGCTCAGCAAGGAGCAGAAGCACGACATCACCGACCCGGTGGAGATGGAGCGCGCGGCGGACGCGCTGCCGATCGAGCAGATCGCGTCGCGGTGGATCGTCGGCTCCGACCCGAACCAGGTCGTCGAGGCGGTGCGCCCGTACGTCGAGGCGGGTCTCGACCACCTCGTCCTGCACGCACCGGGCCACGACCAGCGCCGCTTCCTCGAGCTGTGCGAGCGGGACCTGGCCCCCCGCCTGCGCGCGCTGTGAGCGCACGACCCCGTCATCCGTCACGGGATGGACGCCCGTCCCGTGACGGATGACGGGGTCGCGGTCAGTGCCGGTGGGGGACCGGGGCTGGGAGCCCTGCGCGGGAGCGGATGTCCCTCGAGAGGGCCTCGATCGAGCGCAGCGCGTCCACGAGGTCCGGGACCCGCACGTCGAACGGCATGGCGTGGATCGTCTCGCCCTCGGCGGTCGCGGCGCGGGCGACGGTCGTGAGGTCCTCGACGTCGTCGACGGACAGCCCCACCTCGGTGAGGGTGTTCGGCAGGCCCACCCGCGTCGTGAACTCGACGAACGCCCCGACCTCGTCCGACGGCGCACCCTCGAGGACGAGCTGGGTGAGCGTCCCGACGTTGACCTTCTCGCCGTGCGTCAGCCCGTGCGTCTGCGGCACCGCCGTCAGGCCGTTGTGCACCGCGTGCGCCGCGGCCAGCCCGCCGGACTCGAAGCCCAGACCGGACAGCAGCGTGTTCGCCTCGACGACCTTCTCCACGGCCGGTGTCACCAGGTGGTCGCGGACCGCTGCGACGGCGGGCAGCGCGTTCTCCCACAGCAGGTCCCACGACAGGCGCGCGAGCGACGTGCCCGTCGCGGTGGGCAGCCCGCCGGCCATCGTCGTCGCGTCCGTGCGCGCGACGGCGCGCGCCTCGACCCACGTCGCGAGCGCGTCCCCGACGCCCGCGACCAGGAAGCGCACCGGCGCGTTCGCGACGACCTGGGTGTCGACCAGCACGAGGTCCGGGTTGCGGGGGAAGAACCGGTACTCCTCGAAGCCGCCGTCCTCGGTGTAGATCACCGACAGCGCCGAGCACGGGGCGTCGGTCGACGCGACCGTCGGGACCGAGACCCAGCGCACGTCCCGCAGGTACCCGGCGGCCTTCACTGCGTCGATCACCGACCCGCCGCCGACCCCGACGACGACGTCCGCGCCGCTCTCCTCGATGCGCTCGGCGATGCGGTCGACCGCCGCCGCCGTCGCGTACGTGCCGAACCCGTCGCGCTCGACGCGCAGCGACGCGGCCTCGAACGACGACGTCACGGCGTCCCCCGCGAACCCCCAGACCGCGTCGTCGGCCACGACGAGCGGTGCCGTGCCGACGTGCCGGACGAACTCGCCGAGCCGGGTGATCGCACCGCGTCCCTGCACGTAGCGCAGGGGTGCGATGAGCGTGCGCACGGGCACGTCGGCGGCGGGCTGGGACATGGTGGCCTCCCCGGGCGGCGCGCGCCCCGCCGGTCGGGACGACGGGCGACCCGGGTGCCACGCTACGGAGCGGGCGCGCTTACCGCACGTCGCCCACGGACGCTAGGTTGGTCGCCATGGCTCGCACCGAGGACCCCCGTACCGCACCGCCGATCCGCTGGGGCATCATCGGTGCCGGCGGCATCGCCAGCCAGTTCGCGAACTCCGTGCGCGAGTTCACCCGGGCGCAGCTCGTCGCCGTCGGGTCGCGCAACCGCGACCGGGCCGAGCGGTTCGCCACGGCGCACGGCATCCCGACGACGCACGTCGGCTACCGCGACCTCGTCGAGGACAAGCAGGTCGACGCGGTGTACGTCGCGACGCCGCACAGCGAGCACCGCGACCACGCGCTGCTCGCGATCCGCGCCGGCAAGCACGTGCTCGTCGAGAAGGCGTTCACGCGCAACGTCGCCGAGGCGCAGGAGATCTTCGACGCGGCGCGCGAGGCCGGCGTGTTCGTCATGGAGGCGATGTGGACGCGGTTCCTGCCGCACGTCGCCGCGCTGCACCAGGTGATCGACGCGGGCGAGATCGGTGACATCGTCAACATCCGCGCCGACCACGGGCAGTTCTTCGCGTTCGACCCCGCGCACCGGTTGTACGACCCGGCGCTCGCGGGCGGTGCCCTGCTGGACCTGGGCGTGTACCCGGTCGCGTGGGCGCACGACTTCCTCGGTGCGCCCACGGGCGTGCACGCCTACGGGCAGCTCACCAGCACCGGCGTCGACGGGCAGATCTCGACGGTCCTGGAGTACGGGCAGGGCACGCTGGCGACGTTGAACACGACGCTGTGGGCCAAGACGCCGACGACGTCGTCGATCTCCGGCACCGAGGGGTACATCCGGGTCGCGGGCTCGTTCTACGCGCCGACGTCGTTCCGGCTGGCCCGCCGCGACGGTCGCGAGTGGACCTTCGAGCAGCCGGCGCCGCGGGGCCTGCAGTACGAGGCCGCGGAGGTCGCGCGACGCGTCGCCGACGGCGACACCGAGAGCCCGCTGATGTCCTGGCAGGACACGCTCGACGTCCTGACGACGATGGACGAGATCCGCCGCCAGGTCGGTGTCGTGTACCCCGGTGAGCAGGGGGCCTGACGACGTCCGTCGCGGGCCTGTGGGTCGCGGCGGCTAGCCTGGCGCCGTGAGCTCCGACCCCGTCGTCGCGTCCGACGCGCCCACCGCCGCGCCGTCCGGGCGTGCGGGCCTGTTCGTGTCCTTCGAGGGCGGTGACGGGGCCGGCAAGTCGACCCAGGTGGCGCTGCTGGGGCACCACCTGACGGCGCTGGGCCGTGAGGTCGTCGTGACGCGCGAGCCCGGCGGGACGTCGCTGGGGCGCGAGCTGCGCCAGGCGATCCTGCACGGCGAGGACCTCGATCCCCGCACCGAGGCCCTGCTGTACGCGGCGGACCGCGCGCACCACGTCGCCTCGCTCGTGCGCCCCGCGCTGGACCGCGGGGCGGTCGTGCTGACGGACCGCTACCTCGACTCGTCCGTCGCGTACCAGGGGACGGGCCGGGACCTGGGCGCGCAGGAGGTGGAGCGGCTGTCGCTGTGGGCCGTGCAGGGGCTGCTGCCGGACGTCACCGTGCTGCTCGACCTCGACCCCGCCGTCGGCCTCGCGCGCCTGACGGGCGACCCCGACCGGCTCGAGTCCGCGGGCGACGAGTTCCACCGTCGCACGCGCGCCGCGTTCCTCGACCGGGCCGCCGCCGACCCCGCGCGCTGGCTCGTGCTCGACGCGTCACGCCCGGCCGAGGAGCTCGCGGCGCAGGTCCGGGCGCGGGTCGAGCCACTGCTGGCACCCGGCACCCCGACGCCCGCGCGGGACGCCGCCGGGGCGGGCGCACCGTGAGCGTCTGGGACGACCTGGTCGGCCAGGAGCCGGCCGTCGCGGTGCTGCGCCACGCGGTCGAGGACCCGTCGGCGATGACGCACGCGTGGCTGCTCACCGGCCCACCCGGGTCCGGCCGCTCCAACGCCGCGCGCGCGTTCGCCGCGGCGCTGCAGTGCGAGCGGGGTGGCTGCGGCACGTGCCACGCGTGCACGACCGTGCTGGGCGCGACGCACCCCGACGTCACGTTCGTCGCGACCGAGGGGGTGTTCATCCGCGTCGACACGACGCGCCCGCTGGTCGAGCTCGCGCAGCGCTCGCCCTCGCAGGGGCGCTGGCGCGTCATCGTCGTCGAGGACGCCGACCGGTTCAACGACCAGAGCGCGAACGTGCTGCTCAAGGCCGTGGAGGAGCCGCCGGAGCGCACGGTGTGGCTGCTGTGCGCGCCGAGCCCCGAGGACGTGCTCGTCACGATCCGCTCACGCAGCCGTTCCGTGGGTCTGCGCGTGCCGCCCGTCGATGCCGTCGCCGACCTGCTGGTCCGGCGCGACGGCGCCGACCCGCGCGCCGCGCACGTGGCGGCGCGCGCGGCGCAGAGCCACGTCGGGATCGCGCGCCGGCTCGCCCGCGACC
>JAFAEH010000219.1 GCA_023424135.1 Actinomycetes bacterium | reverse complement strand
GGCCCGCCCCGGCTCAGGCCGGCGGCGGCCCGTCCGCCGTCGTGCCCCCGCGCGCACCGTCCCCGAGCGCGGCGACGGCGTCGAGCACGACGGCGTGCAGCCGCGGGTCGTCCAGGACCCGGAAGTGCCCGTCGAGCGGCAGGCGCACGTTGACCGCACCGGGCAGCTCGCTGCCGGCGGGCACGTGCGGGTCGAACCGGGCGTACACCGACCAGATGCGCGCATGCGTCGCGACGTCGCGTGCCAGGGCCAGCACGTGCGGGTCGACCGGCGACAGCGCGCGCACCGAGCGCGCGGGGAACCACCGCGCGTACACCGACCCGGCGAACGGCGTGTTGACCGCCACGAGTCCCGCGACCCGGTGCCCCACCTCGGGGTCGGCCAGGACGAGCTTGCCCACGAGCCCACCCTTGGAGTGCGCGACGAGCACGACGCCGTCGAGCGCGAGCGCCCGCATCCGGGCGCCGACGAGTGCGGCGGACGCGTCGAGCGGGCGCCGGTTGAGCCCGAGCGCGGGCACGACGTGCACGGGATGACCCGCGGCGTGCAGCGTGCGTGCGAGCCCGGACAGCACCGGCCACGTCTCGTAGATGCCGGGCAGCAGCACGACGGGCGCACGGTCACCGGTCGCGAGGCCGCGGGCTGTCAGGGCGCGCGCCGGGGCGGTGGCCTGCGAGCGCACGATCCACGCGTAGTCGCGCCCCCAGGCGACGCCCTGACGGGCCCGACGGGCGAGGTGCGCGGCGCGACGCCCCGCGGCGCGCAGCGCCCCGCGGGCCCCCGGCACGGGCGACGTCATCGCCCCACGTGCTCCAGCACGAGCCGCCCCATCTGCCGGCTGTGCTCGTAGATCACGGCGTGCGACGCGTCCGGGATCTCGACCCACCGGCCCTGCGGGGCGGCGTCGGCGAGCAGCTCGACCCAGGCGCGCGGGGCGACGTGGTCGTGCTCGCCGCGCACGACGAGGACGGGGACGTCGACGTCCGGCAGCCGCTCCTCGATCGGGTAGCGCAGCATGCGCGGCAGCACCGAGGCGAACCAGTGCGGACCGCACTCGACGTACCCGCGCAGCGCGATGCCGCGCGTGCGGGCCGACTCGTGCAGCGAGCTCTGCGCGAGGCGCAGCGCCTGCCGCACGACCGAGCGCTCGTCGGCGTTGACCGGCGGGCCGACGAGCACGGCGTGCGACGCAATCCCCGGTGTGGACGCGAGCACCTCGGTGATGATCTGCGAGCCCATCGAGTGCCCCACGAACGTGGGCCGCTCCAGCCCTGCGTGCCGCACCCAGCGCGCGATCAGCTCCGCGAAGTCCTGGATCTCCAGGTGCCCCCGCGGCCGGGGCACGCCCGCGAACCCGGGCAGGTCCAGCAGGTGCACGGCACCCGTGCGGCCCAGGTGCACGGCGAGCCGCTCGAAGTACTGCGAGCTCACCCCGAGGCCGTGGACCAGGACGATGTCGTGGCGGTCCTCCTGCGGCACGTCCCCGTCGGTCCCGTCGATCCACGTGGTCCACGTGCGCAGCGCGAGCCCGCCGAGGCACACCCGGTCGATCCGCACGTTCAGCCCGCTCGGCGCCTGGGACCCCTTGACCGTCTGCGGCATGCACCCCTCCTCGTCACGCGCTGACCAGCAGGATCGTCGCACGCCCGGAGCCTGGTCGGCAGCCTTGGACGCACCGGTCGAGCGTGTCCGCGCGTCGCGGTGCTGCCAGACTCGCCCTGTGAGCGACGACGGGACGATGCAGGGGCTCGACGAGACCGTGGGGCCGACGTACGCGGCGCTGCTGGTGCGTGCCGCGCGCGAAGACCTGCTGCGCACCCTCGCACGCGAGCGCTTCTCGGGCTGGGTCGGCCCGGCGCAGGACGGCTGGGTCGTGGCCGTGCCGGACCGGCCGACCGGTCACGTCGCGGCGCGCCGCCGGCGGGTCCCCGACCTCGCCGCGCTCGTCGCGGCCGACCTGCACGCGCGGGTGGTCACCGTGCTCGTCGTCCGTGACGCGCTGCTGCGGCTGTGGGCGCACGACGGCGACGACGCGGTCGTGGACTACCTGTCCGACGCGCACGTCGCGTTCCCGGACGACGACGAGGCGTACGGCGTGCGCGGTCTGGAGCACGTGCGTGCGCTCGCCACGCTCGCGGACGCGCCGGCGGCCGCGGACGAGCTCACGGAGCTGCTCGCCGAGGAACTCGGCGAGTCCGAGTCGGAGTCGGAACGCCTGATGACCGTGAGCCGGCTGCTCGGCTGGCCGGTGTGGCTCGTCGCGGTCGACTCGCTGCCCCGCCGCCCGCCCGGCGGACCGGACGCGGACGCGTTCGCGCGTCTGCGCGCAGGTCGCACCGGCGTCGGGGGCCTGCTCGCGGCCCGCGCGGCCGCGCTCGTCCGCCGCGACGACTGACCCGGGCGCGAGAGGGCGATCGGATCGCTCTCTCACGCCCTGACGGGCCACCACCCCGCCGCGAGCGAGCAATCGGATCGCACTCTCACGGGGATGGGGCGGGTGAGCCCGGCGCGAGAGGGCGATCGGATCGCACTCTCACCCGGACGGGCCACCACCCACCCGCGTCCGCGCCCACAGGGTGTGTGGCTAGACGATGCGCGGCGCGTCCGGTGCGAGACGGCGCTGCAACCCGCCACCGAGCGCCAGCCCGGCGAGCACGCCGAGGCTGATCGCGACCATCGAGACCCCCGTCGTGACGATCGTCGTCACGGCCTGGTCGGTGGAGTGCCCGATGGCCGACGTGACCCCCACCAGGCCGAGCGCCCCCGGGACGAGGACCCAGAACCCGGGCAGGAACGTCACCAGGAACGGCGGGCCGCTGGGCCGGGTAGCGGCGAGCATCGCGACCGGGGTCATCGCGAGCGCACCGACGAACGACGACACGACGGCACCGAGCAGCACACCCCCGAGCACCTGCCCCGCGTACGCGACGACGAGCACGAGCGTGATCCACGGGAGCGCACCACGGTGCGCGTCGTTGTGCAGCACGACGCCGACGGCATAGACGAGCACGCCGATCCACGGCCCCGCCCAGCCGAGCGGCTGGCCGCCCCCGGACCCGACGTCCGCCGCGGGCACACCGACCAGGCCTGCGGCGGCGGTGATGCCGAGCGCGAGCAGCACGAGCTGCATGACACCCGCCGCGAGGCGCGCGGACCCCGCGATCATCTGCCGCGTCGCCAGGTCGATCACCCCGGTCGTCAGCAGGGCGCCCGGCAGGAACGTCACGAGCGGCGCGACGAGCGGCGCGAGCAGCCCCACCGACCACCCCGTGCGCACGAGCAGCAGCACGGGCACCGCCACCGCGAACGCGCAGACCGCGACAAGCAGCCCCTGGTACACCGCCGGAACGCGCCGGGTCAGCGCCGTCAGCACCGCCACCGCACCACCGAGGACGGCCGCGACCAGCACGTCGAGCCACCCGCCGCCCAGGACGAGCGAGAGCCCCGCGGCGACCGTCACGTACCCGGCCGACCGGCGCAGCGCGGTCGAGGCCGGCTCGGAGCGCACGATCGCGTCGAGACGCACGAGGCCCGCGCGCGGTCGCACGTCGCCGCGCGCCGCGGCGTCGGCGAGGTGCAGCACGTCGCCGACCTGGTCGAGACGCAGCACACGCGTCCCCGCCCCCGACACGGCGGTCTGCACCGTGTCGTGCTGCGGCACCGACACCATGAGCGCGGTCGGGAAGGTGACGACCGCGACGTCCGGCAGCCCGTTGACCTCCGCGACGCGCCGCAGCGTCGCGTCGACCTGCACGATCGGCGAGCCCGCGTCGACCATCGCCTCGCCGAGCCGCACGAGGAACCGCACGCTCGCGTCCGCGTGCGCCGTGAGGGGCGTCGCGTCGGGGGTGTCCCGCGGGACGTCGTCCGCAGCGCCCGGGGCAGCGCCCGGGGCGGCGCCCGTCGCGACGTCGACCGGGTACGTCGTGTCGTCGACACGGCCGGTCGGCTCGGTCGCGACGTCCACCCGGTCCGACGCCCGCGGCAGCACCACCGTCGGGGCGTCGGCATGCAGGTCGTCGGCGCCCTCGTCGGGGACGGGCAGGACGACCGTCGGCGCGTCGTCACCGGCCGTCTCCCCCCACGCCCCGCCGGGTGCCGACGGGCGCACCGCCGCGCTCCCGGCGCGGACCTGCGCCTCGCGCGCACCGAACCGGCGCCACCACCACCACAGACCCGCCGCCGCGGCGACGAGCACGACCAGCGCGACCACGACGACGCCCCACGGCACGCTGGACTCGGTGACCGCGGGCCGCGACGGCCACACGGGCACCTGCACCGTGGCCGTGGTGGTCGGCGACGGCGACGAGGACGGCTCGGACGTCGGCTCCGGCGACACCGTCGCGGCCGGGGTCTCCTGGGGCTCCGCCGGCGTCGTCGTCGGGTCCGGGGTCGGCTCGACGCTCGACGTCGGTACGGGTGTGGGTTCGACCGTGACCGTCGCCTCGTCGCTCGGGGTCGGCTCCGCGGTGTCCGTCGGCGTCGGCGTGGGTTGCGACGTGACCGCGTCCTGCGCCTCCTGGCCGTCGTCGCCCGGCGGCTCGACGGCCGTCCGCACCACCGTGTCCAGCACGACCACCCCCGCCCTCGTCGGCAGGTTACCGACACCGGACGTCGCACGCGCCCCGGACGAGGAGGGCAGGATGGGACCGTGACCGTCACCCCCGAACCGTCCCGTCGGCTGCGCTCCGCGCTCTTCGTGGACTTCGACAACGTGTACATCGGCCTGGCGCGGCTCGACCCGCGGGCCGCCGAGGCCTTCGCGACCGACCCCGGCCACTGGTTGTCCGAGCTGGGCCAGGGCTCGGACGTCGACGGCGACCTCACGCGCCGGTTCCTGGTGCGGGCGTGCTACCTGAACCCGTCGGTGTACGCGCGGTTCCGGCCGAACTTCACGCGGGCCGGCTTCCAGGTCGTCGACTGCCCGTCGCTCACGCAGCAGGGCAAGTCGAGCGCCGACATCAACCTCGTGCTCGACGCGGTCGACGCGCTCGCGGCGCCGACCCGGTACGACGAGTTCGTCATCGTGTCCGCCGATGCGGACTTCACACCGCTCGCGCAGCGCTGCCGTGCCGACGACCGCCGGGTCACGATCATCACGGCGTCGCCCGCCGCGTCCGCGTACCGCGCGGTCGCGGACACCGTGATCGGCGCGGACGCGCTCGCCGACCTCGTCACGCAGACGGCCGCGACGCTCGAGCCCGATGCGCCCGTGGCCGAGCCCGAGGCCGCGGCGCCGGCGTCGTCCGCGCCGCCGACGGCCTCGCGGGGCGACCGTCGCACGCCCGGCCGTGCGA
>JAFAEH010000214.1 GCA_023424135.1 Actinomycetes bacterium | reverse complement strand
GCCGAGCAGCTGGTGGTGCCGGCGGCCGAGCGGCTGCGCGTCCTGCGGCCGGCGGCACCGCCCGTCACCGGGGCCTCGCCGACACGGGCTGTCGGAGGACCCTCGGCGTGGCGACGGGCGATCGGTGCGCTGCTGCGAGCGGCGCGCGAACGCCACGGGCTGCGCCTCGTCGACGTCGCGACCCGCGCCAGACTCTCGCCGCAGTACCTGTCCGAGGTCGAACGCGGACGCAAGGAGGCGTCGTCCGAGGTGCTCGCCGCGATCACCGACGCGCTCGACCTGACGCTCGTCGACCTCGCGCAGGGGATCGCCGCAGCGCTCGGCGGCGGCGCGGACGCACGCCGTCCGGGCGACCGGCGACCGGCGGTCGGTGGCACCGGCGACGGTCGGGACGACACGCAGCCGGTGGTCACGCGGCAGCGTGGAGTGCGGCACGGCGGAGTGCGGCACGGCGGAGTGCAGCAGATCGGTGTGCCGGTCCGCACCCTGACCTCCGTCTCGTCGTCGGTCACGACCCCGTCGTCGGTCACGACCCCGTCGTCGGTCGCCGCACCGTCGGCCGGGTCGCAGGGCGCACCCCCGCGGTCTGCTCACCTGCGCGCCGCCTGAGGCGTGCCGACACCGTTGGCGATCGACCGCGCAGGGGCCGCCGTAGCGTCCGCGGCCTGTCCGACGGCGTCTGCGGTGTCGGCGTCCGAGCCGCCCGAGCCGCCCGAGCCGCCCGTGCCGTCCGTGCCCGTGCCGTCCGTGCCCGTACCCGTGCCCGTGCCGTCCGTGCCCCGCAGGGTCATGTGCCTCGCGCGGCCACCACGTGGTCGGCGATGCCGTAGGCGACGGCCTGCTCCGCGGTGAGGACGAGGTCGCGGTCCGTGTCGTGCCGCAGCGTCGCGACGTCCTTGCCGGTGTGCCGCGCCAGGACCTCCTCCAGCTGGGTGCGCACCCGCACGACCTCGTCCGCGGCCAGGATCAGGTCCGGGATCGTGCCCTGGCCGCGTGTCGACGGCTGGTGCAGCACGACGCGCCCGTGCGTGAGGATCGCGCGACGCCCCGGGGCGCCACCGGCGAGCAGCACCGCGGCGGTCGACGCGGCCTGGCCCACGCACGTCGTGGCGACGGCCGGCCGTACGTACTGCATCGCGTCGTACACCGCGAGCATCGCGGACGGCTCACCGCCGGGGGAGTTGATGTACAGGTCGATCGGCAGGTCCGGGTTGTCGGCCTCCAGGTGCAGCAGCTGGGCCACGAGGACGTTGGCGACACCGTCGTCGAGCGGGGTGCCCAGGTAGACGATCCGCTCGGACAGCAGCCGGCTGAACACGTCGACCGACCGTTCGACGGTGCCGCGTCGCTCGACGACGTTCGGGACCAGGTACCCGCTCATGCCCGGTCTCCCGTCAGGCCGATGCCGACGACGCCGCGGCGTGTGCCCGCGGGTCGCACGTCGGCCAGGTCGTGCGCGACGGCGTCGACGAACCCGTACGCGAGGGCCTCCTCGGCGGTGAACCACCGATCGCGCAGCGAGTCCTCCCGCACCCGCTCGACCGGCTGACCCGTGTGCTGCGCGATCAGTCCCAGGACGGTGTCGCGTGTGTGCCGCAGGTCGTCGGCCTGCAGCTCGACGTCCACCGCCGTGCCGCCGATGCCGGCCGAACCCTGGTGCAGCAGCACGCGCGCGTGCGGCAGGGCGAACCGCTTGCCCGGCGTCCCGGCGGACAGCAGGAACTGTCCCGCGCTCGCGGCCATGCCCACGGCGACGGTCCGCACGTCGTTCGGCACGAGCCGCATGACGTCGTGGATCGCGAGCATCGCCGGGACGGAGCCGCCGGGTGACGCGATCCACAGCGTGATGTCGGCCGTGGGGTCCTGCCCGGACAGCAGGACGAGCTGGTGGCACAGGCGGTTGCCGACGTGCTCGTCGAGCGCGGTGCCGAGGACGAGGACGCGGTCGTGGGCGAGCTGCGCGAGCAGGTCGTCGTCGAAGGCGCGAGATCTGGTCTGCGTGGTCATGCCGTCCACCCTGCGCGGTCCGCCGCGGCCGTGGAGGTCCGCGCTGCCGGCGGCGGATCTGCCGACGGCAGCGTGAGGACGTCCCGCTGCGCGCCGAGCGCCTGGCAGTGTGGTGGTACGGGGGTGGGTGACCGGGTCAGGCGGGGGTGGACTCGCGGCGCGCGAGCTCGAGCAGCGCGTCGAGCAGGACCCGGTTGAACGCCGTCGGCGCGTGCGCGTTCACGTCGTGCCCGGCACCGGGCACGACGGTCAGCCGGGCGCCCGGGACCGCGCGCAGGTAGCGGCGCTCGTCGAGCCGCAGCGGGTCACGAGCACCGTTGACGAGCCAGACCGGCAGCAGCAGGCGCCGCAGGTCGGCCAGCGGCGAGTAGCCCGCGATCGCCGAGAGCATGTCCGTCACGACGTGCCAGGTGCCCTGCCCGAGGCCGAACCAGCGCGTCACGTGGTGGGATGCGCGGCGGTACAGGGACAACGGCTTGCCCTTGATCTCCGTGGAGCAGCCCGCCAGGACGACGCCCGCGACGCGGTCCTCGTGGCGCCCCGCGTACGCGAGCGCCATGTAGCCGCCGAGCGAGAGCCCGACCAGCAGCGGCGGCATGGTGCAGGAGGTGACGGCCTCGTCGATCGCCGCGAGCGCACCCTCGCGCGTGAACCGCTCGCCGTCGCGCGTGCCGTGACCCGGCAGGTCGATCGCCACCGTCGGGTGCCCGCTGCGCGTCAGGGCGTCGACCTGCGCGGACCAGATGGCCGAGGACGTCCGGGTGCCGTGCACGAGCACGATGGGCCTGTCGATCGGTGGTCTCCCTCGGGCGGTGGTGGACGGGTCCTCGTGAGGTGTCGGCACGCGTCGGCCCGTCCTGGAGCGACTCGGGAGGTTAACTCGCGGACCTGGGAGCGGGGTGTGCGTCCACGGGTTCCTCACGGACCTCTCACGTGGTGCGTCGTGCGTCCAGCACGGTGTGCAGCAGCGCCCGGGTCTGCGCCATGTAGCCGCCGCCGAACAGCAGCGCGTGCACCGCGACCGGGTACACCTGGTGCAGCGCCACCCGGTGCCGCCACCCGCGGACCAGCGGATGGGCCCGCTGGTACGCGTCGAGCACGTCGTCGAGGAAGGGCAGGCCGAACAGCGCGAGCATCGCGAGGTCGCTCTCGCGGTGCCCGCCGTGGGCGGCCGGGTCGATGAGTGTCGCGCCCTGTGCGGTCCACACGACGTTGCCCGACCACAGGTCGCCGTGCAGGCGCGCGGGCGGCTCGTCGTCGTCCCAGCGCCCGGCACGCAGCAGGTCGGCCAGGCGTGCGAGGGCGTCGTCGTCCTGCCGGGTCGTCAGCCCGCGGGCGCGCAGGGCCGCGGCGACGGGGGTCACGCGGCAGTCCGCGGCGAAGGCGCCCCACGTGGCGTACGTGCCGGACGCCATCGGCAGCGGGTCGTCGAGCGGGCCGAACCAGCCGTCGCCCGTCCAGCCGGCGGGCGGCGCCCCGAAGGCGGGTGCACCCGCGTCGTGCGTACGGGCGAGCGCCGTCCCGAACGCCCGGGCCGCGGTGGGGTCGGGCCGCACGGGTGCGAGGCGGACGAGGTCGAGGTGCCCCTCGGCGACCTCGAGCACCTCGACGACGTGCGCTCCGCCGGCCGCCGCGAGCCAGCGCAGCCCGGCCGCCTCGCACGCGAAGAAGCCTGCGGGCGCGTCGGGGCGCTGCTTGCGGTGCACGGCTGGCATCCCTATCCCGCTGTCGTCGGTGCGTGCAGGTGCTCGAAGACGAGGCTCGTCTGCGTGTGCGCGACCTCGCTGCGGGTGCTCAGGTGCTCGACGACGAAGGTGCGCAGCGCGCGCGAGTCCTGCACCGCCACGTGCAGCAGCACGTCCTCGGCGCCGCCGAGCAGGTACACGTCGCGGACCTCGGGGCGGGCCGCGAGCGTCCGGGCGAACGTCCCCAGCCGGGGGCGCGCGGCGGCCTGCAGCCGGACCGCGATGATCGCCTGCAGGCCGCGCCCGACGGCCTCGGGGTCGACCTCGGCGTGGAAGCCGCGCAGGACGCCCCGCGCGCGCAGCGCGGCCACGCGGGCGTGGCACGTGGAGGGTGCGACGCCGACGCGCGCGGCGAGGTCCTTGTTCGAGATCCGGCCGTCGCGCTCGAGCTCACGCAGCAGGGCGCGGTCGACGTCGTCGAGGTCGCCGAACGGCGTTCGGGGCTGCGCGGCGGCACGGAGCCGCGTGGACGAATCTTCGACCGGCATGAGGTGACGTTACCGAATCCCATTCGACTGCAATGCGTCTGCAACACATGAACTTCACACTCAAGGGGTGACCGGGATCACACCCGGTGTGCATCACCGCCCGTCCCAGCCCCCGGATCGGAGATCCCCGCCATGCAGGTCGGCATCCCTCGCGAGATCAAGAACCGCGAGTACCGCGTCGCCATTACCCCCGCCGGCGTCCACCACCTCGTCGCCGCCGGGCACGACGTGCTCGTCGAGACCGGCGCCGGTCTCGGCTCCGCGATCGGCGACGACGACTACGCGTCCGCCGGCGCACGGATCGTGCCCACGGCCGACGACGCGTGGTCCGCCGAGCTCGTCTGCAAGGTCAAGGAGCCCGTCGCCGCCGAGTACCACCACCTGCGCGACGACCTCACGCTGTTCACCTACCTGCACCTGGCCGCCGACCGCCCCGCCACCGACGCGCTCCTCGCGGCCGGGACCACGTCCGTCGCGTACGAGACGGTGCAGCTCGCCGACGGGTCGCTGCCCCTGCTCGCCCCCATGAGCGAGGTCGCCGGCCGACTCGCCGCCCAGGTCGGCGCCTACCACCTCATGCGTAACGAGGGCGGGCGCGGGGTGCTGCTCGGCGGCGTGCCGGGCGTCGACGGCGCGAAGGTCGTCGTCCTGGGCGGGGGAGTCGTCGGCACGCACGCCGCGCAGATCGCCGTCGGGATGCGCGCCGACGTCACCGTCCTCGACCTGTCCGTCCCCCGGCTGCGCGAGCTCGACGACCTGTTCGGCGGGCGCGTGCGGACCGTCGCGTCGTCCGCGTGGGCGGTCGAGCGCGAGCTGCTCGACGCCGACCTCGTCGTCGGTGCCGTCCTGCTGCCCGGCGCCCGGGCGCCGCGCCTCGTGAGCAACGAGCTCGTCTCCCGGATGCGGCAGGGGTCGGTGCTGGTCGACGTCGCGGTGGACCAGGGCGGCTGCTTCGAGGACACGCACCCGACGACGCACGACGAGCCGACGTTCACCGTCCACGGGTCGGTCCTGTACTGCGTCGCGAACATGCCCGGCGCCGTGCCCGTCACCTCGACCCGCGCCCTGACCAACGTGACCCTGCCCTACCAGGCGGCGCTCGCGTCACGCGGCTGGCGCGACGCGCTCGGCGCCGACCCCGCGCTCGCGGGCGGCCTGACGACGCACGCCGGGCAGCTGCTCAACGCCGCCGTCGCGCAGGCGCACGGCTACGCGTGGACGGCCCCGGCCGACGTGCTCGGCGCCGCCCCGTCCCCGGTCCGCTGACCGTCCTCGACGGGTTCCCGGATCTGTGACGATGGGGACATGACCTCCGCCGGTGACGCGCCACCCCTCGACCCTGCCAACCCCTTCGCGCACGCGCCGGACCTGCCGTACGGCCTGCCGGACTTCCGTGAGATCCGCGAGGAGCACTTCCTGCCCGCGCTGCTCGCCGGTATGGCCGAGCAGCGCGCGCAGGTCGAGGCGATCGCGACGGACCCCGCGGAGCCGACCGTCGAGAACACGCTCGACGCGCTCGAGCGCTCCGGGCGGCTGCTCGACCGTGCCGCGTCGGCGTTCTACGTGCGCAACGGGGCCGACACCAGCCCGGCCCTGCAGGCCGTCGAGGAGCAGGTCGCGCCGCTGCTCGCGGCGCACTCGGACGAGATCTGGCTCGACGCGCGCCTGCACGAGCGCGTCGAGACGCTCGCCCGGCGGCTCGAGGACGACGGTGCCGAGGTGCCGGCGGACACCGCGTGGCTGCTGCACCGCACGCGCCGGCGCTTCGCCCGCGCAGGTGTGGGGCTGCCCGCGGCGGACCAGGAGCGCCTGCGCGCGATCAACGCCGAGCTCACCTCGCTCGACGCCGCGTTCACGCGGCACCTGCTCGCGGCCACCAACGAGGCCGCGGTCCTGGTGACCGACGAGGCGGAGCTCGACGGCCTGGCGCAGGACGCGCGCGCGGCGGCCGCGCAGGCCGCCGAGCGCGCGGGCCACGCCGGTGCGTGGCTGCTCACGCTCCAGCTGCCCACCCAGCAGAGCGTCCTGACCGACCTGCACGACCGCGCGCTGCGCGAACGGGTCATGACCGCCTCGCTCGCGCGCGGCGCGACCGGCGGGGAGCACGACACGCGCGCGACGCTGCTCGCCATGGCGCGGCTGCGCGCCGAGCGTGCGCGCCTGCTCGGCTTCGAGCACCACGCGGCGTTCGTCGCCGCCGACGCCACCGCCGGGTCGGCGGACGCGGTCGAGCAGATGCTCGCGCGTCTGGCGCCCGCGGCCGTCACGAACGCGCGCGCCGAGGCCGCCGACCTCGAGGCGGCCCTGCAGGCGGACCACCCGGGCGCATCGCTCGAGCCGTGGGACTGGGCCTACTACGCCGAGCGGGTGCGCGCCGAGCGCCGTCAGCTCGACGACGCGGCGCTGCGCCCCTACCTCGAGCTCGAGCGCGTCCTGGCCGACGGGGTGCTGCGGGCCGCGAACCTGCTGTACGGGTTGACGTTCGCCGAGCGGCACGACCTGGTCGGCTACCACCCGGACGTGCGGGTGTTCGAGGTCTTCGACGCCGACGGCGCGGGCCTCGGGCTGTTCCTCGCGGACTGGTTCGCGCGTCCCTCCAAGCGCGGCGGCGCGTGGATGAACGGACTCGTGCACCAGTCGACGCTCCTGGGCGAGGCGCCCGTCGTCGTCAACAACCTCAACGTCCCCCAGCCCCCGCCCGGGCAGCCGGCACTGCTCACGTGGGACCTCGTCATCACCATGTTCCACGAGTTCGGGCACGCGCTGCACGGGCTGCTCTCCCGCGTGCGGTACCCGTCGCAGTCGGGCACGAACGTGCCGCGCGACTTCGTGGAGTACCCGTCGCAGGTCAACGAGATGTGGGCGTGGGAGCCGCAGGTCCTGCGCGCGTTCGCGGTGCACCACGAGACCGGTGAGCCGATGCCGCAGGAGTGGGTCGACGCGCTGCTCGCGGCCCGTCAGGACGGCGAGGGGTTCGCCACGACCGAGTACCTGGCCGCGGCGCTGCTCGACCAGGCGTGGCACCGTCTGACACCCGAGCAGGTCCCGACCGACCCCGCGCAGGTCGAGCCGTTCGAGGCGCGCGCGCTCGCGGACGCGGGTGTGGACCTGCGCACGGTCCCGCCGCGCTACCGCACGTCGTACTTCAGCCACATCTTCGGCAGCGGCTACTCGGCCGGGTACTACGCGTACATCTGGTCGGAGGTCCTCGACGCCGACACGGTCGAGTGGTTCGCCGAGAACGGCGGGCTGCGCCGCGAGAACGGCGACGCGTTCCGCGCGCGCCTGCTCGGCCGCGGCGGGTCCATCGACCCGTCGCAGTCGTTCCGCGACCTGCGCGGACGTGACCCACGCATCGAGCCGCTGCTCGAGCGCCGGGGCCTGACCGGGGCGGCGTCGTGAGCGCGGCCACCGGCACCCGGGACGCCGCCGTGACCGCGCAGGACGAGGTCGTCGAGATCTGCCGCGACCTCATCCGCATCGACACCACGAACCCCGGGGACGGGACCGGACCGGGGGAGCGTGCGGCCGCCGAGTACGTCGTCGGGCTCCTGCAGGACGTCGGCCTCGAGCCCGAGCTCTTCGAGTCCGAGCCGGGCCGCGCGAACGTCGTCGTGCGTCTCGAGGGCGCCGACCCCACGCGACCCGCGCTCGTCGTGCACGGCCACCTCGACGTCGTGCCCGCGCACGCACCCGACTGGAGCGCCGACCCGTTCGGTGCCGAGCTGCGCGACGGCCTCGTGTGGGGCCGCGGCGCGGTGGACATGAAGGACATGGACGCGATGGTGCTGGCGGTCGTGCGCCAGCTCGTGCGCGAGGGACGACGGCCCGCGCGCGACGTGGTCGTCGCGATGTTCGCCGACGAGGAGGCCGGGGGCCGGCTCGGTGCGCAGTGGGCCGTCACGCACCGGCCCGAGCTGTTCGCGGGCGCGACCGAGGCGATCAGCGAGGTCGGCGGGTTCTCCGTCGACGTCGCGGGGCAGCGCGTCTACCTGCTGCAGACCGCCGAGAAGGGCCTGGGCTGGCTGCGACTGGTCGCGCAGGGACGCGCCGGGCACGGCAGCCAGGTCAACGCCGACAACGCCGTGACCCACCTGGCCGCGGCCGTCGCACGCATCGGCGAGCACGCGTGGCCCGTCCACCTCACCCCGACCGTGCGCGCCCTGCTCGAGGGCGTCGCCGAGCTCACGGGGCTGCCGTTCGACCCGCAGGACCCGGCGGCGGTCGACGCGCTCGTCGACGCGCTCGGGCCCGGTTCACGGTTCGTCGGGGCGACGCTGCGCAACTCCACCAACCCGACGAGGCTCGCCGCCGGGTACAAGGAGAACGTCATCCCGGGTGGTGCGACGGGTGTCGTCGACGGGCGCTTCCTGCCGGGCCGCGAGGAGGAGTTCGACGCCACCGTCGCGGCGCTCGCGGGCCCGCACGTGCGCGTCGAGGACATCGTGCGCGACACCGCGCTCGAGGTGCCGTTCAGCGGTGCGCTGGTCGACGCGATGGTCGCGGCCGTGTCCGCCGAGGACCCCGGGGCGCACGTGCTGCCGTACATGCTCTCGGGCGGTACGGACAACAAGGCGCTGTCGCGGCTCGGCATCACCGGCTACGGGTTCGCGCCGCTGCGCCTGCCCGCCGACCTCGACTTCGCCGGCATGTTCCACGGGGTGGACGAGCGCGTCCCGGTCGACGCCCTGCTGTTCGGCACGCGCGTGCTCGACCGGCTGCTGGCGACCTGCTGACCGTCCGGCGGCGTGCCGGGGTCAGCCCGGCACGCCGCTGAGGGTCGAGCGCACGCGGATGATCTTGCGCCGCAGCCAGACGCGTCGCTCTCCGCCGGCGTACAGGCGCGTGCGCGCGAGCTCCCAGCGGCCGTACTCGGCCTGCTCGGTGAGCATCCGGCGGGCGTCGCCGCCGGACGTGGTGCGGGGGATCGTCAGCACGCGGTACTCCCACTGGCCGCCGTGCGAGTCCCACTGGCTGCGTCGTTCCGGTCCCGTCATCGACCCACCCCGTCCCCGTGATCGTCGACCACCCGGGCGGCGTGCGGTGCGCAGGACGTGCCCGTCGACCCGGATGCGGTGCCATTGTGCCCCGCGCGGCGCTACGGTCGTGCCATGACCGTGGACCCGCGCGCCGCCCTCGACCGTCTGGTGGCCGCTCTCGAGGCGCACTACGCCGCCGTCGCCGCCCGCAAGGGCGACGACGACCCCGCCGTCGACGACGCGTACGACGTGCTCGCCGACGCCTTCGAGGTGTACGACGACGCGCTGGGCACCGTGCACGGGGAGGCCACGCCGTTCTACCTCGCGGAGGAGGAGGACGACGAGGACGACGACGACCTCGACGAGGACGACCTGGACGACGACGAGGACGACGAGCTCGAGCTCGACGAGGACCTCGCGGACGCCTGACGCCCGGTCGCCTGACGCCCGGTCGCCTGACGCCCGGGCACCTGACGGCCGGTCGCCTGACGCGCGTGACGGCGCAGGCCCTGGTCCATCGGGTCCCGGTCCGGGCGCGATGCTCAGCCGCCGGGACGCTCCGGGTACCCGGTCGCCGGGGCGGTGAGCTCGTCCAGGACGGCCGTGATCTCCGGCGGGAGCCGCAGGTCCTCGACGGCGAGCGCACCGCGCAGCTGTGCCGCCGTGCGGGCACCGACGACCGCGGACGCGACGCCCGGGCGCGACGTGACCCACGCGAGCGCGACCTCCAGGGGTGTGCGGTCCAGCCCGGACGCGGCCGTCACGACGGCGTCGACGACGCCCGACGCGTCGGCCGTGAGGTAGGGCTGCACGAAGCCCGCGAGGTGCGCGGTCGCGGCGCGCGAGTCCGACGGGATCGTGCGGCGGTACTTGCCGGTCAGCACGCCCCGGCCCAGCGGGGACCACGCGAGCAGGCCCGCGCCGAGCGCCGCGCACGCCGGCAGCACCTCGCGCTCGACGCCACGCTGCAGCAGCGAGTACTCGGCCTCGACCGCCGCGAGGCCGGGGTCCGGCTCGAGCAGCGTCGCGGCGCGCGCGACCTGCCAGCCCGCGTGGTTCGACAGGCCCACGTACCGGGCCTTGCCGGCCCGCACGGCGTGCCGCAGCGCCGACACCGTCTCCTCGAGCGGTGTGCGCGGGTCGGGTGTCGCGAGCCACAGGTCCACGTGGTCGACGGCCAGGCGTCGCAGCGAGCCGTCGAGGCTGTCGAGCAGGGCGCCCCGCGACGCGTCGACGACACCCCCTGCGGCGGTCAGCCGCACCCCTGCCCGCGTGCACACCAGGACGTCCTCACGGTCGACGACGTCACCGAGCAGCGCACCCAGCAGCTCCTCCGCGCCGCCGTCGGCGTACGCCGCGGACGTGTCGACGAGCGTGCCCCCCGCGGCGACGAAGTCGCGCAGCTGGTCGCGCGCCTCGTGGTCGTCGGTGTCCCGGCTCCAGGTCATGGTGCCGAGCCCCAGCGACGACACGCGCAGACCCGTGCGGCCCAGACGACGGTGCTCCATGGGGCGTCACCCTAACCGCGCGGCGCGCCGGTCAGGGCGCGACGGGCCGCGCGACCGGCGGCGGCACCGCTATCGTTGCGCCTCGTGGCAACGGGCATCGGGACGGGCGACGCGATCCTGCTGGGGCTGGTCCAGGGGCTGACCGAGTTCCTGCCGGTCTCCTCGAGCGCGCACCTGCGGATCGTGGGCGAGCTCGTCGGGTCCGGTGACCCGGGGGCGGCGTTCACCGCGATCACACAGCTCGGCACCGAGACCGCGGTGCTGCTGTACTTCCGCCGCGACATCAAGCGCATCGCCCTCGCGTGGTGGGCGGCGGTCCGCGGTGCGTACGGCACCGACTGGCGCTCGCGCGCCGGCATGCCCGCGGGCGGTCCGGTCGACCACGACGCGCTCATGGCCTGGTTCATCGCGCTCGGGTCGGTGCCCATCGTCGTGCTGGGTCTCGCGTTCCAGGACGCGATCGAGCGGCCGTTCCGCAACCTGTGGCTCGTCGCGCTGACCCTCGCGGTGTTCGCGCTCGTGCTGGGCTGGGCCGACAAGGTCGGCGAGAAG
The DNA here is from genome assembly GCA_023424135.1 of Actinomycetes bacterium. GTDB lineage: Bacteria > Actinomycetota > Actinomycetes > Actinomycetales > Cellulomonadaceae > Cellulomonas. Next base: position 11,476 of record JAFAEH010000214.1, on the reverse strand, counting down.
CGCCGCGAGCTCGTCGAGCTCACACCCCGGCACGCGCTCGCGTTCGGGTTCTGGCAGGCGCTAGCGCTCGTCCCGGGGGTCTCGCGCTCCGGCGGGACCATCACCGGTGGTCTGCTCATGGGCTACACGCGCGAGGCGGCCGCCCGGTACTCGTTCCTGCTCGCGATCCCCGCGGTGTTCGGCTCGGGCCTGTTCCAGCTCGTCAAGAGCCTCGGGTCGTTCGGGGAGGCCGGCACACCCGGGTTCGGGATGACGTTCCTGGCGACGGTGGTCGCGTTCGTCGTCGGTTACGTCGTCATCATCGCCTTCCTGAAGATCGTCTCGACCTTCAGCTACAAGCCGTTCGTGTACTACCGGCTCGGCCTCGCGCTGCTGGTCGTCCTGCTGCTGGTCACGGGTGTGCTGGAGCCGGTCTCGGCGCCCACGAACGCCTGACCGGCCCCTGGTCCTGCACCGGCCTCAGAGCCACCCCGAGCGTCGGAACGCCCGCCACAGCACGACGCAGATCCCACCCATCGCGACGAGCGCCAGCGGGTACCCGAACGTCCAGCCGAGCTCCGGCATGTGCCGGAAGTTCATGCCGTAGATCCCGGCCACGAGGGTCGGCACGGTGATCATCGCCGCCCACGCGGAGATCTTGCGCATGTCCTCGTTCTGCCGCACCGACACGCGCGCGAGGTGCACCGAGAGCATGTCGCCCAGCAGCGCGTCGTGCCCGTCGAGGTGACGGTCGATGCGGTCGACCGCGGACTGCACCCGACGCAGCCACGCCGGCGCACCGTGCCGTCCGGACGCGCCGTCCCACCCGTCGACGAGGTCGGGCAGCGCCGCGCCGACGGGCGCGAGCGCGCGACGCGCCTCGACGATCTCGCGCTTGAGGTCGTACACCTGCGAGAGCACGTCGTCCTGCGGGTCCGGGGAGAAGACGTGCCGCTCGACGCGCGCGACCGCGTCGCCGATCTCGGCCTCGACGTCACCGGCCTGCTGCGCGATCGTCAGGAGCACCGTCGCGAGCACCGCGTGGGCACCCTCGTCCGGGTCCGGCAGGTCGTCCTCGAGCCGTGCGGCGGCCGCCGCGAGCACGCCCGCGTCACCCTGCTCGCTGGTCACGACGACGCCCGGGCAGACGACCGCCGTGACCCACCCCGTGTGCACGTCGCCCGTGGCCGGCACGAACGAGACGGTCGGCGACGTGAGCACGACGCGCCCGTCGGCCCCGCGGTCGACCCGCGCGCGGGAGTGCGACGCCCGCGCGGCGTGCCGCGTGTGCCGGTCCAGCAGCGCACCCGCGTCCTGGTCGGCCGCGAGGGCGCGCGCCACCTGGACCAGACCCTCGAGCTCGGCCGTGACCACCCACGTCGTGCGCACGTCGCGCGGCAGGGCCGCCACGTCCAGCAGGCCCTGCGGCGACGGGACGCGGTGCCACCCGTCCGTGCGCTCGACCCACGCGTCGGCCCGGACCGCCGCAGGCGTGTCCCGCTGCCGGAGGTCGTCCGCCCGCCGCGCGTCGTCCGCCCGCCGCGCGTCGTCGGCGCGCACCGCGTCGTCGCTCGTCACGGGGCCATTGTGCGTCGCGTCCCTGCCCGGGGCCCGCCCACGCGCCGGCGCGGACACCGGGCGGCCGCGTCGGCGGGTCCGGTTAGGCTTCCGCCGTGCTCACCTGGCCCGCGCCCCAGATCCCCGTGCTGCCCGGTGCCGGCGAGCCCGTCCGGGTGCTCGACACCTCCAGCGGGCAGGTCGTGCCCGCCGCGGCCGGTCCGACCGCGACGCTCTACGTGTGCGGGGTCACGCCCTACGACGCGACGCACCTCGGGCACGCGGCGACGTACGTCGCGTTCGACGTCCTGGGTCGCGCCTGGCGCGACGCCGGCCTCGCCGTGACGTACGCGTCCAACGTCACCGACGTCGACGACCCGCTGCTCGAGCGTGCGACCGCGACGGGCGTGCGCTGGCAGGACCTCGCCGCCGACCAGAGCGCGCTGTACGCCTCCGACATGGCCGCGCTCGGCGTCGTCCCGCCCGACGTGTACCGCGGCGTCGTCGAGTCCGTCCCCGCGATCGTCGACGCCGTGAACCGTCTGCTGGCCCGCGGTGCGGCGTACCGCCTGCCGGCGCCCGACGGCGGCGACGACGTCTACGCGGACCTGTCCGCCGACCCCGCCTTCGGGTCCGTCGCGCACCTCGACGACGCGACAATGCGCGCGCTGAGCGCCGAGCGTGGCGGGGACCCCGGCCGCGCCGGCAAGAGGTCCCCGCTCGACCCGCTGCTGTGGCGCGCCGAGCGTCCCGGCGAACCCGCGTGGGACGCACCCGGCCTCGGGCGCGGCCGCCCCGGCTGGCACGTCGAGTGCGCCGTGATCGCAGCCGACGGCCTCGGCGTCCCGTTCGACGTGCAGGGCGGCGGCAGCGACCTCGCCTTCCCGCACCACGAGTGCAGCGCGTCGCACCTGCGCCTGCTGGGTGACGGGCAGGCCGCGCGCGTCCACGTGCACACGGGGATGGTCGCCTACGAAGGCCACAAGATGAGCAAGTCGCGCGGCAACCTCGTGCTCGTCTCGCGCCTGCTCGCCGACGGGGTCGAGCCCATGGCCGTGCGCCTCGCCGTGCTCGCGCACCGCTACCGCAGCGACTGGGAGTGGACCGACGACATCCTGCAGGAGGCGCGTACCCGCCTCGTGACCTGGCGCCGGGCACTGTCCGGCAACGGCGGACCCGACGCCGCGCCCGTGCTCGACGGGGTCCGCGCCGCGGTCGCCGACGACCTCGACACCCCGCGCGCGCTCGCGGTCGTCGACGCGTGGGCGCAGACCGCGCTCACGGGTGCCGGTCCGGTCGACGAGGGTGCGCCCGGCGTGGTGGCGCGGACGGTGGACGCGCTGCTCGGCGTCCGGATGTGACGTGCCCGTGTCGCGGGCGGGCGGCGCGCGCGTGACCCGCACGCGACGCCGCGTGACCTGTACGCGACGCTCGGTGACCCGCGCACGTCGCGCAGGCGCGGCGGCTCAGCCGCCGGTGCCCTTGTCCCGGCGTCGCAGGTAGCGCTCGAACTCCTGCGCGATGGCCTCGCCCGAGGCCTCCGGCAGGTCGGCCGTGTCCTTGGCCTCCTCGAGCTGGCGCACGTACTCGCCGATCTCGGCGTCCTCGCCCGCGAGCTCGTCGACGCCGTGCTGCCAGGCCGTCGCGTCGTCCGGCAGGTCCGCGAGCGGCACCGGCTCACCGATGAGCGCCTCGATGCGGTGCAGGATCGCCAGGGTCGCCTTCGGTGACGGGGGAGCGGCCACGTAGTGCGGCACGGCGGCCCACAGCGACAGCGCGTGCATGCCCCGCAGACCGGCCTCGTGCTGCAGCACCCCGACGATGCCGGTCGGCCCCTCGTACGTGTTGGGCTCCAGGCCGAGCAGCTCGCGCACCTGCGCGTCCTCGCTGGTCGCGTTCACCGGGATGGGACGCGTGTGCGGCACGTCCGCGAGCAGCGCGCCGACCGTGACGATCGTGCGCGCGCCCAGCCCGGCGGCGATGTCGAGCAGCTCGCCGCAGTAGCGCCGCCAGCGCATCGACGGCTCGATGCCGTGCACCAGGACCACCTGGCGGCCCGTGCGCGGCGTGGTCGCGACGGCCACGGCCGTCGTGGGCCACGTGATCTCGCGCGCGCCGTCGGGCCCGGCGCCGACGACCGGCCGGTTCACCTGGAAGTCGTGGTACTCCTCGGGGTCGAGCTCGTCGACGTGCTCGGCGCCCCACACGTCGTGCAGGTGCTCCAGGGCAGCCGTGGCGGCGCTCCCGGCGTCGTTCCAGCCCTCGAACGCCGCGAGCAGGACGGTGTCACGGGCCGGCAGGTCCGCAGGTGCGTGCTCGCTCACCGTCCCAGCCTAGAGGCGGCAGGCGCGCAGGTCGTCGCGGGCGCGCCCTGCGGCACGTCGCGCGTCGGGGATGATGGACGGTCGATGCACCCGTCCGCACCACCCGTCCGGCCCCGGAGGTCGCCCGTGAGCACGCTGTCGTCACCCACCCCGTCCGCGCTGCGGACCGAGCGCCACGCGCTGCCCGCCGCGGTGCTGTGGGACATGGACGGCACGCTCATCGACACCGAGCCGTACTGGATGGCCGCCGAGACCGAGCTCGTCGAGGCGCACGGCGGCGTGTGGACGCACGACGACGGGGTCGCGCTCATCGGGTCGCCCATGCTCACGTCCGCGACCGTCCTGCAGGACCGGGGCGTGCGGCTGACGGTCGAGCAGATCGCGGACGCGCTCAACACGTCCGTGCGGGAGGCGGTCGCCGCGGGCATCCCGTGGCAGACCGGTGCGCACGAGCTCGTCGTGGCGCTGCACGCCGCGGGCGTCCCGCAGGCGCTCGTCACCTCGTCGTTCGAGGTTCTCGCGGCACCGTTCGCGGCGGCCGTCGGGCTGTTCGACGTCGTCGTCGCGGGGGACCAGGTCGAGCGGCCCAAGCCGCACCCCGAGCCGTACCTCACCGCGGCCGCGCTGCTGGGGGTCTCGCCGCAGGACTGCGTCGTGTTCGAGGACTCCCCGTCGGGGCTCGCCGCCGCCGTCGCGTCCGGTGCGCGGGTCGTCGCGATCGACGCGCACGCACCCGTCGACCCGCCGGCGGGCGTGTCGCGCACGTCGTCGCTCGCCGACGTCGACCTCGCGACGGTCGCGCGGATCGTCGCGGGCGAGACGCTGGACCTGCGGGTCGCCGCCTGACGGGTGCCCGTCAGGCGGCGGGCGTGACGCCGATCGCGCGCTCGACCGCACCGGCCGGCACCGCAGGAGGTGTGCCGCCGAACGACGGGCAGCGGTCGCGGAACGAGCACCAGTCGCACAGGCGCGACGGCTTCGGGCGCCAGTCGCCGCTGCGGGCGGTGTCCTCGATGCCGGACCAGATCGAGCGCACCCGCGACTCGAGCGTGAGCATCTCGGGCTCGGTGGGCTCGTGCGTCACGACGACGCCGTCGCCGAGGTACGCGAGCTGCAGCCGCTTGGGCAGCACCCCGCGCGTGCGCCACACGACGTAGGCGTAGAACCGCATCTGGAACAGCGCCGAGCTCTCGAAGCCGGGGCGCGGCGAGCGGCCCGTCTTGTAGTCGACGACGCGCACCCAGCCGTTGGGTGCGACGTCGACGCGGTCGACGACGCCGCGCAGGCGCGGACCGTCCTCGAGGTCGTGCTCGACCCGCAGCTCACGTGCGCGCGGCTCGAGGCGCGTCGGGTCCTCGAGCGTGAACCACGTCCCCAGCAGGCGCTCGGCGCCCGCGAGGAACTCGGCGCGCCCGTCGTCGTCGGTGTGGAGCTCGCCGTAGCGCGGGTCCTGCGCGACGAGCACGTCCCACTGCCCGGGGATCGCGGCGCGCGCCGCCTCGAGCGTGCGCTGCTCCGCCGGGAGGTCGAAGAGCCGCTCGAGCACCGCGTGCACGAGCGTGCCGCGCGCGGCTGCCGGCGACGCCGGCTCGGGCAGGCGGTCGACCACGCGGAAGCGGAACAGCAGCGGGCACTGCAGGAAGTCGTTCGCCCGCGACGGCGAGAGGCCGGGCACGCGTCGGGCGTCGTCGGACCCGGACCCGGCGGCGGCGTCCTGCGCGGTCTGCACACTCACGCCGACGAGCCTAGGTGCACCCACCCACAGACCCGGCGCGGACATGCCCGCCGCACATCGACGGCGCGCCGCGGGGCGCGGCCGGGAACGTAGGGTGACGCCGTGAACGATGCGCGAGCCGGGCGGCCGGCGGGATGGGTCCTGGGGCGCGTCGCCGGCGTCCCCGTCGTCGTGGCGCGCAGCTGGGTCCTCGCGGCGGTCGTCCTGACGTTCGTCTTCGCGCCGTCGGTGAGCCGGTGGACGGGCCCGGGGGCGACGTCCTACGTCGTCGCGCTCGTGTTCGTCGTGCTGCTGTTCGCCTCGGTGCTCGTCCACGAGCTCGCGCACGGGCTCGTCGGCCAGGCGCGCGGCCAACGGCCCCACGAGTACGTGCTGACGCTGTGGGGCGGGCACACGACCTTCGACGGCGCGGCCTCGACCCCCGCCACCAACGCGCTCGTCGCGGTGGTGGGGCCCGTCGCGAACATCCTGCTCGCCGGCGGGTTCATGCTGCTCGGTGACCACGTCGCACCGGGCGGGTCGCTGCTGCAGACCGTCGCGTGGGCCGCCGCCGCGGCGAACGCGTTCGTCGGGCTGTTCAACCTCGTGCCCGGGCTGCCGCTGGACGGCGGGCGGATCCTCGAGGCCGCCGTGTGGGCCGCCACCAAGGACCGGCACCGCGGCACCGTCGTCGCCGGCTGGACCGGCCGCGTCGTCGCGGTGGGCGTCGTCCTCGTCGTGCTGGTGCGGCCCTGGCTCGCGGGGAGCGCGCCGGACATGGTGACGGTGGTCTGGGCGGCCGTCATCGGCGCGTTCCTGTGGTCCGGTGCGTCCGCAGCCGTGCGCGGCGGACGCACCGGCCGCGCGGTCGACGCGCTGAGCGTGACGGCGGTCGGTCGACCCGCGGTCGTCGTCGGCGCGCAGGCGTCCCTCGCGCAGGCGCAGGCGGCCGCCGCCGCGGCGCAGGCCTCGGACGTCGTCGTGCTGGCGCCCGACGGTCGTCCTGCCGCGTACGTCGACACCGAGGCCGCCGCGCGGGTCCCCGCCGAGCTCGCCGGCACGACGAACGTGGTCGCGGTGTCCGTCCCGCTGCCCGTGGGCACCGTCGTCGACGGCACCCTGACGGGCGACGCGCTGCTGCGCGCGCTGAGCGGGGCGACCCGGCACGGGCCGGTCGTGGCCGCCCTCGTCGACGGGCACGTCGTCGCCGTCGTGCGGGCCCCGGACGTCGTCGCGGCCCTGCGCCGCTGACGGCGCGCGCCCGCCCGGCACGGGGCGCACCGCCGCGCACCTAGACTCGTGGCACGTGACCACCGACGAGACGTCCAGCGTGCCCGCACCGACGGGCGCGGCCGCGCGCCGCGGCCCCTTCCGCGTCGGTGAGCGCGTGCAGCTCACGGACCCGCGCGGGCGGCTGCACACCATCACGCTGCACCCCGACGCCACGTTCCACACGCACCGCGGGTACCTGCGGCACACCGACCTGATCGGTGCGTCCGAGGGTGTCGTCGTCGCGAACACGTCGGGGATCGAGTACCTCGCGCTGCGCCCGCTGCTGTCCGACCACGTGCTGTCGATGCCGCGCGGGGCCGCGGTCGTCTACCCCAAGGACGCCGGCCAGATCGTCACGATGGGCGACGTGTACCCCGGGGCCAGCGTCGTCGAGGCGGGCGTCGGCTCCGGGGGGCTGACGCTCTCGCTGCTGCGGGCCGTGGGCGACGCGGGCCGGCTGGTCTCGATCGAGCGGCGCGAGGACTTCGCGGCGATCGCCCGCGGCAACGTCGAGCAGTTCTTCGGCGGACCGCACCCCGCGTGGGACCTGCACCTCGGCGACCTGGCCGACGTGCTGCCGCAGGTCGCCGCACCCGGGTCGGTCGACCGGGTCGTCCTCGACATGCTCGCGCCGTGGGAGAACCTCGACGCGGTCGCGACCGCGCTCGCGCCGGGCGGTGTGCTCGTCTGCTACGTCGCGACGACGACGCAGCTCTCGCGGCTCGCCGAGGACGTGCGCAGCGACGGCAGGTACACCGAGCCCGAGGCGTGGGAGTCGATGGTCCGGGGCTGGCACCTCGAGGGCCTCGCCGTGCGCCCGCAGCACCGGATGATCGGGCACACCGGCTTCCTGCTGACCACCCGGCGGCTGGCCGACGGCGTGCAGCCCCCGCAGCGCAAGCGGCGCCCCGCGAAGGGCTCGTACCCCGTCGCCCCCGACGGCACGCCCGCGCCCGACGCCGACCTGTGGTCGCCCGAGGCGATGGGCGAGCGCGAGACGTCGGCGAAGAAGATCCGGCGCGTGCGCCGCGAGCTGCACGTCGCCCCGGAGGACCTCGACACCGAGGCCTGACGGGTGTGCGTCCACCCTGCGGGACGCCCCCGCCGTGCGGGGCGCGTCGCGCGGCGGGTGTTGACACGTGCGGCTAGGGTCGTCGGACCAGCAGGCACATCGACGTGCACGGTGGACCGGAGGAAGGGCGCATCGCGACGCGGAACGGAGGCCGATCACCATGACCGAACCGGCTGTCCCTGGACGTGACCTGCAACGCGAGCTCGCGGTGCTCGCGGCGAAGAACGAACGGCTGAGCGAGGCGCTGGTCGCCGCGCGCGAGCAGATCCTCGAGCTCAAACGCCAGGTCGACGACCTGGCCAAGCCCCCCGGCACGTACGCGACGTTCCTGCGCGCCCGTGACGACGGCACGGTCGACATCGTGTCCGCCGGGCGCAAGATGCATGTCGGCGCGAGCCCCACGCTCGACGTCCACCGCCTGCGTCCCGGCCAGGAGGTCATGCTCAACGAGGCGCTCACGGTCGTCGAGGCCGGCGGCTACGAGCAGGTCGGCGAGATCGTCACGGTCAAGGAGATGCTCGGCGAGGGACGTGCGCTGGTCGTCGGCCGTGGCGACGAGGAGCGTGTCGTGCGCTTCGCCGGGCAGGTCGCCGACGCCGGTGTGCGGGTCGGCGACGCCCTGACGATCGACTCACGCAGCGGCTTCGTGTTCGAGGTGATCCCGCGGGCCGAGGTCGAGGACCTCGTGCTCGAGGAGGTCCCCGACATCGACTACACCGACATCGGTGGTCTCGGCCCCCAGATCGAGGCGATCCGCGACGCGGTCGAGCTGCCGTTCCTGCACCCCGAGCTGTTCCGCGAGCACGGTCTCAAGCCGCCCAAGGGTGTGCTGCTGTACGGCCCGCCCGGGTGCGGCAAGACGCTCATCGCCAAGGCCGTCGCGCACTCGCTGGCGGCCACGGCGGCGGCAGCGCGCGGCGAGGACGTCGCCGACGCGCGCTCGTTCTTCCTCAACGTCAAGGGCCCCGAGCTGCTCAACAAGTACGTGGGGGAGACCGAGCGGCACATCCGGCTGATCTTCGCCCGTGCGCGGGAGAAGGCCTCGCAGGGGCACCCCGTCGTGGTGTTCTTCGACGAGATGGAGTCGTTGTTCCGCACGCGCGGGACGGGCGTGTCCAGCGACGTCGAGACGACGATCGTGCCGCAGCTGCTCTCGGAGATCGACGGCGTCGAGCGCCTCGACAACGTCATCGTCATCGGTGCGTCCAACCGCGAGGACATGATCGACCCGGCGATCCTGCGCCCGGGGCGGCTCGACGTGAAGATCAAGATCGAGCGCCCCGACGCCGAGGGTGCGCGGGAGATCTTCGCGAAGTACCTCACGGCCGACCTGCCGATCCACCCCGACGACCTCGCCGAGCACGGCGGGTCGTCGCCCGCGGCCGTCGAGGCGATGATCTCCCGCGTCGTCGAGCGCATGTACTCCGAGGCCGACGAGAACCGGTTCCTCGAGGTCACGTACGCGAGCGGCGACAAGGAGGTCCTGTACTTCAAGGACTTCAACTCCGGCGCGATGATCCAGAACGTCGTCGACCGCGCCAAGAAGACCGCGATCAAGGACCTCCTGTCGACCGGTCAGCGCGGCATCCGCGTCGACCACCTGCTCGCCGCGTGCGTCGACGAGTTCAAGGAGAACGAGGACCTGCCGAACACGACCAACCCCGACGACTGGGCGCGGATCTCCGGCAAGAAGGGTGAGCGGATCGTGTTCATCCGCACGATCGTGCAGGGCAAGAAGGGCGTCGAGGCGTCCCGCACGATCGAGAACGTCACGAGCACCGGCCAGTACCTGTGACGCCGGCCCGCGCGGCGGGCTGAGCGCAGCACCCGGCGCGGCGGCGCGTGTCCCGGACGTGGGCACGTGCCGCCGCGTACGCGCCGGGCGCCTAGGGTGGGCGCCGTGACCGTGCGGCGTGTGATGGGCCTGGAGACGGAGTACGGCGTCCTGCAGCCGGGACGCCCCCTGGCCAACCCGATGCTCCTGTCCAGCCACGTCGTCGCGGTGCACGCCGCGGCGCGGGAGGCCGGCCGGGGTCGCGCCCGCTGGGACTACGACGACGAGGACCCGTTGCACGACGCCCGCGGGTTCCACCTGCAGCGCGCCGCGGCCCACCCGTCGATGCTCACGGACTCCGCGACGGCCCCCGCACCGTCGGGTGACGAGCCGGTGGGCGGGGAGCCGCAGGAGATGCCGCGCTCGAGCGTCGAGGAGTACGAGGACCCCGGTGCGGCCAACGTGATCCTGCGCAACGGTGCGCGGCTGTACGTGGACCACGCGCACCCCGAGTACTCCTCGCCCGAGGTCACGACCCCGCTGGACGCCGTGCGCTGGGACCGTGCGGGCGAGCTCGTCATGCTCGAGTCGGTCCGTCGGCTGGCGGCCAACCCGGCGCTGCCGGACGTGACGCTGTACAAGAACAACGTCGACGGCAAGGGCGCCACGTACGGCACGCACGAGAACTACCTCGTCGAGCGGGCCGTGCCGTTCGGCGACCTCGTCACGCGGCTGACACCGTTCCTGGTGACCCGGCAGGTGTTCACGGGCGCCGGTCGCGTCGGGCTGGGGCAGCGCGGGGAGCACCCGGGCTTCCAGCTCTCGCAGCGCGCCGACTACATCGAGGCGGAGGTCGGCCTCGAGACGACGCTGCGCCGGCCCATCGTCAACACCCGCGACGAGCCGCACGCCGACCCGACCCGCTGGCGACGCCTGCACGTCATCATCGGTGACGCCACGATGCTCGAGGCCGCGACGTACGTGCGGCTCGGCACGACGTCGCTCGTGCTGTGGCTGGTCGAGCAGGCCGAGGCCGGCGGTGCGGCACGCCGGGTCGCGAAGGCGGTCGACCGGCTCGCGCTGCGCGACCCTGTGGGTGCCGTGCACCGCGTGAGCCACGACCTCGGGCTCACCGAGCGGCTCGAGCTCGCCGACGGACGGCACCTGACGGCCCTGCAGATCCAGGCCGAGTACCTCGCTGCGGTGCGCGCGGCGCTCGATGCGGGCGGGGACGCGCCGGACGCGCAGACGGCCGACGTGCTCGACCGGTGGGCGTCGCTGCTGACGCGCCTGGGCGAGGAGCCCGCGTCGTGCGCGCGTGAGGTCGAGTGGCTCGCCAAGCTGCGGCTGCTGGACGGGATGCGCCGACGCGACCACCTCGCGTGGGACCACCCGCGCCTGGCGGCCGTCGACCTGCAGTGGTCGGACGTACGGCCCGAGCGCGGGCTTTACCACCGGCTGGTCGCGGCGGATGCGGTGGAGCGGCTGGTGACGCCCGAGCAGGTCGGTGACGCGGTCGTGCACCCGCCGCAGGACACGCGCGCGTACTTCCGCGGTGAGGCCGTCGCACGGTACGGGGACCAGATCTCCGCCGCGAGCTGGGACTCGGTCGTGTTCGACGTGCCGGGCGCCCAGCACCTGCAGCGCGTGCCCATGCGCGACCCGTTGCGCGGCACGCGCGCGCACGTGGGCGAGCTGCTCGAGCGCAGCCCGGACGCGCGCTCGCTGCTCGAGGCGCTCGGCGGCTGACCCGGGGTGTGCGCACGGCCGTCGAGGCCGTGCGC
>JAFAEH010000075.1 GCA_023424135.1 Actinomycetes bacterium | reverse complement strand
GTGGGGTGCCCGGGCGGGCGGACGTCCCCGCCCCGGTGGCCGGGCCCGCGCGCAGGAGGCGCGGGCCCGGCGGTCGGCGGGTCAGCCGTTGAGGATCGACTCGATCGTCGCGTCGAGCTCGGCGGCGATCGTCGGGACGTCACCGCCCTGCGCGATCTTCACGAGGGCGTCCTGGATGACACGCTGGGCCTCGACGTCGCCCCACTTGGGGGTGGCCGGGGTGAGCTCGGCGTTGGCCGCGGCAGCGGCCGACGCCTGCGTGAACTCGTCGTCCGGCAGGGCCGCGGCGATCGACTTCTTGGCGGGGATCATCGAGTTCTCGGCCAGGATCGTCTGGTACTCGTCGGACAGGATGATCGTCAGGGCCTTCTTGGCGAGGTCCACGTTCTTCGACTTCGTCGCGACGGCGATGTTCGAGCCGCCGGCGAAGACCTTGGCCGTCTCGCCCTCGGTCGCACCGGGCAGCGGGAACGCGTGCAGGTCGGCACCGTAGGTGTCGGCGCAGCCCGGCGTCTCGGCGTCCGCGGCGGCCTGGATCGACCAGCGCAGCCAGTTCGGCGCCGACAGGAACGTCGTCGAGCCGGCGCAGAACGGCACCTGCAGCTCGGACTCGTCGCCGTCCTTGGGTGCGGTCGACGCGTTGACCATGAGGTCCTGGACCTGCTCGAGGCCCTTGATGCCGCCCTCGGAGGAGAACCCGGCCTCCCACGTGCCGTCGTCGCCGGCCTCGGCGATGAACCCGCCGTTCTCCCAGACGAACGGCAGCGCGTTGTACCAGTCCTGACCGGGGAACCAGACGCCCGAGTGGTCGGCCGTCGTCACGGACTTCGCGGTCGCGACGTACTCGTCGAGCGTCGCCGGCAGGGGCGTGTCACCGAGGATCTGGTCGCTGTAGAACACGATGCGCGAACCTGCGTAGTACGGCGCGGCGTAGAACGTGTCCTCCCACGTGCCGGCCTTGACGAAGCCGGGCAGCAGGTCGTCCCCGCCGAGGTCGGCCTCGATGTCGTCGAGCGGCGCGAAGAAGCCCGCGGACGTGAACGTCGCGGCCTGCGTGTTGCCGACCTCGACGACGTCGGGCGAGTCGGACGACGACAGCGCCGTCGTCAGCTTGTCGACCAGCCCCGTCCAGGACTGCTCCTCGATCACGAGCGTCGAGCCGGGGTTCTCGGCCTCGAACGTCGTCTTGAGGTAGTCGCGCGCGTCGTCGGGCGTGTCGGTGCCGACGAGCCAGACGCGGATCTCGGCGCCGTCGGCGCCGTCCCCGCCACCGGCGGTGCTGCCACCGTCACCGTCGCCACCGCCGGAGCACGCCGTGAGCGCGAGTGCTGCCGCCAGACCGACGGCGCCGAAACGTAGGATCTTCACGTTGGGGTTCCTCCCGTGTGCGAGGCGAACGTCACCACGACGTCGCCGGGGGTGGTGCTGCCGACCTGCTGGACGTCGGCTCGAGGTCGTCACGTGGCCTCGAGCCGACTCCGGCGCAGCGGGGGTCGTCACGTGATCCCCAGCTGCCCGGACAGGACGAGCACGGCGGCGCCCACGAGCGCCGCGTCCTCGTCAAGAGCCGCCATCCGCAGCCGCAGGTCCTGCCCGATGACGGGCATGGTGCGGTCACGGAGGGTCGTGGTCGCCGCCTCCCGCAGGGGTCCGTCGAGCAGCTCTCCCGGGCCGGAGAGCAGGACCTCAGCGAGGTTGAGGGCGCTGACGACGGGAGCCAGGGCGGTGCCCAGCATCCGTCCGACCGACGCCAGTGCGGCGTCGGGGTCGTGGGTGGCCGCGACGCGCCGGCGCAGGGCGGGCGCGCTCAGCACGGTCTCGAGGCAACCGGTGCGGCCGCACGCGCAGGGCTGCGGCGCCTCGTCGGTCGTCCCGTCGACGACGGTCACGTGCCCGATCTCACCGGCCGCGTCGCCGCGTCCGCGCACGAGCGCGCCGTCGACGAGGAGCCCGGCACCGACGCCCTGCCCGACCGTGACGATCATCGCGCTCGCATCGGCCCCGCCGTACGTGTACTCCCCCAGCGCGCGGGTGTTCGCGTCGTTGGCGACGTGCACGGGGACGCCGAGCGTCGCGGTCAGGCGGGCCGCGAGGGGCACGTCGTACCAGCCGCGGTTGGGGGCCTGCCGGACCGTGCCGGCCGCGTCGATGATGCCGGGAGAGGCGATGCCGACACCCATGAGCGGCTTGGTGGCGGCCGCGACGAGCCCCCGGGCGACGGTCTCGACGAGGTCGACCCCGACCTCCCCCGACGCACCGTCGCTGGCCACGCGCGCCCGCTCGACGACCTCGCCCGTGAGCGTCATGACGGCGCCGTGCACGGCCTCGTCGTCGGTGAGGTCGAGGACGACGACGTGGTGGTCCTGCGAGCGCAGGCCGACGAGTGTGGCGGGCTTGCCGACGCGGCTCTCGGCGCGCACGCCGAGCTCGGCGACCAGCCCCTCGGAGATGAGGTCGGCGACGAGGTCGGAGACCGTGACGCGGGTCAGACCCGTGCTGCGGGCGACGTCCGCGCGGGACGACGGCCCCTCGTGGAACAGGTGGCCGAGGACGAGCGAGCGGTTGTGGGCCCGGGCGTGCCCCGGCAGGACCTTGGCGGTGGGCCGCAGCTCGCGTCGCACCGGGCTGCCGGTGCGGCTCGCGGGGGGCCTCGTCGTCGGGGTCATGTTTGTTAGTAGACCTTCCTTACTAATCGCGGGTCAAGGGTGCTCCGTGACCGTGATCACATCGTGACCGCCCGTTCACACCCGCGTGCCGTGGCGGCGACACGACAGAAACCGACCGGGCGGCTGACCCGTCGTCGCAGGTCAGCGAGCCGGTCAGCGACGCAGGTCAGCGCGGCACGGCGAGCCAGCCGCGCGCACCGGGCGCCCGCACCGAGGCCGTCGCGCAGCGCACACCCTCCCCCAGGGCGTCGAGCGCGCCGGCGCCCCGCGCGAGCGCCGCGGCCATCGCCCCGTGCAGCACGTCGCCCGCCCCGAGGGTGTCGACGACCTCGCCATGCGGGACCCGCGGGGGCTCGAGCCACCCGCGTCGCGGCGCGTCCGCCCCGGCCGCCGAGACGTCACGCCCGTCGCCCGTCACGCCGTCCGT
>JAFAEH010000061.1 GCA_023424135.1 Actinomycetes bacterium | reverse complement strand
GCGACGCGGCGGGCGCGGGCGCGGGCGAGCACGACGCGCAGCGCGACCCGGCGCGCGAACCGGCGCAGGCGGCGCGGGTGGCGCACGAGCAGCTCGGGCCAGTGCACGTGCAGCACGTCGTACTCGCCGCGCAGGGCCGTGCTCCACGTGAACGGGACGGCGTCGACGTCGCCGCCGGCACCGCCGAGCATGTGGTCGACGTACCGCGTGGTGCCGTCCGGTGCGAGCAGCGAGTGCAGCACGCGCAGCCGCGGCTGGCGCGACACCCGCGGGGTGCCCGTACCGGGCGTGCGTGCGACGACGTCGTACATGACGATCTCGTGCACGGTCCGCTCGTCGGCGCCGACCCTGCGCGCGGCCGGCCCGTCGCTGCCGGGCCCGCGCGTGGCCGCTCGGTCGACCCTGGCCCGGTGCACGGCAGGCGCGCCGACGTCAGGCGCGCCGACGTCCGGTGCGTCCGCCGACGACTCGTGCGCGGCGACGGACGCACCGCTCCGCCGCGTGTCCGCGCTCGCCACCCGCCCCTGCTGCATCGTGCCCCCCGTGGCCGTCGAGTGACGGCGTGCCACACCGCCGCGAGCCGCGGCGGAAGGGTCCGCACGGTCGGCGAGGGTGACAGGCGCCGTCGTCGATCCCGGAGATCATAAGCACCTGTGACCGGTGAAATGTGCCGCGCTACGTGAATTATGCGTTTCGAACGAGCGTCCTGACGGCCCGTCGGCCCCGACCCCGGCCGTTCGTGCGGCAGGGGTCGGAAGAATGGACGCACGTCCATTTCCCCGGCGGTGGCGGGGTGCTCACGCATGGCGTGAGCAGGGGACGCGCCGGTCAGTCCGTGCGCCGAACGGCGTCCCCGAGCGGTGTCCGACCCGTATACCGCGCTCGGTGGTGATGTACCGCGCTCGCGGTGGTGACGGCGTCTCGGTGCGGGGGCGGATGTCGCGCGGGGGAGCGCCAGGGCGTGCGTCACGCGTGCCTGACGCACGTCCTTGCGGTCGGGCGCGCGTCGAGGCGCGCCTCGTCGAGGGGCTCGCCACCGACCTCGCAGAGCCCGTACGTACCGGCGGCGAGCCGGGCGAGCGCCGCATCGACCTCGTCGAGCCGCCGACGCGTGTCCGCCGCCAGGGCTTCGAGCTGCGCACGCTCGAAGGCGATCGTCGCGCCCTCGGGGTCGTGCTCGTCGTCGACGTTGGCGCCGCGCGCCGCGTCGACGACGTCCCCATGGGCCTCCCCGAGCCCGGCGAGCCGCGCGAGCGCGTCCGCGCGCAGCGCCTCCAGCCGCTCCCGCGCCCGCATGTCATCCACGCCCCTGGTCTACCACCCAGCCACCCGCTTCCTCCCCGTCGGGCGTCCCGCCTCGCCCACTGGTCACCTATGTGACCAGTGGGCGGCTCCGGCACCCGGATATGTGACCAGTTCATGGGGGTGCGGGTTCGTGGGAGCGCGGGGGCAGGGTCGGTGGCGATGGTCGGGAGCGGGTCGGTGGTGTCGCCGCACGCGGACCGGCTGTGCGGTGTGGCGCCGACCCCGGGTGCTGTGCCGACCCGCGCGCGGTGCCGACGCGGCGGGCGCAGCGGGAATCCGCGTGCGCGGGCCGGTAGCCTGGAGGGCGGTCCACGGGACGAACCCGCGGACGCCTCGGCATGAAGGAGCGGCAGTGCCCACCGGCAAGGTCAAGTGGTACGACACCGAGCGTGGCTTCGGCTTCATCGCCGGCGACGACGGCGGCGAGGTGTTCCTGCACGCGTCGGCGCTCCCCGTGGGCGTCACGGCCCCCAAGCCGGGCACGAAGGTCGAGTTCGGCGTGGCCGACGGACGGCGCGGTCCGCAGGCCCTGTCGGTCACGGTGCTCGACCCGGTGCCGTCCGTCGTCAAGGCGAAGCGGCCCCGTGCGGACGAGATGGCTGTCGTCGTCGAGGACCTCATCAAGGTGCTCGACAAGGTCGGCAACGACCTGCGTCGCGGCCGTTACCCCGAGGGTCAGCGCGCGACGCAGTACGCGACGCTGCTGCGGGCCGTCGCGGACAAGCTCGAGGGCTGACGATGGCTGCCGTGAAGGACGCCGTGCTCGAGCGGGCCGTCGACCTGGCGCGCGAGGTCGCGGTCGGGATCGCGCAGGAGCCCGAGGACGTCGGCGAGTACCTGGGTGCGGTCCGCGAGGCGGAGCGCATCGTGTCGCACCGCTTCGCGTGCCTGGCGCGCGGCTACCGGGGCTGGGCGTGGACCGTGACGGTCGCCCGTGTGCCCCGGGGTCGCACGGCGACGGTGTGCGAGGCGGAGCTGCTGCCCGGGGAGGACGCGATCCTCGCGAAGTCCTGGGTGCCGTGGTCGGAGCGGCTGCGCCCCGGTGACATCGGCCCCGGTGACGTGCTCCCGTTCCGCGCCGACGACCCGCGCCTCGAGCCCGGGTACCGGCCGACGGGCGACCCCGAGGTCGACGAGGTCGCGATCGACGAGCTCGCGCTCGCGCGGGCCCGCGTGCTCTCGCCGCAGGGCCGCGACGAGGCTGCCGAGCGCTGGTACCGCGGCGCGCACGGCCCGGCGACGTCCGGTGCGGTCGCGTCGAGCGCACCGTGCGCGAGCTGCGGCTTCGTGGTCCCGCTGCAGGGTTCGCTGGGCACGGTCTTCGCGGTGTGCGCGAACGCGTGGTCGCCCGACGACGGCAAGGTCGTGAGCCTCGACCACGGGTGCGGTGCGCACTCGGAGACCGACGTCGAGCCCGGTCCGACCGACTGGCCCGCCCCCGACCCGCTGGTCGACGAGAACGCCGTCGACCTGGTCGAGCGTGGCGCGCGCACCCCCGACGAGGCCTCGCCCGCGCCGTCGGTCGACGCCGCCCCGTCGGTCGACGCCCCGGCGGACGGTGGTGCGCCCGACGACGGTTCAACGGACGATGCCGTGAGCGACGGTGCTGCGCCGGACGGCGCCGCGGTCGACACCGTCGCCGGCGAGGACGTCTCCTCGGACGGTGCCGCTGCGAGCGGCGCCACGACCGGCGGCGGGGTCTCGAGCGACGACACCGCGGTCGACCGTGCACCGGCGGATGCCGACGGACCTGTCGCGACCGACGTCCCGGCCGACGGTCGCGCGACCGACGACGCCCCGGTCGAAGCGGACGCGGCGGTGCCTGCGGGCGCCCCCGAGGACGACGTCGCGGCTGGCATCGCGCCGCCGTCCGCATCGGATGAACCGGCCCCCGATGCACCGGTCTCCGAGGTCCCCGCCTCCGACGCACCTGCCCCCGACGCACCCACGGACGCCGACGGGCGCCCGGCCGACGGGTCGTGACCGCCGACGCCTTCGGCACGGCCGCGCTGCGCGGTGCCGTGCTGGAGGCGTGGCGGGCGTCCCCGGCGCGGTTGCGGGAGGACGCGAACGCCGAGGAGGACCACGCCCGCGGGTACTACCGCGACCGGGTGCTGGTCGAGCTCGCGCAGAACGCGGCGGACGCGGCGACGCGCGCGGGCGTGCCCGGGCGGCTGCTGCTGCGGCTCGCCCGTGACGGCGACGGCGTGCCGGTGCTGGTCGCGGCCAACACGGGCGCCCCGCTGGACGCCGGGGGCGTCGCGTCGCTGGCGTCGTTGCGGGCGTCGGCGAAGCGGGACGCGCGCACGGGGACGGTCGGGCGGTTCGGTGTCGGGTTCGCGGCGGTGCGGGCGGTCGCGGACGAGGTGACGGTGTGCTCGACGTCGGGTGCCGTGCGGTTCTCGCTCGCGGACACGGTGTCCGCGCTCGCGACGGTCGCCGGGCAGGAGGCCGCGCACGGGCGCGGTGCGCTCGCGGACGAGGTGCGCCGCCGGGACGGGTCGCTGCCGGCGCTGCGGTTGCCGTGGCCGACCGAGGGTCGCCCGCCGACGGGGTACGACACGGCCGTCGTCGTGACGCTGCGGGACGAGGTCGCGCACGACGAGGTGCGGACCATGCTCGACGCGGTCGACGACGTGCTGCTGCTCGCGCTGCCGGGGCTCGTCGAGGTCGTCGTCGACGTGCAGGACGCACCGGTGCGTCGCCTCGCGGACGTCGCGGACCGGTGGGACGTGCAGTCGGCGCAGGGGGAGGTGCCGCTCGCGCTGGTCGCGGACCGCCCCGTCGAGGAACGTGCCGCACGCACGTGGCGCGTGACCTGGGCGCTGCCGCGCCCGCACGGGTCGGCCGCGTCGACCGTGGACGCGCGGCCCCTGCCGCACGTCGTGCACGCCCCGACGCCGACGGACGAGCCGTGCTCGTTGCCGGCCGTTCTGGTCGCGACGCTGCCGCTGGACCCGTCGCGTCGGCACGTCGTCGCCGGGGCGTTGACCGATGCGGTGCTGGACCATGCTGCGCAGGTGTACGCGGACCTCGTCGCGCGGGTCGCGGCGGACGGGCGGGACGCGCTGGCGCTGGTCCCGACGGGCCTGGCGGCGGGTGCCGTCGACGCGGCCCTGCGTGAGCGCGTCGTCGCCGCGCTCGTCCGCACGCCGCTGCTGGTCCCGGCCGTGCCGGACGACCCGCTGGTGCCGCCGCTGCGTGCGACGACGCTGCGGGAC
>JAFAEH010000012.1 GCA_023424135.1 Actinomycetes bacterium | reverse complement strand
TGGGGCAACTACTTCAACCAGGAGCTGTTCGGCGGCCCCACCGACCTGCCGTGGGGGCTGATGATCGACGACGCCCACCTGCCGGCCGGTGCCGACCCGGGCACGCTGTTCCACCCGACGTTCCTCTACGAGATGCTGTGGAACTTCGCGGCGGCGGCGCTCATCGTCTACCTCGACCGCCGGTTCCGGCTCGGCCACGGCCGGGTCTTCTGGCTCTACGTCGTGCTCTACACCGCCGGCCGCCTGTGGATCGAGCTCCTGCGCATCGACCCGGCCGAGACGGTCCTCGGGCTCCGGCTCAACGTCTGGACGTCCGTGCTCGTCGGCCTCGGTGCGCTGATAGCGTTCGTCGTGGTCGGGCGCCGGCATCCCGGACGCGAGACGACCCTCCTGCTGACACCCCCCTCGACGCAGGACGACGAGGCGACGTCGACCGACGCCACGAGGTGAGACCGGCCGCCGCTCGGATGCGGTGACCGGACACGCGTGACGGGCGGTATCGTCGCCCTCTAAGCACGGGCCGACGGCGTCCCGGGACCCTATTTGTTCGTGCGATGCCCCGCCCCCGGGGACTGTGAGGACGGTGCTGATGTCGACGTCGCCCGCCAGGCCCGGCGCCCTCGTGGCGCCCACTCGGCACGCCCTCTACGACCCGGCCGCCGAGCACGACGCGTGCGGCTTCGCCTGGGTCGCCACGCTGCGCGGCACACCCGGTCGTGACATCGTCGACGCGGGCCTGACCGCGCTGCTCAACCTCGACCACCGCGGTGCCGTGGGCGCCGAGGAGGACAGCGGCGACGGTGCGGGGATCCTCACCCAGATCCCCGACGCGTTCCTGCGCGACGTCGTCGACGCCGAGCTGCCGCCCGCCGGCCACTACGCGATCGGCATGGCGTTCCTGCCGCGCGCGGAGGCCGAGCAGCAGCGCACGGTGCGCGCGGTCGAGGCGATCGCGCAGGAGGAGAAGCTCGACGTCCTGGCCTGGCGCGACGTCGTCGTGACCGCGGACCTCGTCGGACCCACGGCCCGCGCGTCGATGCCGGTCTTCCGCCACCTCGTCGTGGCCGACCCGTCGCGCGAGCTGCACGGGATCGAGCTCGAGCGCCGTGCCTACCGACTGCGCAAGCGCGCCGAGCGCGAGATCGGGCTGTACTTCGCGTCGCTGTCCTCGCGCACGCTCGCGTACAAGGGCATGCTCACGACCGGCCAGCTCGAGCCGTTCTTCACCGACCTGTCCGACCCGCGCTACGCCTCCGAGATCGCGCTCGTGCACTCGCGGTTCTCGACGAACACGTTCCCGTCGTGGGAGCTCGCGCAGCCCTTCCGGCTCATCGCCCACAACGGCGAGATCAACACGGTGCGCGGCAACCGCAACTGGATGGCGGCGCGCCAGGGCATGCTGCGCAGCGAGGTCCTGGGCGACCTGGGCCCGCTGCTGCCCGTGTGCACGCCCGGCGCGTCCGACTCCGGCAGCTTCGACGAGGTCCTCGAGCTGCTGCACCTGGCCGGTCGCTCGCTGCCGCACGCGGTGATGATGATGATCCCGGAGGCGTGGGAGAACCACGCGCAGATGGACCCCGCGCGGCGCGCCTTCTACGAGTACCACTCGACGCTCGTCGAGCCGTGGGACGGTCCGGCGGCGATGTCCTTCACCGACGGCGCGCTCATCGGGTCGGTGCAGGACCGCAACGGCCTGCGTCCGGGGCGCTACTGGGTGACCGAGGACGGGCTGGTCGTGTGCGCGTCCGAGGCGGGCGTGCTCGACATCGACCCCGCGACCGTCGTCGCGAAGGGACGTCTGGAGCCCGGCCGCATGTTCCTCGTCGACACCGGCCGCGGCCGGGTCGTCGACGACGACGAGATCAAGTCCCAGCTCGCCGCGCAGCGGCCGTACGCGGACTGGGTCGCGCAGAACTCGGTCGTCCTCGAGCAGCTGCCCGAGCGTGAGCACGTCGCGCACTCCGCGGCGTCGGTGCGCCGTCGCCAGCGGACCTTCGGGTACACCGAGGAAGAGCTGAAGATCCTGCTCTCGCCGATGGGTGCGGCCGGTGCCGAGCCGCTCGGCGCGATGGGGTCCGACACGCCCGTCGCGGTGCTCTCGCAGCGCCCGCGTCTGCTGTTCGACTACTTCACGCAGATGTTCGCGCAGGTCACGAACCCCCCGCTCGACGCGATCCGCGAGGAGCTCGTGACGTCGATCGGCGGGGCGATCGGACCTGAGCCCAACCTCCTGGACGACGGACCCGGGCACGCGCGCAAGCTCATGCTGCCGTTCCCGGTGATCGACAACGACCAGCTCGCGAAGATCGTGCACGTCGCCAAGGAGCCGTCGCTCGGTTTCCGTGCCACGACGATCCGTGGCCTGTACAAGGTCGACGGCGGGGGAGCGGCGCTCGAGCAGCGCCTCGAGCAGATCTTCGCCGAGGTCGACCGTGCCATCGAGGACGGCGTGAGCTTCCTCGTGCTGTCGGACCGCAACTCCGACGCCGACCTCGCGCCGATCCCGTCGCTGCTGCTGCTGTCGGCCGTGCACCACCACACGCTGCGCCGTCACACGCGCACGCAGATCTCGCTGGTCGTCGAGGCCGGTGACGTGCGCGAGGTGCACCACGTCGCGCTGCTCATCGGCTACGGCGCCGCGGCCGTCAACCCCTACCTCGCGATGGAGACCGTCGAGGACCTCGCACGCAGCGGCTACCTGCCGGGCGTCGCACCGGAGAAGGCCGTCGCGAACCTCATCAAGGCGCTCGGCAAGGGCGTCCTGAAGGTCATGTCGAAGATGGGCATCTCGACGATCGCGTCCTACCGCGGTGCGCAGGTGTTCGAGGCGATCGGACTGTCGCACGCGCTCGTCGACCGCTACTTCACCGGGACGACGAGCCGGCTCGGCGGTGTGGGGCTCGACGTGATCGCGGCCGAGGTCGGCGCGCGCCACGCCGACGCCTACCCGGCGAGCGGCAACCGGGTCGCCCACCAGCGGCTGGCGGTCGGCGGCGAGTACCAGTGGCGTCGCGGCGGCGAGGAGCACCTGTTCGACCCCGAGACGGTGTTCCGGCTGCAGCACTCGACGCGCACGCGCCAGATGGACGTGTTCCGTGAGTACTCCGCGCGGGTGGACGAGCAGTCCGAGCGGCTCATGACGCTGCGCGGTCTGCTGCGCTTCAAGGACGGCGTGCGCCCGCCCGTGCCGATCGACGAGGTCGAGCCCGTCAGCGAGATCGTCAAGCGGTTCAACACCGGGGCGATGTCCTACGGCTCGATCTCGGCGGAGGCGCACGAGACCCTCGCGGTCGCGATGAACGAGCTGGGCGGCAAGTCGAACACCGGTGAGGGCGGCGAGGACCCCGAGCGGCTGCACGACCCGCGCCGACGCTCGGCGATCAAGCAGATCGCGTCGGGGCGCTTCGGCGTCACGAGCGAGTACCTGACGAACGCCGACGACATCCAGATCAAGCTGGCGCAGGGCGCCAAGCCGGGCGAGGGTGGGCAGCTGCCCGGGCACAAGGTGTACCCGTGGGTCGCCCGGACGCGGCACTCGACGCCGGGCGTCGGGCTGATCTCGCCGCCCCCGCACCACGACATCTACTCGATCGAGGACCTCGCGCAGCTCATCCACGACGCGAAGAACGCGAACCCGTCGGCGCGCATCCACACCAAGCTCGTCTCGGAGTTCGGCGTCGGGACCGTCGCGGCGGGCGTGGCCAAGGCGCACTCGGACGTCGTGCTCATCTCCGGTCACGACGGCGGCACGGGTGCGAGCCCGCTGACGTCGCTCAAGCACGCGGGCACGCCCTGGGAGATCGGTCTGGCCGAGACCCAGCAGACCCTCGTGCTCAACGACCTTCGCGACCGGGTCGTGGTCCAGGTCGACGGTCAGCTCAAGACCGGGCGCGACGTGGTCGTCGGTGCGCTGCTGGGCGCCGAGGAGTTCGGCTTCGCGACCGCGCCGCTGGTCGTCTCGGGCTGCATCATGATGCGCGTCTGCCACCTCGACACGTGTCCCGTCGGTGTCGCGACGCAGAACCCCGAGCTGCGCGCCCGGTTCTCGGGGCGGCCCGAGTTCGTCGTGACGTTCTTCGAGTTCGTCGCCCAGGAGGTGCGCGAGCACCTCGCGGCGCTCGGCTTCCGCTCGATCCAGGAGGCCGTCGGGCACGTCGAGTCGCTCGACACCCGGCAGGCGGTCGACCACTGGAAGGCCGAGGGCCTCGACCTGGGCCCGGTGCTCGCGGTACCGCAGCCCAAGGCCGGGTCGGCGCTGCACCACGTCAAGGCGCAGGACCACGGCCTCGACCGGGCGCTCGACAACAGGCTCATCACGCTGGCCGCCGGCGCGCTCGAGCACGGCGAGCCGGTGCGCATCGACCTGCCGGTCCGCAACGTCAACCGCACGGTCGGCACGATGCTCGGGCACGAGGTCACCAAGCGGTACGGCGGTCCGGGGCTGCCCGACGGCACGATCGACGTGACGCTCAACGGGTCGGCCGGGCAGTCGTTCGGGGCGTTCCTCCCTCCCGGGATCACGCTGCGGCTGTACGGCGACGCGAACGACTACGTCGGCAAGGGACTGTCGGGCGGGCGCATCGTCGTGCGGCCGGACCGCAGCTCGGTGCTGTCCAGCCAGCACAACGTCATCGCGGGCAACGTCATCGGCTACGGCGCCACGCGGGGCGAGATCTTCCTGCGTGGGCTGGTCGGCGAGCGGTTCGCGGTGCGGAACTCGGGCGCGACGCTCGTCGTCGAGGGGGTGGGCGACCACGCGCTGGAGTACATGACCGGTGGCACGGTCGTCGTGCTCGGCCGCACGGGGCGCAACCTGGGGGCCGGCATGTCGGGCGGCCAGGCCTACGTCCTGGACCTGCGGCCCGCGCTGGTCAACCTCGACGCCGTGCGCACGGGCGAGCTGCTGCTCGACCCGCTGGACGACGAGGACATGGCCACCGTGGAGCGGCTCCTGCGCCGCCACGCGGAGGAGACCGGCTCGCCCGTCGCCGAGCAGCTGCTGGGCGACCTGACGGCCACGCGGGCCCGCTTCACGCGGCTGCAGCCCGCCGAGTACTCGCGCATGCGCCGTGCGCTCGCCCAGGCCGAGGCCGACGGCCTCGACCCGAGCGCCCCGGGCGTGTGGGACCAGATCCTGGAGGTGGCCCGTGGCTGACCCCCGCGGTTTCCTGAAGGTGCGGGAGCGCGAGCTCCCGCCGAACCGCCCGGTCGAGGTGCGTCTGCGCGACTGGAGGGACGTGCACGCCCACCTGCAGGAGGGGCAGCCGTTCCTCAAGGAGCAGGCCGGTCGCTGCATGGACTGCGGCATCCCGTTCTGCCACAACGGCTGTCCGCTGGGCAACCTCATCCCCGAGTGGAACGACCTGGTGTGGCGCGGGCAGTGGGCCGACGCGATCGACCGGCTGCACGCGACGAACAACTTCCCCGAGTTCACGGGGCGCATCTGCCCGGCGCCGTGCGAGTCGAGCTGTGTGCTCGGCATCAACCAGCCGCCGGTGACGATCAAGAACGTCGAGGTCTCGATCATCGACGAGGCGTTCGCGCGCGGGCTGGTGGCGCCGCAGGTGCCGCAGCGGCTGACGGGGCACACGGTCGCGGTCGTCGGCTCCGGTCCTGCCGGTCTGGCCGCGGCGCAGCAGCTGACGCGCGCGGGGCACACGGTCGCCGTGTACGAGCGCGACGACGAGATCGGTGGTCTGCTGCGCTACGGCGTGCCGGACTTCAAGCTCGAGAAGGTCCACATCGACCGCCGCCTCGAGCAGATGCGCGCCGAGGGCACCCGGTTCCGTCCCGGCGTGGCCGTCGGCACCGACGTCACGTGGGTCCAGCTCCAGGCGCGCTACGACGCGATCGTCGTCGCGACCGGTGCGACCGTGCCGCGTGAGCTGCGCGTGCCGGGTGTCGAGCTCGACGGGGTGCACGCCGCCATGGACTACCTGCACCCCGCGAACGCCGTGGCGGCGGGCAAGGACGTGCCGGACCAGGTCACGGCCGAGGGCAAGCACGTCGTCGTCATCGGCGGCGGCGACACCGGCTCGGACTGCGTCGGCACGGCCCTGCGCCAGGGGGCGGCCTCCGTCACGACCCTCGCGATCGGGAAGAAGCCGCCGAGCGAGCGGCCCGCGGGCCAGCCGTGGCCGACCGACCCGGTCCTCTTCGAGGTCTCGTCCTCGCACGAGGAGGGCGGTGAGCGGTCGTACCTCGCGTCGACCGTGGCGTTCCTCGCCGGCGAGGGGGACGACGCCGGGCACGTGCGCCGACTGCGCCTGGCGACGACCGAGTACCTGCCCGACGGACGTCGCGAGCCGACGCCCGGCACCGAGCGCGAGATCCCCGCGGACCTCGTCCTGGTCGCCATGGGCTTCACCGGCCCGGAGACCGGCGACCTCACCGCGCAGCTCGGGGTCGCACTGACCCCACGCGGTGCCGTCGCACGCGACGACGACTTCGCCACCGACGTGCCCGGCGTCTTCGTCGCCGGCGACGCGGGACGTGGTCAGTCCCTCGTCGTGTGGGCGATCGCCGAGGGCCGGGCCGCGGCCGCGGCCGTCGACGCGTACCTGTCAGGGTCCTCGGAGCTGCCGGCACCCGTGTCGGCCAGCACCGTGGCTCTGCGACCCTGAACCTCACCCCACGTCCCGCACCACCCCGACCGGGTGTACCCGCGGGTCAGGCACGCCTGCCGGGACGTCCGGCCTGCGGCCGAACTCCAGGAAGGCATAGTCTCGAGTCATGCGTAGAGCCAAGATCGTCTGCACCATCGGCCCGGCGACAGAGTCGCCCGAGCAGGTCCAGGCACTCGTCGACGCCGGGATGGACGTCGCGCGTCTGAACCGCAGCCACGGCGACACCGAGGTGCACAAGCGGGTGTACGACAACGTGCGTGCAGCGGCCAAGGCCTCGGGGCGCTCGGTGGCGGTCCTCGTGGACCTGCAGGGCCCGAAGATCCGGCTCGGCCGGTTCGTCGAGGGCAAGCACGACCTCGAGGTCGGCGACGTCTTCACGATCACGACGGACGACGTCGAGGGCACCAAGGAGCGCGTCTCCACCACGTTCAAGGGTCTGCCCGGCGACGTGAAGCCCGGTGACCCGATCCTCATCGACGACGGCAAGGTGCTCGTGCGCGTCACCGCCGTCGAGGGCAACGACGTCGTCACCCGCGTCGAGGTCCCCGGGCCGGTGTCGAACAACAAGGGCCTGAACCTGCCGGGTGTCGCGGTGTCCGTGCCGGCGATGAGCGACAAGGACGAGGAGGACCTGCGCTGGGCCCTCAACGTCGGCGCCGACCTCATCGCGCTGTCGTTCGTGCGGACGGCGGCCGACTACGACGACGTGCGTCGGATCATGGAGGAGGAGGGCCGGGTCGTCCCGGTCGTCGCCAAGATCGAGAAGCCGCAGGCCGTCGAGAACCTCAGCGAGATCGTGCAGGCGTTCGACGGCATCATGGTCGCCCGTGGCGACCTGGGCGTCGAGCTGCCGCTCGAGCAGGTCCCGCTCGTGCAGAAGCGGGCCGTGGAGCTGGCACGCCGCAACGCCAAGCCGGTCATCGTCGCGACCCAGGTGCTCGAGTCGATGATCACGAGCCCCCGCCCGACGCGCGCCGAGGCGTCCGACTGCGCGAACGCCGTCCTCGACGGCGCGGACGCGGTCATGCTCTCGGGCGAGACGAGCGTCGGGGACTACCCGATCGAGGCCGTGCGCACGATGGCGCGGATCATCGAGAGCACCGAGGAGCTCGGTCGCGAGCGCATCGCGCCGCTCGGCTCGGTCCCCTCGACGCGCGGTGGCGCGATCACGCGTGCCGCTGCGGAGATCGGTGAGCGCATCGGCGTGAAGTACCTCGTGACGTTCACGCAGTCCGGCGACTCCGCGCGGCGCATGTCGCGTCTGCGCTCGTCGATCCCGCTGCTCGCGTTCACGCCGGAGGAGTCGGTCCGCAACCGCCTGTCGCTGTCGTGGGGCGTGCAGACCTACCAGGTGCCGTCGGTCGAGAGCACCGACACGATGGTCAGCCAGGTCGACCAGACTCTGCGCGCCAACGGCCTCGCCGAGGTCGGTGACTACGTCGTGGTCGTCGCGGGGACGCCCGTGGGCGTGGTCGGGTCGACCAACACGGTCGTCGTGCACAAGATCGGCGACGAGGAGCAGGTGCGCACCCGCATCGCCTGAGCCCTCGTCGACGACGGCCACCGACCCGCACGGGTCGGTGGCCGTCGTCGTCCGGCGGGCCTTGAGATCAGCCGACGGGGGACGGCGCGCGCCGGACGCGGGTGACGTCCTCGCCCCACAGCTCGACGGTCTGCGCGACCCACGCGGCCGCGAACAGCCCGATCAGCAGGGTCTCGAGCACCAGCACGGCGTGCCCCCACGCCGGGAGAGCGGCGCGCAGGGCGACGACGGTCCCGAGCGTGAGCAGCATCGCGGCGCCCAGCGTGGCGTAGACGACAGCCCACGGGCCCGCGGTGCCGCGGGCCGCGAACGCGCGCCGGACGACCACACCGACGACCGCGACGAACAGCAGGACCGCCGCGACGTCGTGCGCCGACGCCACGACGCCGGCGGGCGCGACGACGAACCACGCGGCGAGCACGAGGACCACGAGCACGCCGCCGCCGCGTGCGAGCACCGCGGGGCGTGCCAGACCCGCCCGCAGGGCGACCGCGTACCGCACGCCCCACGCGACCAGGGCGGCGACCAGCAGCGCGGTCAGCCCGGTGCGCACGTCGGCGAGCGCTGCCGGTGCCTCGGGCGCGGGCGCCCCCGGGCATCCCTGCGCGACGTCCGTCGGCGTGAGCGCGACGACGACCGCGAGCAGCCCCGCCGCGTCGAGCAGTGCGTCCTCGAGCTCGTCGGCGCCCTCGTAGACCACCAGGAGCACGCCGAGGCCCACCAGCGCGCCGACGAGCACGTCGTGCGCCCCCGTCCAGTAGTAGGCGCTCAGCGAGTCCAGCCAGCAGCCGTCCTGCACGGCCTGCGTGACGACCGCGGTGACGAGCATGAGGAGCAGCACGACGACGCCCAGGCGCAGGCTGCGGTACGTCGACCTGACCGCGCGGCGCTCGGCCTGCGGCGTGACCCCAGCGTGCACGCGCCACCTCCGGTGCACAGCCTGGCACCGCACGCCGGACGACGCCCGGTATCTCCGTGTGCGTCCGACGCTCCTGACGTGTGGGAGGGGCGTCGGACGAACCCGGGGGGAGGGGCCATGACGATCGTGCGCGCGCAGGAGGAGACGCCCGTGCGGGACGTCGCCTGGGCAGAGGCGGCCGACGCGCCGACGGTCGTCGACGCGCGCCCGGTGGCCGCCGGGGCCGTCAGGGCGGGGCGGCGCCGATCATGTCGTCGGGATTCGGGGGAACGCCTCGAGCTGCTCGAGGTGCAGGCGGACGTGCGGCTCGTGCGTGGGGCGATCACGGTGGTCGGCACCCGGCGCGGCGCCGCCGCGCGTTCGGCCCGGCAGATCTGCGAGCGTGAGCTCGCCCTGGCGTCGCGGTCGATCGGGGCCGCGTCGGGTCACCGCAGGGGCGCGAGGCGCGACGCACGCATCGAGTCCGCGTGGCACGCGGTGCACCGGGCACGCGCGCTGCTGCCCCTGATCGTCCCGGCCGACGCGTTCTGCGCGCAGTCCATGTACGCGGTGCAGCGGGTCGGGCGCATGCGGCCGCGCGATGCGGCGCTGCTCGCGCGGTTGACGCAGCTGGCGCGCAAGGCCGACCCGTCCGAGGAGAACCGCCACACGCTGAGCTACGCGCTGTCGGCCGCGTACGCGGCGTCGGACCGGGAGTTCCGGCAGGTGCGGCACCTGCGCGACCGTCTCGGTCAGGTGGCGTGGCTGACGGCGGCCGCGATGGTGCTCGTGGTCCTGGCAGGGACGTTCGTGCCCACCCTGTTCCCCCTGTGCGTCGACGCGCCCCGGGCGATGTGCCCGTCCGGGCGCCCCGGGCCGACGGCGGGCGACACCGCGAGCGTCGCGGTCCTCGGCATGATCGGCGCCGGCATCACGGCGGTGGCTGCGGTGCGACGGACCAGTCCGTCGGTGTCGCCGTACCGGCTGACCACGCGGCTCGGGCTGCTGCGGATCCCGTTCGGTGCCGTCGTCGCGGTCGTGGGTGTCATGGTCCTGCAGGCGCGGATCGTCACCGGCTTCGACGGGCTGGACACGCAGCAGGAGATCGCCGTGTACGCGCTGGTGTTCGGGTTCGCGCAGGAGGTGGTCACGCGGCTGCTCGAGAACCGGGCGATGGCGCTGCAGCGGGGGGCGTCGGGCACGGGCGTCGCCGACGGTGCGCTGGTCGAGGAGGTGCAGGACCCGCCCGGGGCCACCTCGCGGGCCTGACCCCCGGCGCGGAAGGGGCCTGTCGGCGCCGTCGCCGACGTGCCAGGATCGGGCCCATGACGATGGTCGACGACGATCGGGGGTGGGTCGCCGCACCTGCGGTCCCGGCGCCCGCGTCGTGGGGTGCTCGGGCGGCCGCCGTCGTCGTCGACTCGATGCTGCTGGGACTGGTCGCGTGGTGGGCCGTGCCGTCCGGGACGGCTCCGGGGCTGTGGCCGGGGCTCCCCGCGGGAGGGACCGCCGACGACGGTGTCGTGCCCGCGTGGTCGCCCGCCATGCTGGTGTGCGTGCTCGCGCTGCTCGCGCTGCAGGCGTGGAGCGGTGCGACCGTGGGCAAGCGCGCGCTGGGCATCGTGGTGGTCGACGCCGACACCGGACGGCCGGTGGGCGTGCTCCGGACGTCGTGGCGTCAGCTGCTGCACGTCCTGGACTCGCTCCTGCTCATCGGCTACCTGCGTCCGCTGTGGGACGCGCAGGGCAGGACGTTCGCGGACTCGTTGGCGCGCACGCGCGTGCTGCGGACCCCGTGGCCACCGGGGTGGGCGTCGGTGCCCGCACCGGTGGGACGCTGGGCGCGCCCCGTGGCCGTGGCGCTGGCCCTCGTCGCGGTCGCGGGTGGGCTCGTGACGTCGGACAGCGCGCAGACGCGCACCGTCGACGGGGCGTGCCGCACGGCGGACGCACCCGACGGCGTCACGACCCACCTCGCGGCGCAGGTGACGACCCGCCGGCAGGCGCGGCTCGGCCTGACGCGCGAGGGGCCGCCCGCCGCCGATCGCTGGGACGTCTCCTGGGAACTGCCCGCCGGTACGACGGACGGGCGGCAGGTCCGGGTCGACACGACGGTGAGCGGCCCTGCGACGTCGGGGTCGGCGTCGGTGTGGTCGTCGTCGCAGGACGAGGGGACGGGCGTGTCCGTGGCCGTGGGGACGGTCGAGGCGCCGGACGCCGTCGGGTCCGGCCGTTTCACGGTGGACAGCACGGTGCTCGTCGACGGCGTCGAGCTCGCGTCGTGCCACGGGACGGTCGACGTCGACGACGCGGGGACGCGGCCCTGACGTCGTCGGGTCAGGCCCCGGCGTCCCGAGGACGGGCAGGTCGATGTCGGTGCCCGGTCGTAGCGTGGGTGCAGCCGCGCACACGGGTGCGCGGGGCGACCGGACGGAGCGATCATGACGACCTTGGACGGCAGACCGGCGGCCGCGCTGGTCGTGATCGACGTGCAGAACGGCGTCGTCGCGGGAGCCCACGAGCGCGATGCGGTGGTCGGGCGCATCGCCGACCTCGTCGACCGCGCGAGGCGGGCCGGGACCGCAGTGGTGTGGGTCCAGCACAGCTCCGACGACGAGCTCCCGCTCGGCTCGGACGCGTGGCAGATCGTCCCCGAGCTGACGGTCGCGGCCGACGAGCCGGTGGTGCACAAGCGCTACGGGGACGCGTTCGAGGACACCGACCTCGAGGGGGTGCTCGAGGCGCGTGGTGCCGGCCGGCTCGTGGTGACGGGTGCGCAGACCGACGCGTGCGTGCGCTCGACCCTGCACGGTGCGTTCACGCGGGGGTACGACGTGACGCTGGTGTCGGACGCCCACACCACCGAGGACCTCACGGCCTGGGGCGCGCCACCGCCCGCGCAGGTCGTCGCGCACACGAACCTGTACTGGGGCTTCCAGAGCGCTCCCGGTCGGACGGCGGGTACGCAGGCAGCGGCGGACGTGACGTTCGCCTGAGCGCAACGTCACGTCAGGGCGCGAGGTCGCGCACCGGTGCCCCGAGTGGGATTCGAACCCACACTGGATCGGGTTTGAGCCGAACGCCTCTGCCGGTTGGGCTATCGGGGCCGCGGCCCAGCGTACCGTCGCGGCGCCTGCGCGAGACGCGCTGCCCCCACGCGCACGGGTGTCGTGCGGCGACGCGTGACGGTGGCCACGCCGTCGGTGAGTCGCGACGGGCGGTGCGCGCACTACGCTGTGCACGTGACCAAGGACGTCAGCCCCGAGCCCACACAGGACGCGACCCAGGCGTTGGACCTGTCGGCCGCGACGAGCGACGCGCCGCGCGCGGCTGCTCCGACGCCGCCACGGCCGGCGCGGCGTGCCGTCGTGGCGGAGGACGAGGCGCTCATCCGCATGGACGTCGTCGAGACGCTCACCGAGGCCGGCTTCGAGGTCGTCGGCGAGGCGGGTGACGGCGAGCGGGCGGTCGAGCTCGCGACCGAGCTGAAGCCCGACGTCGTCGTCATGGACGTCAAGATGCCGGTCCTCGACGGCATCTCGGCCGCCGAGCGGATCGGCAAGGCGCATCTCGCGCCGGTCGTGCTGCTCACGGCGTTCTCGCAGACCGAGCTCGTCGAGCGTGCGCGTGACGCCGGGGCGATGGCCTACGTGGTCAAGCCGTTCAGCCCGGCGGACCTGCTGCCCGCGGTCGAGATCGCGATCTCCCGGTACGCGCAAATCACGGCGCTGGAGTCCGAGGTCGCGGACCTCGCGGAGCGGTTCGAGACCCGTAAGCGCGTGGACCGTGCCAAGGGTCTGCTGATGACGAAGATGGGGCTCACCGAGCCGGAGTCGTTCCGCTGGATCCAGAAGACGTCGATGGACCGGCGCCTCACGATGCGCGAGGTCGCCGACGCCGTCATCGAGCAGGTCGGTGGAGCAGCCGGCTGAGGTCCCGCACGTCCTCCTCGGACCCGGTCCGCGCCCGCGCGTGGGCCGGGTTCGTGCGTTCCGCCCCGGTACGCCTTGGTCACAAGTGCACAACGACACGGGCCTGAGACATTGCCATTCACATGGCGGACACAAACGATGAGTACGTTCGCGCCACATCGCCGTGGTCCGCGCCTGGACCCTGGCAGGTGCAGTGCTCACAGAGGGGTACCACGCATGATTCGTTCGACACGTGCAGGACGCGCGCTCGCGCTCGGAGGAGTGGTCGCGCTCGCGCTGACCGCCTGCTCCGGCGGCTCCGACGAGCCCGCCGACGGTGGGACCGCAGCCGGGGACGGCGGGGACGCGCTGACGATCGGCACCATCCTCCCCGTCACGGGCTCGCTCGCCCAGCTCGGCCCGCCGGAGATCGCCGGCGTCGACCTCGCGATCAAGGAGATCAACGACGCCGGTGGCCTGTTCGGCTCCGACGTCGAGGTGCTCCACCGCGACTCGTCCGACACCTCCACCCAGATCGCCCAGACGTCCGCGCAGGAGCTGATCTCGGCCGGCGTCTCCGCGATCGTCGGTGCCGCGTCCTCCTCGGTGACCCTGAGCATCATCGACGACATCACGGGTGCGGGCATCGTGCAGGTCTCGCCGGCCAACACGGCCACCGACCTGTCCGGGTACAGCGACTTCTACTTCCGGACCGCGCCGCCGGACTCGGTCCAGGGTGACGTGCTCGGCAACCTCATCATCGGTGACGGTGCCAGCAACGTCGGCATCCTCGTGTTCAACGACTCCTACGGCACGTCGCTGCGCGACGTCGTCGAGGGTGTCGTGACGGACGCGGGCGGCACGCTCGTCTACGGCGGCTCCGGTCAGGAGTTCGACCCGCAGGAGACCAACTTCTCGGGCATCGTGGGTGACGCGCTGGCGACCTCGCCGGACGCCATCGCGATCCTCGCGTTCACCGACCAGACCCCGGCGATCGTCCGTGAGCTGGTCGCGCAGGGCTGGGACATGAGCAAGACGTACTTCGTCGACGGCAACCTGCAGAACTTCGGCGACGACTTCCCGGCCGGCACGCTCGAGAACGCGCAGGGCACGCTGCCCGGCGCGTTCCCGGCCGAGGACTTCCAGGAGCGGCTGCTCGGGATCAACCCGGACCTCGAGGACTACTCCTACGCGGCCGAGTCCTACGACGCGACGCTGCTGGTCGCGCTCGCCGCGCTCAAGGGCGGCGCGTCCGACGGTGCCACGATCCAGGCCAACATGGCCGCGGTCTCGGGCGCCGACGGCGGCACGGAGTGCACCGGCTGGGAGGAGTGCTCGGCGCTCGTCGAGGACGGCGAGGACATCGCCTACCAGGCGGTCTCCGGTGTCGGTCCGTTCAACGAGGCGAACGACCCGTCGTCGGCGTTCATCGGGATCTACCAGTTCGGTCCCGAGAACACCTACACCTTCACGCGCTCCGAGGAGGGTGAGGTCCCGCAGAGCTGACGCTCTGCGCCGACCGATCTCGTACCCTCCTGGAGAGGGACGCCGCGGGCCCCTGCAGCCACCAGGCTGCAGGGGCCCGTTCGTCTGCCCGGGCGGGTGTCCGGCGAGGTCGTCGTGCGTGTGCGTCACCGGTCGCGTGCCCGGTCCCGGCCGTCGTGCGGCGGCGTCACGGACGGTGCGGGGCGCGCGTGCTGTCTCGACGACGGCGCGTGCACGCGCGTCGAGCGAGCAGGAGGGGACGGGCACGGGCCCCGGTCGACCGTCGGGTCGACCGGGGCCCTCACGGGTGGGCGGGACCTCAGGCCGGGTCGGCGTCCTGGGGGTCGGCCGGCGCGGCGGCCTTCGCCGCCTGCTGGGTGGCTCGTGCGGCGTCGACGTCCGTCGCGAGCGTGCCCAGGTACAGCTCGACGACCTTCGGGTCGTGCATGAGCTCGCGTCCGGGGCCCGAGTAGGCGTTGCGGCCCTGGTCGAGCACGTACGCCCGGTCGCAGATCTGCAGCGCGCGGCGTGCGTTCTGCTCGACGATGACGACGGACACACCGGCCTTGTTGATGCGTCGGGTGCGCAGGAACGCCTCGTCCTGGCGCACGGGGGACAGGCCGGCGGACGGCTCGTCGAGCAGCAGGACCGACGGCTCCGGCATGAGCGCGCGTGCCATCGCGACCATCTGCCGCTCGCCGCCCGACAGCGCCCCGGCCCGCTGCTTGCGGCGCTTGGTCAGCTCGGGGAACAGCGCGAGGACGACCTCGAGGCGCTCGGAGAACTTCTGGGGCGTCTGGTAGACGCCCATCTGCAGGTTCTCCTCGATGGTCAGGCTCGGGAAGACGTTGTTCGTCTGCGGCACGAAGCCCACGCCGCGGCGCACGAGGGCGTCGGCGCGCAGGTTCGTGATCTCCTCGCCCTGCAGGGTCAGGGAGCCGCCGCGGATGTTGACGAGGCCGAACAGCGCCTTGAGCAGCGTCGACTTGCCCGCTCCGTTCGGGCCGATGATCCCGACGAGCTCTCCGGGGTGCAGGACGAGCGAGCACCCGTTGAGGATGTTGACGCCGGGCAGGTAGCCGGCGACGAGCTCGTCGGCGTGCAGCAGGGGCTCACCCTGGGGTGCACCGCGGTGCAGCACGGGTGCGGTCGTCTCGGTCACGGCGTCGTCTCCTCAGCCCTCGCGTCGATCTCCGCCTCGGCCTCCGCCTCGGCGTCGGCGTCGATCTCGCCGCCCTCCTCCAGCAGGGAGTCGTCGCCGAGGTCGGTGTCGTGGTGCGCACCGAGGTACGCGTCGATGACCGCCTGGTCGGACATCACCTGGTCCGGTGGTCCCTCGGCCACGACCTGCCCCTGGGCCATGACGACCACCCAGTCGGAGATGTGGCGCACCATGTGCATGTCGTGCTCGACGAACAGCACCGAGGTGCCCGAGTCGCGCAGGTCGGTGATGTGGCCGAGCAGCGACTGCGTCAGGGCGGGGTTCACCCCGGCCATCGGCTCGTCGAGCATGACCAGCGCCGGGTCGGACATCAGGGCGCGTGCCATCTCCAGGAGCTTGCGCTGGCCGCCCGAGAGCGAGCCGGCGAAGTCGTCCTTCTTGGCGTCGAGCTTGAAGCGTTCGAGCAGCGACATCGCCTTGTCGGTGATCTCGCGCTCACGCGCCGCCCACAGCGGCTTGACGAGTGCCGCGAACAGCCGCTCGCCGGGCTGGTCACGGGCGCCGAGCCGCATGTTGTCCAGGACGGTCATGCGTGCGAGCGCCTTGGTCAGCTGGAAGGTGCGGACCATCCCGGTCTTGGCGACCCGGGACGCGGCGACGCCCGCCAGCGGTGTGCCGTCGAAGACCCAGCTGCCCGTGTCGGGCTTGTCGAAGCCGGTCATGAGGTTGAAGAACGTGGTCTTGCCGGCGCCGTTGGGGCCGATCAGGGCCGTGATGACGTTCTTCTGCACCTCGAGGTGCTCGACGTCGACGGCGTTGACGCCGCCGAAGCTGCGCCGTACCCCGTCGGCCACGAGCACGGCGTCGGGCTTGGCCACCCCGGGCACGGCCGCGACGCTCCTGAGGTCGCGCCGTGCCTGCTCCACGACATCCTTAGCGGGCATTGATCGCCAGCTCCTTCTTGTCGCCCAGGATCCCCTGGGGGCGGAACACGATGAGCAGGATGAGCGTCACGCCGACGAGCACCCATCCGATCTGCTCGATCTGCTGGACCGAGAGGACCTCGGGCGGGACGGTGCCACGCAGGATGCCGCGGACCGCGACGAGCGCACCCCAGAACAGCAGCGAGCCGAGCACCGGGCCGAACACGGTCGCCGCTCCGCCGAGCAGCAGGATCGTCCAGGTGTTGAAGGTGACGGGGCGGCCGAGCGCATCGGCCTGCACCGAGCTGGCCAGGACGAACACGACACCGCCCAGTGCCCCGAACGCGCCGCCCAGGACGAGCGCCTGCAGCTTGTAGGCGTAGACGTTTTTGCCCAGCGCCCGCACGGCGTCCTCGTCCTCGCGGATCCCCTTGAGGACCCGGCCCCACGGGCTGCGCAGCAGCCGCCAGACGATCAGGCACGCGACGAGCACCAGGGTCCAGCCGACGATGCGCAGCCACCACGAGTTGGACGCGTTGGTCGCGAGGGTCAGGGGTCCGAGGCTCCAGCGGCCGTCGGGCAGGGGTGACGCGTCCTGGAAGGTGTGCTTGAAGACGTTGCCCGCCAGGCCCTCGGACCCGCCGGTGATCTCGGTGAGGGCCGTGGAACGACCGACGAGCCGGATGATCTCCGCGGCCGCGATCGTGACGATCGCGAGGTAGTCACCCCGCAGCTTGAGCGTCGGCAGGCCGAGGAGCAGCGCGAACACGACCGAGACGCCGATCGCGACGAGGAACGCGAGCCACAGGGGCGCCCCTTCGATCGTCGCGATGGCGAAGCCGTAGGCGCCGAGCAGCATGAACCCTGCCTGGCCCATGTTGATCAGGCCGGTGAGGCCGAAGTGGATGTTCAGGCCGATCGCGGCGAGCGCGTACGCGATCGCCGTGGGGCCCGAGATCTCGTTGAGCACGTTGGTGAACAGCTGTGCGTAGTCCATGGCGTCTCCCGCTAGCCGATGCGCTCGGCGCGCCCGAGGACGCCCTGCGGCCGCAGCAGCAGGACGAGGATGAGGATGACCAGCGCGCTCGCGTAGCGCATGTCGTTCGGCAGGACGAGCGTCGAGAGCTCGACGACGAGACCGATGACGAGCGCCCCGATCACGGCGCCGAGCGGTGAGCCGAGGCCGCCGAGGGTGATCGCGGCGAACATCAGCAGCAGCAGCGTCGAGCCGAAGTTGAACCGGGTCGTGTTGAGGTACAGCGCGAGCAGGACCCCGCCGAGCGAGGCGAGCCCGCCCGACACGATCCAGACGCGCCCGATGACGCTCTCGACCTTGATCCCTGTCGCTGCGGCGAGCGCGGGGTTGTCGGACACGGCACGGGTGGCCCGTCCGAGCCGTGTGCGCGACAGGGTGAACGCGACCAGCGCGAGCACGACGACCGCGATGCCGACCGAGATCAGCGACTGCCCGGAGATCTGCACCGGCCCGATCTGCATGCGCTGGGAGATGCTCGACACGATCGGGGCGGGGCGTGCGCCGAACACGAACAGGAACGCCGACAGCATCGCGAGCGCGAGCCCGATCGTCACGATCATCTGCTGCGTCACGCCGACGCCGCGTCGGCGCAGCGGGGCGAAGAGCAGCAGGTTGAGCAGCCACCCGGCCACCGCGCCGGCCGCGGTCGCGACGACGATCGCCAGCCACAGCGGCAGGTGCCACCACTGCACGGCCATGAAGGCCGTCATGCCGCCGAGGGTCACGAGCTCGCCGTGCGCGAAGTTCGACAGCCCGGTCGTGCCGTAGATCAGGTTGGCGCCGAGCGACGCGAGTGCGAGCAGGACCCCGAACACCGTCCCGGCGAGCAGGAGCTGTGCGTAGCGGTTGGTGCCGGGGGCCGCGGCTGCCTCGGCGCTCGACTCCGCCTCTGCGCCCGCCTCGGCGTCGGCTGCGCCGTCGGGGCTCTGCGTCGCGGTGGCGTCGGACGTGGGCGTGTCGGTGCTGGTCCCGCCCCCGGCCTCACCGGGTGCGGCGACCTGCACGATGCGCCCCGTCGAGCGGCCGAGCACGGCCGAGACCGTGACGGGGTTGGCGGCGGCGTCCTTCAGGACCGTGCCGGCGGGCAACGTGCTCTCGTCGACGGACACGGTGTAGTCGCCCGCCTCCGTGAGCGCCACCGAGGCCTTGCCGGCCGCGTCCGTGACGACCTCGAACGTGCCGGCGGCGCCGTCGACCGTCAGGGCGACACCTTGTGCGGGGCCCGTGCCGGGTTGTGTGACGGTGACGTTGAGGCACGCGGTGGTGTCGTCGGGGCTGCAAGGGGTGGTTGCCGCCTGCGCAGGCACCGCGACGACGAGTGTCGTCAGGGTGAGCAGGAGCGCGAGCAGGACGCCGGCTCCTCCGCGTCGCAGGGCGACGGATCGGTCCCGGCATGCGACAGCTCGCACGGGGTGACCTCCGTCCTGATGGTCGGGCACGGGCTCGGGGCGCCGCACGTCGATGTGATGGGCCCTCGCCCACCGGACAGCAGACGATAGGGAGGGATTGTGTCCTGTTCATTTCGCCTGCGCGAGCACCTGGTACCGATCGGTGCCGTCGAGTGCCACATCGTGCACGGTTCCGGGCGGTTGCTCCAGGGTTCACCGTGACGTGGCGAGTCGTGCCACTAGGCACGGGCGGCGAGGTGGGCCATGATCGACGGGAGGTGCGCGGGGCGGGGGAGACCGGCGCAGGAGCAGGATCTTTCGTCCCCGGGAGGCCCGCAGTGCGGCCAGGTGTGCACGTCCGGCGCGCGGCGTCGTCGGATCTCGAGCAGATCGTCGACCTGTGCCTGCAGGCGCGCGCGGAGTCGGGGGTCGGTCGCCAGCTCTGCTCGGACGACCGTGACGAGCTGCGCCGCCAGCTGGCCGTGCTGGGCTCGGTCGACGGGGGCGCGGTGCTGGTCGCGTCGCACGACGACGAGCTCGCGGGCCTCGCGCTGTGCCGCGTGATGTCGTCCGGCCTGCTCCAGGACTCGGTCGTGCTCAGCCTCGACGCGGTGTACGTGCGACCGCAGTCGCGGCGTCGCGGGCTGGGGCACGCGATGCTGCAGGCCGCCGCCGTGGTCGCGGACGAGGCCGGCGCGACCGACGTGTACGCGTCTCCGCTGCCGGGCTCGCGCGGGATGCAGCGCTTCCTGGCCCGCCTGGGCTTCGCCCCTGCGGCGGCGCACCGGGTCGTGAGCACGGGCGCCCTGCAGCGCCGGCTCGCGGCGGACGTGCCGCTGCCGTCGCGGCGGCCGGCGGCCCGCGGGCTCGAGGACCTCATCGCGCGCCGACGGCGGGCGCGTGCGCGGCTGGCGCCCGAGGACGAGCGTCAGGCCGGTGCGTCGATGAGCATGCAGGTCAGCCGGGCGGTGCACAGCCGCCGCCCGTCCTCGTCCTCCACGACGACCTCGTAGGTCGCCAGGGTCCGGCCGCGGTGCACGGCGCGGGCGGTCCCGGTCACGACCCCCGCGCGTGCGGACCGGTGGTGCGTGGCCGACAGCTCGATGCCGACCGCGCCCCGACCCGGTCCGGCGTGGGCGACCGCCGCGTAGGAGCCGAGCGTCTCGGCCAGCGCCGCCGACGCCCCGCCGTGCAGCAGGCCGTAGGGCTGGGTGTTGCCCGCGACCGGCATGGTGCCGACGGCGCCGTCCGCGTCGACGTGCAGGATCTCGATGCCGAGACGTTCGAGCAGGGTGCCGGAGGTCGCAGGGAGCGGCGTCGGCGTGGGGATGTCGGACATGGCCGCTAGGTTGGCACCGTGAGTGCCTCCACGCCAGCGACCAGCGCCTCGACCAGCGCCTCGACGCCCCCCCGGCTGCTTCTCGTCGACGGGCACTCCATGGCCTACCGGGCGTTCTACGCGCTTCCGGTGGAGAACTTCGCGACGTCGTCGGGGCAGCCCACCAACGCGGTGTTCGGGTTCACGTCGATGCTCGCGAACCTGCTGCGCGACGAGGAGCCGACCCATGTCGCGGTCGCGTTCGACGCGGGCCGCACGACGTTCCGCACCGAGCGGCTCGAGTCGTACAAGGGCAACCGGGCGGCGACGCCCGAGCCGTTCCGCGGGCAGGTCGACGTCATCAAGCAGCTCCTGGCGACCATGCACGTGCAGGTGCTGGACAAGCCGGGCGTCGAGGCGGACGACATCCTCGCGACCCTGACCACGCAGGCGGTCGCGCAGGGCATGCAGGTCGCGATCTGCTCGGGCGACCGCGACACGTTCCAGCTCGTCCGGCCGGAGGTGACCGTGCTGTACCCGGTGCGCGGCGTCTCGGAGACGGCACGCATGACACCCGAGGCGGTCGAGGCGAAGTACGGCGTGCCGCCCGAGCGGTACCCCGACCTCGCCGCGCTCGTCGGTGAGACCAGCGACAACCTGCCGGGGGTTCCCGGGGTGGGGCCCAAGACGGCCGCGAAGTGGATCGCGCAGCACGACGGGCTCGCGGGCGTGCTCGCGAACGCGGAGCGAATCACGGGCAAGGCGGGCGAGTCGCTACGCGCCCATCTCGACCAGGTCGCGCTCAACCGCGAGCTCAACCGGCTGCTGGTCGACGTCGAGCTGCCCGTGGG
Organism: Actinomycetes bacterium; assembly: GCA_023424135.1. Lineage (GTDB taxonomy): Bacteria > Actinomycetota > Actinomycetes > Actinomycetales > Cellulomonadaceae > Cellulomonas. The sequence goes on along the minus strand of JAFAEH010000012.1, from coordinate 14,878 downwards.
GCCGCAGGACCTCGCGGTGCGGCCGTGGGACCGTGCCGCGCTGCACGCGCTGCTCGACGAGCTCGAGTTCCGCACGCTGCGCGACCGGCTCTTCGCGATGCTGCCCGACGAGGGGCGCGACGAGCGTGTCGCGACCGCGGCGGCCCTGGACCTCGTCGAGGCGGGCGTGGGCGGGCTGGCGGGCTGGCTCGACGCGCGCTCCGACGCGCTGCTGGGCCTCGACGTGCGCGGGTCGGGAGCCCCGGCGCGTGGCGACGCGTGGGGCGTCGCGATCGCCGACCCGTCCGGTCAGGCCGTGGCCTACGACCTCGCGGAGATCGACCCGCTGGACGAGGGTGCCCTCGCGACGTGGCTCGCGGACCCGTCGCGCGCCAAGGCGCTGCACGCGGCCAAGGAGGCGTGGCACGCGCTCGACGGGCGCGGTCTGCCGCTGCGGGGCGTGCGGTACGACACCGAGCTCGCCGCCTACCTGTGCCAGCCGGACCGGCGGGCGTACGACCTGCCGGACCTCGCGATCGGGTACCTGCACCGCGAGCTCACGGCCGACGACGTGTCGTCGGCCGGGCAGGGGGCGCTCGACCTCGAGGTCGACGGCGCCGACGAGGGGCGCCGTGCGGCCGTGCGCGCCGCAGCGGTCCGCGACCTCGTCGACGTGCTCGACGGCGAGGTCGCCGACCGTGGCGCGACGGCGCTGCTGACGGATCTGGAGCTGCCGCTGCAGGACGTGCTCGAGCGCATGGAGCGCGCAGGTATCGCGATCGACCGCGAGTACCTCGGTTCGCTCGAGCGCACGTTCGACGGTCAGGTGCAGGGCGCCGCGGCCGACGCGTACGCCGTCATCGGGCGCGAGGTGAACCTCGGCTCGCCGAAGCAGCTCCAGGAGGTGCTGTTCGACCAGCTCGGCATGCCGAAGACCAAGCGCATCAAGACGGGCTACACGACCGACGCGTCGGCGCTGACCGACCTGTTCGCGCGGACCGGTCATCCCTTCCTCGAGCACCTGCTGGCGCACCGCGACGCGATCCGCCTGCGCCAGACGGTCGAGGGTCTGCTGCGGTCGGTCGGCGAGGACGGGCGCATCCACACGACGTTCCAGCAGACGATCGCGGCCACCGGTCGGCTCTCGTCCGCCGACCCGAACCTGCAGAACATCCCGATCCGCACGGACGCCGGGCGCCAGATCCGGCGCGCGTTCGTCGTCGGCCCCGGTTTCGAGACGCTGCTGACCGCCGACTACTCGCAGATCGAGATGCGGATCATGGCGCACCTGTCGGGTGACGCCGGGCTGATCGACGCGTTCCGCTCCGGGGAGGACCTGCACTCGTACGTCGGGTCGCGCGTCTTCGGTGTGCCCACCGACGAGGTCACGCCGGCGATGCGCTCGAAGATCAAGGCGATGAGCTACGGGCTCGCGTACGGCCTGTCGTCGTACGGGCTGTCCCAGCAGCTCGGTGTCGAGGTCGGGGAGGCGTCGGCGCTGATGACGGACTACTTCGAGCGGTTCGGTGGCGTGCGCGACTACCTCACGGGTGTCGTCGACGAGGCGCGCGCGACCGGGTGGACCGCGACGATCCTCGGGCGCCGCCGCTACCTGCCCGACCTCACCAGCGACAACCGCCAGCGGCGGGAGGCCGCCGAGCGCATGGCGCTCAACGCCCCCATCCAGGGCAGCGCGGCCGACCTGGTGAAGGTCGCGATGCTGGGCGTCGACCGGGAGCTGACGCGGCGGGGCCTGACCAGCCGGATGCTGCTGCAGGTGCACGACGAGCTCGTCCTGGAGGTCGCGGCAGGTGAGCGCGACGAGGTCGAGGCGCTGGTGCGCGAGCAGATGGCGCACGCGGGTGACGGTGCACCGGGCGGTGCGCTCGACGTGCCGCTGGACGTCTCCGTCGGTGTCGGGGAGAGCTGGCACGCCGCCGGGCACTAGGTCGTGCCTAGGCTCGTCCCGTGAACCAACCCGCACCCGGCTCGCTCAGCTCGACCCTCGTCGGTGAGGCCGGTACTCCGGTCGTCTTCCTGCACGGGCTGTTCGGGCAGGGGCGCAACTTCACGCAGATAGCCAAGGCCCTGCTGCCCGACGCCCGGTCGCTCCTAGTCGACCTGCCCGACCACGGCCGCTCGCCGTGGACGCAGGCCTTCGACTACGTCACGATCGCCGACGCGGTCGCCGCGCACGTGCGCGACGTGCTGGGCCCCGGAGCCCCCGCGCACGTCGTCGGGCACTCGATGGGCGGCAAGGTCGCGATGGTGCTCGCGCTGCGCCACGCCGACCTGGTGGACCGGCTCGTCGTCGCCGACATCGCACCCACCTCCCGCGGGTCGCTCGGCGAGTTCGAGCACCTGCTCGACAGCCTGGCCGCGCTCGACCTGCCGGCGCTGCGGCGGCGGGCCGACGCCGACGAGGCGCTCGCGGAGCGCGTCGACGACCCGCGCGTGCGCGGGTTCCTGCTGCAGAACCTGCGCACCGACGGCGAGGCGTTCCGGTGGCAGGCCAACCTCGCCCTGCTGCGCCGCGACCTGCGCGAGATCGGCGGGTTTCCGGACCTCGGGGACGCGGTCTTCGAGGGGCAGGTCCTGTGGGTGGCGGGCGAGCGGTCCGACTACGTCCGCCCGCAGGACGGCCCCACGATGCGTCGGCTGTTCCCGCGCACGACGCTCGTGACGATCAAGGGTGCGGGGCACTGGGTGCACTCCGAGCAGCCCGCCGCGTTCGTGTCGGTGCTGCGCGCGTTCCTCGAGCTCGGCGTCTGACGGGGGCGTCCGCGCTCAGGGGGCGAGTGACGGGTCCTGTTCGGCCGGGTCGAAGTAGTCGTCGTCGTCCGCGGGGTCGTGGCGGCGCACGGGTGGGCGCGGCGCCGGGGCGTCGACGGCCGTCTCGCTCGCCGGGCCGGGGGAGTGCGGGTCCTCGACGACGACGACGAGCGCCACGTCGTCGCCCAGCTCGACGCCCTCGGCGCGGCGCGCCGCGACCTTGACGGGAACCAGGAAGCCGCCGTCCCTCGGGAAGATCGACGTCGTGAACGTGGTCGAGCCCAACGTGACGGTCGCCGGGATGCAGCCCCAGCCGTACGTGACGCGTGCCGCCACGGCGCGCAGGCGCGCCGCCTGCTGGGTGGGCAGGGCGACGAAGTGGAACGGTGCGGGCCCGCGCCACCACACCACCTCGCCCGAGAAGCTGAGCTCCACGTCCTGAGCATCGCAGCGCCGCGTGCGCACCGCACGGGGTGCATCTGTCACCGATACGTGTGACGCGAGTCGAGAGATGCGACACCTCGGCGGCGTTTCGTGCCCCGACGTATGGATTGTCGGGGTGATGTGCGACACAGTGGTCCCGCTGCGGCGGCGACGGGGCCGTCCGGACGAGCGGAGGTGCGTGTGTCCGACATCCACCAGGAGACCGACTACCAGCGGGTGCAACGCTCACCGGAGTTCCAGGACCTGCGACGCAGGTTCCGCAACTTCGTGTTCCCCATGACCGCGCTGTTCCTCGCGTGGTACTTCCTGTACGTCCTGCTCGCGAACTACGCCCACGGCTTCATGAGCACCCGGGTGACGGGCAACATCACCGTCGGCCTGCTGCTCGGCCTGGGCCAGTTCGTCTCGACGTTCGTCATCACGATGGTCTACGCGCGGTGGGCCAACCAGAAGCAGGACGCCGTGGCCGAGCAGCTGCGGCACCAGATCGAGTCCGGCGCGCTGACCGACGGTGGCGCCACGGCCGAGGGGAGCCCCGCGTGATCCAGTCCGGTGCACCGGTGCTCGCCGCAGCCGCCTCGAGCGGCCAGGTCGGGGAGCCCGTCGTCAACATCGCGATCTTCGGCGCGTTCGTCCTGGTGACGATGGTCATCGTGTTCCGCGCCTCGCGGAACAACCGCAGCGCCGCCGACTACTACGCCGCGGGCCGGTCGTTCACCGGCCCGCAGAACGGCACGGCCATCGCGGGCGACTACCTGTCGGCCGCCTCGTTCCTCGGGATCTGCGGCGCCATCGCGATCTACGGGTACGACGGCTTCCTGTACTCGATCGGCTTCCTCGTGGCCTGGCTCGTCGCGCTCCTGCTCGTCGCCGAGCTGCTGCGCAACACGGGCCGGTTCACGATGGCCGACGTGCTCTCGTTCCGGCTGCGGCAGCGGCCGGTGCGGATGGCCGCGGCGATCTCGACGCTCGCGGTCGTGTTCTTCTACCTGCTCGCGCAGATGGCGGGCGCCGGTGGGCTGGTCGCCCTGCTGCTCGGGATCGAGGGCGCCGCCGCGCAGGGGCTCGTGATCGCGGTCGTCGGCGCGCTGATGATCCTCTACGTGCTCGTCGGCGGCATGAAGGGCACGACCTGGGTGCAGATCATCAAGGCGGTCCTGCTCATCGCCGGTGCGGGCATCATGACGATCTGGGTGCTCGCGCGGTTCGGGTTCGACCTGTCCGCGGTCCTGCAGGGCGCGATCGACGCCGCGGGGGAGAACGGCGAGCGCGTGATCGAGCCCGGCGCGCAGTACGGCGCGTCCTCCCTCACCCAGCTCAACTTCGTCTCCCTGGCCCTCGCGCTCGTGCTGGGGACGGCCGGACTGCCGCACGTGCTGATGCGCTTCTACACGGTGCCGTCCGCACGCGAGGCGCGCCGCTCGGTGGTCTGGGCGATCTGGCTGATCGGCATCTTCTACCTGTTCACGCTCGTGCTCGGCTACGGCGCCGGCGCGATCGTGGGACCGGAGACGATCCTGTCCTCGCCCGGACGCGCCAACTCGGCGGCACCCCTGCTCGCCTACGAGCTCGGTGGGGTGTTCCTGCTCGGGATCATCTCGGCCGTCGCGTTCGCGACGATCCTGGCGGTCGTCGCCGGGCTGACGATCACCGCGGCGGCGTCGTTCGCGCACGACATCTACGCGTCGGTCATCAAGCACGGGCAGGTCCAGCCCGACGGCGAGGTGCGCGTCGCACGCATCACGGTCGTCGCGATCGGTGCGCTCGCGATCGTCGGCGGCATCTTCGCCAACGGGCAGAACGTCGCGTTCCTCGTCGCGCTCGCGTTCGCGGTCGCGGCGTCCGCGAACCTGCCGACGATCATCTACTCGCTGTTCTGGAAGCGGTTCAACACCGCCGGCGCCCTGTGGAGCATGTACGGCGGCCTGGTCTCGTGCGTGCTGCTCATCACGTTCTCGCCGGTGGTGTCCGGCAAGGTCGACCCCGTCACGGGGGAGAGCCTGTCGATGATCCGTGACACGAACGTCGACTTCGCGATCTTCCCGCTCGAGAACCCGGGGATCATCTCGATCCCGCTGGCGTTCCTGCTCGGGATCGTCGGGACGCTGCTGTCCAAGGAGCAGCCGCACCCCGAGAAGTTCGCGGAGATGGAGGTGCGGTCGCTGACGGGCGCGGGCGCCGAGAAGGCCACCGCGCACTGAGCGGGTCAGGCAGGGGGCCGGTGCGTGCGCACCACGAGCGTCCCGGGCAGCCGGGCGCCGCGCACCGGCCCCCAGCCGCCCCAGACCCGGTCGTGGCCCTCGGGCCACTCGGGCTCGACCAGGCCGTCGACGACGAGCCCCGCGCCGACCACGTCCGCGACGTGGTCGGCGAGCGTGCGGTGGTACTCGGCGTACAGGACGCGGCCGTCGGCCGCGGACTCGACGTACGGACGTCGGTCGAAGTACGAGCGCGTCGCGGTCAGCCCGCCGACGCCCGGGTCGTCCGGGAACGCCCAGCGCACCGGGTGCGTCACCGAGAACACCCAGCGTCCGCCGGGCCGCAGCACGCGGACCACCTCCGCGTGGACGCGGTGGGGGTCGGGCACGAACGGCAGCGCACCGAACGCCGTGAAGACGACGTCGAACGAGGCGTCGGCGAACGGCAGCTCACGCGCATCGGCCTGCACGAGCGGGGTGCGGGTGCCCGTCGCCGCGTCGAGCCGTGCCGCGGCCGCGAGCATGCCGGCCGACACGTCGGTCGCGACCGCGTCGGCCCCGGCGACGGTCCGCAGCCAGCGGGTGCCCTGCGCGGCGCCGGCACCGACCTCGAGGACGCGCGCGCCACGGACGTCGCCCAGCAGGTGGGCCTGCGACTCACGAAGCCCCTCGGGGCACCACAGCAGGTCGGTGTCGCCGAGGAAGGAGCCGTGCTCGTCGAGGTACTCGCCCGCGTTGGCGTCCCACCAGGAGCGTGCGGCGCGACCGCCGAGCGTGTCGGGGACGTCGCGGTAGCCGGCGTCCGCCAGTGTGTCGTGAGGTGATTCGTCCGACATGCTGCCAGTCTGTCCGATGCCGAATCCCTACCGACGGGTAACACGATCGTGACACGGCGCACATAGCGTCTGCCGGGTCCCGCACGGCGCGCGCCCAGCGCGCGCACAGACGAGAGGTGGCTGCAGTGAGGACAAGGTGGCAGATCGTCGCCGGAGGCATCGTGGTGGGGCTCGCCCTGTCCGCGTGCGCCGCGAGCGACCGCGACGCCGAGGGGAGCGCCACCGACGGCGCGACCGCGGGCGGCCGTGACACGTTCATCTTCGCGGCGTCCTCGGACCCCGCGTCGCTCGACCCCGCGTTCGCGAGCGACGGGGAGTCGTTCCGCGTCGCGCGCCAGATCTTCGAGGGCCTCGTCGGCGTCGAGCCCGGCACGGCCGACCCGGCCCCCCTGCTGGCCGAGTCCTGGGACGTGAGCGACGACGGCCTGGAGTACACCTTCCAGCTCAAGCCGGACGTCACCTTCCACGACGGGACGGACTTCGACGGCGACGCCGTGTGCTTCAACTTCGAGCGGTGGAACAACTTCACCGGCGTGCTGCAGTCCGAGTCGCTGTCGTACTACTGGCAGAAGGTCAACGGCGGCTTCGCGTCGAGCGACGTCGCGTCCCTCGACGGCACGGGCAAGTACGAGTCGTGCGAGGCCCCTGACGCCACGACGGCCGTCATCCACCTGCGCAGCCCGCTGCCCGAGCTCGTCTCCGCGCTGTCGCTGCCCGCGTTCTCGATCCAGTCGCCCACGGCGCTGGAGGAGTACGACGCCGACGGTGTGACCGGCGACGGCCAGGCACCCGTCCTGCCGGAGTACGCCACCGCTCACCCGACCGGCACCGGCCCCTACCAGTTCGACTCGTGGAACCCGGGCGAGCAGGTCGTGCTCACCGCCTACGACGGGTACTGGGGCGAGCAGGGCCAGGTCCGGCGCGTCGTCTTCCCGATCATCTCGGACGCGACCGCCCGCCGGCAGGCCCTGCAGGCCGGGGACATCGACGGCTACGACCTCGTCGGCCCGGCCGACGTCGTCGCGCTGCAGGACGAGGGCTTCCAGATCGTCAACCGCGAGCCGTTCAACGTCCTGTACCTGGGCATGAACCAGGCCAACCCCGACCTGGCCGACGTCAAGGTCCGCCAGGCCATCGCGCACGCGATCAACAAGGAGGCGCTCGTCGCGCAGACCCTGCCCGAGGGCACCGAGGTGGCGACGAACTTCGTGCCGCCGTCGGTCGCCGGCTGGAACGCCGACGTCGCGACGTACGACTACGACCCCGAGGCCGCCAAGGCGCTGCTCGCCGAGGTCGGCAAGTCCGACCTGACGATCGACTTCAACTACCCGACGAACGTGTCGCGGCCCTACATGCCGACCCCCGAGCAGGTGTTCACCGCGATCTCGGCGGACCTCGAGGCCGTCGGCATCACGGTCAACCCCGTGCCGGACCCGTGGAACCCCGAGTACCTCGACAAGATCCAGGGCGGTTCCGACCACGGCCTGCACCTGCTCGGCTGGACCGGCGACTACAACGACACGTACAACTTCATCGGCGTGTTCTTCGGTGCGCAGTCGAACGAGTGGGGCTTCGACAACGCCTCCCTCTTCCAGCAGATCAACGACGCCCGCTACCTCGCGGACGTCGACGACCAGACCACGGCGTACGAGGCGGCCAACGCCGCGATCATGGACTTCCTGCCCGGGGTCCCGCTCGCGCACCCGGTGCCGTCGCTCGCGTTCAAGGCCGACGTCCACGGCTACCCGGCCTCGCCGGTGCAGGACGAGGTCTACAACGTGATCACCCTCGGCGACTGAGGGGCACCGCCACCCGATGACCCGACTGATCCTGCGGCGCCTCGCGCTGCTCGTCCCGACCCTGCTCGGGTTGTCGGTCCTGCTGTTCCTGTGGGTGCGTGCTCTTCCAGGGGGGCCGGCGACGGCCCTCCTGGGGGAGCGCGCCACCCCGGAGGCGGTGGAACGCATCAACCAGCTCTACGGCTTCGACCGGCCGCTGCCGCAGCAGTACGTCACCTGGCTCGGCCAGCTCCTGCAGGGGAACTTCGGGGTCTCGACGCGCACCGGCCGTCCCGTGCTCGACGAGTTCCTCGCGCGGTTCCCGGCGACCATCGAGCTCTCGCTCGTCGCGCTGCTCGTCGCCGTCGGCCTCGGCATCCCGCTCGGCTACCTCGCCGCACGCCACCAGGGCCGCGCCGTCGACCACCTCGCGGTCGTGACGTCGCTGCTCGGCGTCACGGTGCCGGTCTTCTTCCTGGCCTTCCTGCTCAAGTGGCTCTTCGCGGTGCAGCTCGGCTGGTTCCCGTCCTCCGGGCGGATCGACCCCGCGATGATCGCGACGCACCCCACGGGCTTCTACGTGCTCGACGGGATCATGACGCGCGAGTGGGACGCGAGCTGGGACGCGTTCGTCCACCTCGTGCTGCCCGCCCTCGCGCTCGGCTCGATCCCGCTCGCGATCATCGCGCGCATCACGCGTGCGTCGGTGATCGACGTGCAGCACGCCGACTACGTGCGCACCGCACGCGCCAAGGGGTTGTCCACCACGCACCTGCGCAGCCGCGTGATCCTGCACAACGCGATGCTCCCCGTCTCGACGACCATCGGCCTGCAGGTCGGCCTCCTGCTGTCCGGCGCCGTCCTGACCGAGACCGTGTTCGCGTTCCCGGGCGTCGGCAAGTTCCTCGCCGACGCCGTGTTCAACCTCGACTACGCGGTGCTGCAGGGCTTCATCCTGCTCATCGCCGTCGTCTACGCGCTGGTGAACCTGGCGGTGGACGTGTCGTACGGCCTGATCGACCCGAGGATGAGGACGCGATGAGCGCACCCGAGGTGTACGAGGTCCCGCAGCCACCGGTCGACACCGACGCGCTCGCGGAGGACCGCCGCGCCGGTGAGGCGCTGTGGCGGGTCGCCGTGCGACGCCTGGTCCGCAACCCCGCCGCGATCCTCGGTGTCGTCATCGTCGCCGCGTTCGTGCTCGTCGCGGTCCTCGCCCCGCTGCTCGCGCCGTACGCGCCCGGGGCGCTGCCGGGACGCGCGGACGTGCGCCCGACCTTCATCCCCGGGCCGTCGGCCGAGCACCCGCTGGGGCTCGACCGGTACGGGGCGGACGTGCTGTCGCAGCTCATCTGGGGGGCGCGCGCGTCGCTGCTCATCGGTGTGCTGGCCACGTTGCTGGGTCTCGCGGGCGGCATGCTCGTCGGCCTGGTCGCGGGCGCGTTCGGCGGCTGGGCGGACTCGGCCGCGATGCGCCTGGTCGACCTCATGCTCGCGGTCCCGAGCCTGCTGCTCGCGGTGTCGATCGCGGCGGTCGCAGGGCAGTCGCCGTCGTCGGTCGTCATCGCGATCGGCGTCGTCCAGGTCCCGGTGTTCGCACGCCTGCTGCGCGGCTCCATGCTCGCGCAGCGCGGTCAGGACTACGTGCTCGCGGCACGCTCGCTCGGGCTCTCGCGGCGCACCGTGACGATGAGCCACGTGCTGCCCAACAGCGTCTCACCGGTCATCGTGCAGGCCACGCTGCTGCTCGCGACCGCCGTGATCGAGGCCGCGGCGCTGTCCTTCCTCGGTCTCGGCGGCGGGTCGCCGACGACGGCCGAGTGGGGCCGCATGCTCGTCGCGGCGCAGAACGAGCTCGAGATCGCCCCGCGGCTCGCGCTGCTGCCGGGCATCTGCATCTCCGTGACGGCCCTGGGCTTCACGCTGTTCGGCGAGGCGCTGCGCGAGGCGCTCGACCCGCGCTCGAGGAGGCGGTGACGATGACCACGACGGACGGGCGCGAGCCCCTGCTGAGCATCCGCGACCTGGAGGTCACGTTCCGCACCGAGGCGGGCCCGACGGTCGCCGCGCGGGGTGTCACGTTCGACGTGCACGCCGGGCAGACGGTCGCCGTGGTGGGGGAGTCCGGGTCGGGCAAGTCGACGACCGCCGCGGCGGTCATCGGCCTGCTCGCCGAGAACGGGGCGGTCACCGGGGGGCAGATCCTCTTCGACGGCCAGGACCTCGCGACGCTGGGTCCTGACGCGATGCACCGGCTGCGCGGCACGCAGATCGGCATGGTCCCGCAGGACCCGATGTCGAACCTCAACCCCGTGCGGCGGGTCGGTGCCCAGATCGACGAGACCCTCGTCGACAACGGCGTCGTGAGTGGACGCGACGTGCGTCCGCGTACCGTCGAGCTGCTCGGCGAGGCGGGTCTGCCCGACGCCGCGCGCCGGGCGCAGCAGTACCCGCACGAGTTCTCCGGCGGCATGCGCCAGCGCGCCCTCATCGCGATGGGCCTGGCGGCGCGCCCCCAGCTGCTCATCGCCGACGAGCCGACCTCCGCGCTCGACGTCACGGTGCAGCGCACGATCCTCGACGGGCTCACGGACCTCACGGACCGGCTCGGCGTCGCCGTGCTGCTCATCACGCACGACCTGGGACTGGCTGCCGAGCGCGCCGACCGCGTCGTCGTCATGTACCGCGGCGAGGTCGTCGAGCAGGGCGACGCGCGCCTGCTGCTCACCGACCCGCAGCACGAGTACACGCGGCGCCTGCTGGCCGCCGCACCGTCGCTCGCGTCACGGCGCATCGAGCTGGCCCGCCAGGGCGTCGAGCTCGCGCTCCCGGGCGGGGACGACCTCCTGGCCGCGTCCGCCGAGCACGGGACGGTGGGGGCGGCAGCCGGCACGTCGGCGGACACCGGCACGCGGGACGCCGTGGCGGGTGACGCGGACGGCGCGGACGACGCGCCGGCACCGCTGGTCGAGGTCGACCACGTCACCAAGGTCTTCCGCCTGCGCGGCCGCGGGCTGCTCGGGCGCTCGACCGACTTCACGGCCGTCGACGACGTGAGCTTCACGATCCCGCGGGGCCGGACCGTCGCGGTCGTGGGGGAGTCGGGCTCCGGCAAGTCGACCGTCGCCCGCATGATGCTCGACCTGCTGACGCCGACGTCGGGGACCATCCGGTTCGACGGTGCCGACGTCGCGCAGCGCGACCGCGCGGGGGAGGTCGCGTTCCGGCGTCGTGTGCAGCCCATCTTCCAGGACCCGTACGCGTCGCTCGACCCTCTGTTCACGATCTACCGGACGGTCGAGGAGCCGTTGCGCGCGCACGGCATCGGCGACGCCGCGGCGCGCCGCACGCGGGTGCGTGAGCTCATGGACCAGGTCGCGCTCCCCGCGGACCTGCTGCGCCGCTACCCGGCCGAGCTGTCGGGCGGGCAGCGCCAACGCGTCGCGATCGCGCGGGCGCTCGCGCTCGAGCCCGAGCTGGTGGTGTGCGACGAGGCGGTCTCGGCGCTCGACGTGATCGTGCAGTCCCAGATCCTGCGGCTGCTGGCCGACCTCCAGGACCGGCTCGGGCTGTCGTACCTGTTCATCAGCCACGACCTCGCGGTCGTGCGGCAGATCGCGGACCACGTCTGCGTCATGCAGTCGGGCCGCATCGTCGAGCAGGGGACCGTGGACGAGGTGTTCGACGCACCGCGCACCGAGTACACGCGGACGCTGCTCGACGCGATCCCGGGCCGCGACCTCGACCTGGGACGCACGGCCTGACGGCACCGGGCGGGCACCCGGCGCCGCGCCCGCCGGGTGGTCCGGGCGCCGGCACCGTCGCGCGGGGTGCGCGCGGGTCGGACCTGCACGGCGACGGGCGCGCGGTCCGGGACCCAAGGCGGTGCCCTTCGCCGTCCAGCGTCGCTAGGGTTGTGCGCGGCGCCGCGTCGCAGCGCGCCCGGCCCCCGGCGTCGACGGGGGAGACCCCCGAGAACGAGGAGCTTCAGCGTGCGAGTCGGTCTGCTCACCGGTGGCGGCGACGTGCCGGGCCTGAACGCCGCCATCAGGGCCGTCGTCAAGCGAGGGGAGGGGGAGCACGGGCACTCGATCATCGGGTTCCGCAACGGCTGGAAGGGCGTCGTCGACGGCGACGTCATGCCGATGGGCCGCCAGCACATCCGCAACGTGCTGCCGACCGGTGGCACGCTGCTCGGGACCGCCCGGTTCCATCCGCACGCGTCCGACGGCGGGCTCGACGCGGTCCTGGCCACGCTCGAGGCCGAGCGCATCGAGGCGCTCATCTGCATCGGCGGTGACGGCACGCTGCACGCGGCCAGCAAGGTCGCCGAGGCCGGCGTCAAGGTCGTGGGGATCCCCAAGACGATCGACAACGACGTGTGGGGCACGGACGCGTCGATCGGGTTCGACACGGCGGTGAGCATCGCCACCGAGGCGATCGACCGGATCCACACGACCGCGGAGTCGCACAACCGCGTGATGATCGTCGAGGTGATGGGTCGCACGGCGGGCTGGATCGCCGTGACGTCGGGCATCGCGGGCGGGGCCGAGCTCGTGCTCGCACCTGAGGACCCGTTCGACATCGAGCGTGTCGTGAAGTTCCTCAAGCATCGCCACCGCGCGCACGCGAGCTTCTCGATCGTCGTCGTCGCGGAGGGCGCGGTGCCGGCCGAGGGCACGGCGATGCACTACGAGACGCAGGTCGGCAAGTTCGGCGAGATCGTGGCGGGCGCGATCGGCGAGCGGCTCAAGGCCGAGATCGAGGAGCGCACGGGCTTCGACACACGCGTCACGGTGCTGGGCCACACGCAGCGTGGCGGGATCCCGACCGCGGCCGACCGCATCCTGGCCTCGCGCTTCGGCGTCGCGGCCATCGACGCCGTGACGGCGGGGACGACGAACGTCATGACCGCGATCCGCGGTGACGAGGTCGTGCTCGTCCCCATCGCGGAGATCGCCGGCAAGGTCAAGCACGTGCCGCAGGGACTGCTGACGGTCGCGCGCGCGCTCGCCTGAGCGCTCCCTTTGCCTGTCCCGCCGTGCACCCGATAGGGTGGACGGCGGTGACTCGCGCGTTCGCGCGTGCCCCGGTCCCTGCGTCGTCCGCGTTCCGGCCTCCCGGACGGTCCGCGCTCGGACGGGGAACACGCCGGCCGTCGACGCTGTTGCCGAGACAACCATCCTGTCCGCACTACTTCCTGTCCGCATCGGAGCCCACCCCTACATGAGCATCTCCACCCCCGCGAAGCCCGCCACGCCGCAGGTCGCGGTGAACGACATCGGTTCGGCCGAGGACCTCCTCGCCGCGATCGACGCCACCATCAAGTACTTCAACGACGGCGACATCGTCGAGGGGACGATCGTCAAGGTCGACCGCGACGAGGTCCTGCTCGACATCGGCTACAAGACCGAGGGCGTCATCCCGTCGCGCGAGCTGTCGATCAAGCACGACGTCGACCCCGGCGAGGTCGTCCAGGTCGGCGACCTGGTCGAGGCCCTCGTCCTCCAGAAGGAGGACAAGGAAGGCCGCCTGATCCTGTCCAAGAAGCGTGCGCAGTACGAGCGCGCCTGGGGCACGATCGAGAAGATCAAGGAGGAGGACGGCGTCGTCACCGGCACCGTCATCGAGGTCGTCAAGGGCGGCCTCATCCTCGACATCGGTCTGCGCGGCTTCCTCCCGGCGTCGCTGGTCGAGATGCGTCGTGTCCGCGACCTCCAGCCGTACGTCGGCAAGGAGATCGAGGCGAAGATCATCGAGCTCGACAAGAACCGCAACAACGTCGTGCTGTCGCGGCGTGCGTGGCTCGAGCAGACGCAGTCCGAGGTGCGCTCGACCTTCCTGCAGACGCTGCAGAAGGGCCAGGTCCGCCCCGGTGTCGTGTCCTCGATCGTCAACTTCGGTGCGTTCGTGGACCTCGGCGGCGTCGACGGGCTCGTGCACGTCTCCGAGCTGTCCTGGAAGCACATCGACCACCCGTCCGAGGTCGTCGAGGTCGGCCAGGAGGTCACGGTCGAGGTCCTCGAGGTCGACTTCGACCGCGAGCGGGTCTCGCTGTCGCTGAAGGCGACGCAGGAGGACCCGTGGCAGGCGTTCGCGCGGACGCACGCCATCGGCCAGGTCGTCCCGGGCAAGGTCACCAAGCTCGTCCCGTTCGGTGCGTTCGTGCGCGTCGAGGACGGCATCGAGGGCCTCGTGCACATCTCGGAGCTGGCCGTTCGCCACGTCGAGATCCCCGAGCAGGTCGTGCAGGTCGGCGACGACGTCTTCGTCAAGGTCATCGACATCGACCTCGAGCGTCGCCGCATCTCGCTGTCGCTCAAGCAGGCGAACGAGGGCTTCGACCCCGAGTCGGAGGACTTCGACCCCGCGCTGTACGGCATGGCGGCGGAGTACGACGAGCAGGGCAACTACAAGTACCCCGAGGGCTTCGACCCGACGACGAACGAGTGGCTCGAGGGCTTCGAGGCCCAGCGCGAGACGTGGGAGGCCCAGTACGCGGCCGCGCACGAGCGCTGGGAGGCGCACCGCAAGCAGGTGTCCGCCGCGCTGCAGGCCGACTCGGAGGCCCAGACGGCCCCCGACGCCCCCGCGCCGTCGACGTACTCGTCGGCGAGCGAGGAGGCCACCGGCACGCTCGCGTCGGACGAGGCGCTCGCCGCTCTGCGCGAGAAGCTCACCGGCAACTGATCGGGTGGGGGCCCTGGCCGGCACCCGGCACGCCGGACGGCCGGTCACCCGTGTGGGTGGCCGGCCGTCGTCGTCCCGGCCTGGCGGCGGCGCACCGGCCGGCACCCCGCCCGGTGCCGGTCGCCATGAGGGTGCGACACGCGTGCGCCCCCGAGCCGGCCGAGTGGTGTGCGCGGCGCAC
>JAFAEH010000238.1 GCA_023424135.1 Actinomycetes bacterium | reverse complement strand
GTGCCCGTGGGCCCGGGCTGGCTCGACATGGCCTTCGCGGCCCCGCTGCTCGACACCGCCCGCGCACGCCGCGAGCTGGGCTGGCGGCCCACCCGGACGACCGTCGAGGCGCTGCACGAGGTGGTCGAGGGCATCGCGTCCGGCGCGGGGACGGCCAGCCCGCCGCTGCGCCCCCGGCGCGTGTAGCCACCGGGTGCGCGCACGCGCACGTCGCGGCACGCTGGGCGCATGACCTCGTCGCCCACCGCGTCGCCCGTGAGCCCGTCACCGGACGCCCGCCCCGTACCGAGCGCCGACCCGGACCGCCACGTCCTCGGCGACCCGGACGCGCCCGTGACGATCGTCGAGTACGGCGACCTGGAGTGCCCGTACTGCCGCGACGCCGAGCCCGTGCTGCGCCGTCTCGTCGAGGAGTCCGACGGTCGCGTCCGCCTCGTCTGGCGGCACTTCCCGCTCTTCCAGGTGCACCCGCACGCGCTCGCCGCGGCGCTCGCGGCCGAGGCCGCCGGGGCCCACGGGCGGTTCTGGGAGATGCAGCGGCTGCTGTTCGAGCACCAGGACGCGCTCACGGACGACGACCTCGCGGGCTGGGCGCGCGAGCTCGGCCTCGACCCCGACGAGGTCGCCGGGCCGTCCGCCGACCGCTACGCGCGTGGTGTGCAGGCCGACTACGAGGGCGGTATCGAGCTCGACGTCCCGGGCACGCCGACGTTGCTCGTCGACGGTGTGCGCTACCGCGGACGTGTCGAGCTCGAGGCGCTGCGCGCGGTGGTCGACCAGGTCTGACGCGCCGGGGCGGCGCGAGCCCGTCATCCGTCACGTCGTCGGGTCGCATCCCGTGACGGATGGCGGCGTCGCGCCGGCGTGCGCGACGATGGCGCGATGAGCACGAGGCACATCGACGTCCCCCGCACCGCACTCGTCACCGGGGCCGGCCGCGGCATCGGCCGCGAGCTCGCCCTGGCCCTGGCACGCGAGGGGTACGCGCTCGGGCTCGTCGCGCGCACCCGCGAGCAGCTCGAGGGGGTCGCGGACGAGACGCGTGCGCTCGGCGCGCCGACGACCGTCGCGGTCGCGGACCTCGTGGACGCCACCGAGGTCGCCGACGCCGTCGCGCGCGTCGAGGCCGGGCTGGCCACGCACGGGGGAGTCGGGCTGCTCGTCAACAACGCCGGCGTGATCGAGCGGGCGGAGCAGCCGTTCGGGGCCGACGACGTCGAGGACGTGTGGCGGGTCGTCGAGACGAACGTGCGTGGACCGCTCCTGGTGACCCACGCCGTGCTGCCGGGCCTGCTCGCCCGCGGTGGGGGGCGCGTGCTCAACATCAACTCGGGCGCCGGGCACCGGGCGATGACGTCCTACACCGGCTACGCCATCAGCAAGGGCGCGCTCGCGCGGTTCACGACGCAGCTGCACGCGCAGTACGGCGACGCGGGCCTGCGGGTCCTCGACCTGGCGCCCGGTGTCGTCGCGACGGACATGACCGCGGGCATGCCGGTGCACGCCGACCGCTCGCAGTGGACGTCACCGCAGGAGGTCGCGTCCCTCGTGCTCGGCTTCGCCGCCGGGGACCTCGACGACCTGTCGGGCCGGTTCGTGCGTGCGGGCGTCGACACGGTCGCCTCGCTGCGGGCGGCTGCGCCGACGATCGCGGCGACCGACGCGCGCACGCTGCGCCTGGCGACGTGGGGCGAGGACGACCCGGCGGTCTGAGCCGGTCACCCGCACGCGCCCCAGGTGCGGGCGTCAGCGCGGGTCCGGGGAACGCCACGGCAGCGGCGGCAGCGTCGGCGGCAGGCGCGGGGGAGAGCACAGCGGCAGCCGCTCGCCGAGCCAGCGCAGCAGCAGCGACCCGGCGACGGCGGCCACGAGCGATCCCGCGAGCACACCGATCTTGGCGCGCTCGAGCAGCACGGGGTCGTCGAACGCGAGCTGCGCGATGAACAGCGAGATCGTGAACCCGATCCCTGCGAGCACCGCGCCGCCGAGCACGTGACCCCACCGCACGAGCCCGGGCAGGTCCCCGAGCCGCAGCCGCAGCGCGAGCGTCGCGGCGCCCGTGATGCCGACGGCGTTGCCGAGCACGAGCGCCACGGCGATGCCGAGGGTCAGCCGTGAGCCGAAGGCGTCCGCGAGCGTCGCAGGGTCCAGCCGGACGCCGGCGTTCGCGAGGCCGAACAGCGGCACGACGACGAACGCGCTCCAGGGGTGCAGCACGCGCTGCAGGCGGTCGCCCGCGGGGACGGCCGCACGCCCCGCGAGCTCGGCGGCGTGCTCGCGGTCGGCGCCGCCCTCGGTGAGGAAGCGGCGCGCGTGCACCGCGACCTCCTGACGTCGGCGCTCGTGCGGCAGCGACGTGGGCACGAGCAGACCGACCAGCACACCCGCGAAGGTCGCGTGCACACCGGACGCGAGCACCGCGCCCCACAGCGCGAGGCCGACGACGACGTACGGGGTCAGCCGCCACACGCGCCGCAGCCGCAGCGCGACCAGCGCGAGCGTGAGGACGGCCGCGACCAGCAGGGCACGCACGTCGACGTCGTCGGTGTAGAAGACGGCCATCGCGGCGATCGCCCCGATGTCGTCGACGATCGCGAGGGTCAGCAGGAACAGCCGCAACCGGTCCGGGCAGCGCGGGCCGAACAGCGCGAGCACGCCGACGAGGAACGCGGTGTCGGTCGACATCACGACACCCCAGCCGCGTGCCGCCTCGGTGCCCGCGTTGAACGCCAGGAAGATCAGCACCGGGACCAGCAGCCCGCCGAGCGCGCCGAGCGCCGGGACGGCGACGGCACGCGGGTCGCGCAGCTCGCCGCGGGTCGCCTCGCGGTTGATCTCGAGCCCGACGACCGCGAAGAACACGGCCATCGCGAGGTCGTTGACCCAGTGCTGCAGGTCGAGCACGAGCCCCCCGTCGCCGAGGACGACGCCCGCGGGCGTGTGCCACAGCGCGGTGTACGCGTCGCGCCACGGCGAGTTCGCCCACACGAGCGCCGCGAGCGTCGCGCCCAGCAGGACGACGGCGCTGCCCGCCTCGGTCGCGAGGAACGTGCGGACGGCGGGTGCGAGCGTCGAGACCTTCTCGCGCACGTGCGTGCGTCGCAGCACGCGCTCGCGCAGCGTCGGACGCGGCGCGGGCCCCGGTGGTGTCGCGGCGGGCGCTGCGCCCGGGGCGTCGGCGCTGCTCAGCGTGCCCTCCGGGAGCGACGTGCGGCGGGGCGGGCCGACGGCGTCCGGGGGCGCGGGGTCACAGGTCCGGGGACGACGCGTCGGCGGGGACGTGCGTGCCGTTGCCGGTCGCGCGCAGTGCGTCACGCAGCCGGTCGGCCGCCGCGTCGAGCTCGTCGCCCGGCACGTCGGACCGCGCGTTCGCGAACGTCAGGCTCGCCTCGTCCCACGCGGGCAGCACGTGCAGGTGCAGGTGCGGGACCTCGAACCCGGCGACGAGCAGCGCGGCGCGGGGCGCGTCCCACGCGGCCTGCTGCGCGCGTCCGACGGCCTTGGCGACGGTCACGAGGTGCGCGAGCAGGTCGTCGGCTGCGTCGGTCAGCTGGACGACCTCGTCGCGCGGGACGACGAGCGCGTGGCCGTCGGTGATGGGCGCGATCGTGAGGAAGGCGACTGCACGCTCGTCCGCCCAGACGAAGCGTCCGGGGATCTCGCCGTCGATGATGCGGGTGAACAGCGTCGGCATGCGGCTCACGCTAGCGCGTCCCGGCCCTCCACGGGGCCCGGAGCCGCGGCCCCGGCCGGCGGGGGCGTCGGGGGCAGGTCGGGCGGGGCGACGGGTGCGATCCCCACCACGCGCGTCGCCCGGACGTGGCCGAAACGTTTCCGGGACATCGTGACCATTGCGTGACCTTTCGGGCGATCGTTACGAAATGGATATGGAAGCTCCTCTCGACGCCGCGCCCGTCCCTCGTCCGTCCGAGCTGCTCGTCCCCGCCTCCGGCTCGACCCCGATCGACCCGCGCGGTCGGCGCACCCGCACCCGTCGCCGGCTGACCGCCGTCGCCGTCGGGACGCTCGCCGTCGTCCTGCTCGCCGGCTGCCGCCCCGGCTTCGGCCACCCTCCACGACCCACCGCCGCACCGAAGCCGACCGTCACGGCCCAGCCCACCGTCGCACCCACCCCCGAGCCCACCGACGGGTCCACGCCCGACCCGACGGACGGGCCGACGCCCGAGCCGACCCCGGACGGTCCGCCCGTCCAGATGACCCCCGTCGACGCGCCCGCGTGCCTGCCCGCGGGGTTCGCCGTCTCCGGCATCGGGGACCCGGCCGACCCGACGACGGTGGCATGGACGGGCTCGGGCACCCGCGCGGTCGTGCTCGCCCCGCCCGCGGACGGTGACCTGTGCGCCTGGGCGGACGAGATGGTGCGCCTGGCGGTCGACGGTCACCTCGTCGCGACGTTCGTGTGGGGCAGCAGCGCGCCGGGGTCGTTCGACGCCGCGATCGACGTGCTGCGCCTCATCGGAGCCCAGGAGGTCGCGCTGCTCGGCGCGGGCGAGGGCGGCACGTGGGCGGCCGCGCTCGCGGCCGACCTCGGAGCGACGTCGGTCGTCGCGCTCAGCCCTGCCGCGACGCTCGACGGCGCCGACGCCCGCGCCGAGGTGAGCGCCTTCGACGGTCCGCTGCACGTGGTCGCGTCGCAGGACGACCCCGTCGTGCCGGCCTCCGACAGCGCGCTCGTCGCACCGGGGGACGACGCGCTGACGCTCGTCCCCGGGGCGGCGCACGGTCTGGCCCTGCTCGACGGCGAGCACGGGGACGCGGTGCAGGCGGTGATCGACGCGACGCTGGGCTCCGGCTTCGCGCCGCGCTGACGCACCGCGACGACGACCGGGCGGGTGGCGCCTTCCCCTCCCGTCACCCGCCCGGCCGTCACCCGGTGCGCCGCCCGGAATGTCCAGAAACGTTTAACCCGGCCGGTGTCCCTTGTCCCCGCCGCGCCCACCGCCTAGGAACCTCTTGTGCGTCTGCGAACCGACCTCCCGTCCCCCCGTCCCCGCCCCGCCCGCGCCCACCGCGCGCGTCCCGCCGCCCGGCTCGCCGGTGCCGCGCTCGCGCTCGGCCTGCTGACCGCGTGCTCGACCGGCACCGAGCCGCAGACCGGCGACGCCGCCCAGGCCGACGCGCCGCAGGAGCCGACGATGCTCGAGAGCGCACCGGTCGAGATGGTCCCCGCGCAGGGGCCCGAGTGCCTCAGCGACGGCGTCGCGTTCGCGTCGGTCGCGCAGGGCGAGGGCAGCGCCGACGTCGCGTGGGCGGGAGCCGGCACCAAGGGCGTCCTGTACGCACCGCAGGTCGACGGCGACGTGTGCCAGTGGGCCGACGAGCTCGTGCGCCTGGCCGGTTCCGGCTATCTCGTCGCGACCTACGACTGGGGGGTCTCGGGTGAGACCGGGTTCCACGCGGCGCTCGACGTGCTGCACGCGACGGGCGCCGAGCAGGTCGCGTTCGTCGGCGCGTCGGCCGGTGGCACGCTCGCCGCGGGTCTGGCGGACGACCTGGGTGCCGTGGCCGTCGTCGCGCTCAGCCCGCCCGCGACCTACGGCGACGTCGACGCGCGCGCCGAGGCGAACCAGTTCACGGGACCGCTGCAGGTCTTCTCCTCGACCGACGACCCGCAGGTCCCCGCCGCGGACTCCGCGCTCGTCGCGCGGGGCGACAAGACGTCGATCGTCACCGACGTCTCGGGCACCGCGCACGGCATCGAGTTCATGGCGGCGGACGGCTACCACGCCGACCACGTGCGGACCACGATCGACGAGGCCCTCACGCAGGGCTTCGCGCCCGCGGGCTGACGGTCGGCGACGCCGCGCCGCGTCGCCTGCACGACGACCTCCCGCCGGGCCCCGGTGGGAGGTCGTCGTGCGTGCCGCCTCAGAGGTAGCGCAGCGGGTCGAACTCCTCGAGCGGGATGATCCGCAGGCGCGGGAGCTGGACGTTGAACGCCGCGACGTCCGTCTCGAGGTCGAACGTCTCGAGCCCGCGCGCCGACAGACCCGCCAGCGCCTGGCTCGTGAACTCGCGGAACGCGAGCAGCCCGACGCGCCGGCCCGTGTCGACCAGGTGCCCGACCTCCGGGGCGAAGTCGCCGTCGTGGCTGGCCAGGAGCACGTCGCCGTCGCGCTGCGCGATGGCCTCGAGCGTGCGCTTGATACCGATGTCGACGACCTTCTCGTACGACTCGCCGGACAGCGGGATCGGCACGAACCCGATCGCGGTGAGCGCCTGCACGAACGACATCGGCAGCGTCCCGTTGGACGCGTTGAGGAAGAACAGCGCCTTGACCGGCTGCTGCCACGTCTGCTGCGCGAAGGCGAGCACACGCTCCCAGCGCGGACGCTGCTCGGGGGTCGGCCGCCCGCCCAGGATCGAGGACCCGAGGGTCGCGTCGATGTTCTCGCCGTCGACCAGCAGGTACGTCGTGCCCGTCTCGCTCATCGTCCCAGCGTAGACGCGCACGGCGTGCGGGCCGCCACCCCGTCGACGCGTGATGACATGATGCCTCGGCGAGGAGCGACGGCGACGACGTCGGGACCGGACGGGCCGGGTCGCGGAGGGCGGGGACGGATGTCCGACGAGCAGACGGACGAGGCACGCAGGACGCCCGGACCCGGGAACGCGGGCGCGACAGCCGCGGCGGACGGTGTGCGCAGCGAGGCGCACGGCGACGTCCGCACCGCCGTCGACGCCTGGGAGGCGCTCTTCCGGGCGCAGGTCACGCTCGTGCGCCGGTTCGCGCGCGACGACGTGTGGGGCGGGATGAGCATGCGCGAGTACGACGTGCTGTTCACGCTGTCGCGTGCACCGGGCCATGCGCTGCGGCTGCGCGAGATCGCCGCCACCAGCCTGCTCACGCAACCGTCGCTGTCCCGGCTCGTCGACCGGCTCGAGGCGGACGGGCTGCTGCGGCGCGGACCCGTCGAGGGCGACCGACGGGGGACGGCGGTGCACCTCACCGAGCTCGGCTCGCAGCGGCAGCGGGAGATCGGACGACGGCACGCCCGGTCGATCGCCGCGCTCGTGGGCGGGGCGCTCGACGTCGAGGACCTGCTCGCGCTCGAGCGCCTGTGCACGCGGCTGCGCCTGGCCCAGGCCGACCTGCCCGCCCCCGGGCCCCTGCGCGGCGGCGGGGACGACGTCTGAGCGCACCGGTGCCGGGGACCTCCGGCCCACGACACGCGCGACCCGCCCCGCGACGATGGAGGTCGACGGGCGCTCCGGCCCGCCGACGACCGGCGAGGGAGGGACGATGCGCGTCCTGCTGGCAGTGGCGTCACGCCACCACGGCACCTGGGAGATCGGCGAGGTGATCGCCCGACGGCTGCGCGCCCACGGGCACGAGGTCGACCAGTGCGCCCCCGAGGACGTCGTCTCGGTGGACGGCCACGACGCCGTCGTCCTGGGCTCGGCCGTCTACACCGCGCACTGGCTGCCTGCCGCGCGCGAGCTCGCCGCGCGGTTCGCCGAGGACCTGCGGACCCGGCCCGTGTGGGTCTTCTCGTCCGGTCTGGCCACGCAGCCGGCGAACTCGGCGAACTCCCCGCTCGAGGTCGCGGCGCTGCGCGAGCGCATCGGCGCGCGCGGGCACCGCAGCTTCCGCGGGCGGCTCGACCGGTCCGTGCTCTCGTTCACCGAGCGCGCGATCATCGCCGGCGGCCGTGCCCGCGAGGGCGACCACCGTGACATGGCCGCGGTCGGGGCGTGGGCCGACGAGATCGCCGCCGAGCTCGCGACCCTGCCGGTGCCCACGCCGTCGATGGCGTCGCCCGCCTAGGTCAGGACACGCGCTGCGCGCGCCCGCGCCACCGGCGCAG
>JAFAEH010000220.1 GCA_023424135.1 Actinomycetes bacterium | reverse complement strand
GGCCGACCTGGGCGACGGGTTCGACGCGACGGCCACGACGGCGGCGCTCCTGGCCGCCCCGTCGCTCGTCGTCGACGGGCCCGCCGGACCCGACGGCGCCCCGGGCCCGCCGCGCACGCTGCCCCGCGGGCACGTCCTGGTGCTCGGCGGCGACGAGGTCTACCCGGCGGCCTCGGCGCGCGCCTACGAGGACCGGACGCTCGGCCCGTTCGCGTCGGCGCTGCCCGCACCGCCGCCCGGTGCGCCGCGCGACGCGGCGACCGAGCCGACCCTGCTCGCGGTCCCCGGCAACCACGACTGGTACGACGGGCTCACGTCGTTCCTGCGCGTGTTCGCGCGCGGCGCGCGGATCGGCGCCTGGCGCACCGTGCAGCGCCGCTCGTACGGGGCGATGCGCCTGGCACCCGGCTGGTGGCTCCTGCTGCTCGACAGCCAGCTCGGCGAGTACGTCGACGAGCCGCAGCTCGCGCACCTGCGCGAGCACCTGACGGCGCACCTGCGGCCCGGCGACGGCGTCGTGGTGTGCGCCGCGGAACCCGCGTGGGCGCACGTCGGCGAGCACCCCGACGCGTTCGACCAGCTCCACCACGTCGAGCGCGAGCTGGTCCACCAGCGCCGGGTGCCCGGCAGCGACGTCCCCGAGGTGACGGGGGCCGCGGTGCGCCTGTGGCTGTCCGGCGACTCCCACCACTACTGCCGCTACGCGCAACGCACGCCCGACGCGGACGACCCACGCGCGGTGCAGGCGATCACGTGCGGCCTCGGCGGCGCGTACCTGGGCGACACGCACCGTCTCGCGGACCGCGTGGACCTGCCGGCACCGGGCAGCCACCGGCGCGACGGCGCACCCCGCGTGCCGTTCGACCGCCGGGGACCGACCTACCCGGACCGGGCCACGTCGCGGCGGTGGTCCGCGCGCATCGCGAACCCGTTCGGGCCGTGGTGGGCCGGCTGGCGCAACCCCGGTCTGCTCGTCACCGCGGGCTGGGTCCAGCTCGTGCTCGTCGCGCTGCTGTCGGGTCTGCTCGACCTCGTCCGCCCCGGCACGGGCGTCACCACGGTGCGGACCACGCCGCCCGCGGACGCGCTGCGCTTCGCCGGTGTCGTCCTGGTGTGTGCGGCCGGGCTGCTCGTCGCGCACGTCGGCGGCGCCCGCCTGGTGCCGCACGGGCGCCTCGCCGCGGGGGTGCCCGCCACCACCGGTCTGGTCCTGCAGGTCGCCGCCGGGCTGGCCGGGCTCGTCGTGCTCACGGCCGTGCCGTGGCCCACCACCTGGTCGTCCGCGCTCGTCGTCGCGTGCGTCGTGCCGCTCACGTGGGCGCTCGGCGCGCTGCTCGGGACGCAGGCGTTCGCGACCCTCCTGGTCGTGCGGCGCGGCGGCACGGTCGCGTCGTGGCAGATGTCGGGCCAGGCCGTCGACGACCACAAGGGGTTCCTGCGCCTGCACGTGCGCGGCGACGGCGCGCTCGTCGTGCACCCGCTGGTGGTCGACGAGGTCGGCCGCGACTGGGACGTCGTGCCCGGACCCGACGGTGCGCGCGTCGTCCCCGCGCACGGCCTGCCGCGCGTGCGCCTGCTGGAGGAACCGGTCGTCGTCGCACGGGAGGGGTACGCACCATGACCACCGCACCCGGGGCGCGCGTCACGCGCGCCGACCACCGCACGCAGGTCGTGCCGCTCACGGCCGGCGACGGGACGCCGCTCACGCTCGTGCACGTCACCGGCCCCGCCGAGCCCTGGCGCGGACCCGTGCTGCTCGTGCACGGCGCGGGTGTGCGCGCCGAGCTGTTCCGGCCCCCGACGCCGCGCACGCTCGTCGACGCGCTGCTCGAGGCCGGCTGGGACGTGTGGATGCTCAACTGGCGCGCGTCGATCGACCTCGACCCGGTGCCGTGGACCCTGTGCGACGCCGCGGTGCACGACCACCCGGCGGCCGTCGCGCACGTCCTGGCGGCCACGGGGGCGCCGACCCTGAAGGCGTTCGTGCACTGCCAGGGGTCGACGTCGTTCACGATGGCGGCGGTGGCGGGGCTGCTGCCGCAGGTCGACACGGTCGTGACCAACGCGGTCAGCCTGCACCCCGTCCTGCCGTGGTTCTCGGCGCTGAAGATCCGCCGCCTCGCACCCGTCCTGGAGCACCTGACCCCGCACCTGTCGCCCGCGTGGGCGTACCGCTCGCAGGGGAACCTGTCGAAGGTGCTGCGTCGGCTGGTCGACCTGACGCACCCCGAGTGCGACAACCTCGTGTGCCGCATGGTCAGCTTCACGTACGGCAGCGGGCGGCCCGCGCTGTGGTCGCACCGCAACCTCGACCGGGCGACCCACGACTGGGTCACGGGCGAGTTCGCCGAGGTCCCGATGACGTTCTTCGCGCAGATGCGCCGCTCGATCGACGCCGGGCACCTCGTGGCCGTCCGCGACCACCCCGGGCTGCCCGCCGACCTGGGGACGTCCGCACCGCGCACCGACGCGCGGTTCTCGTTCCTCGCAGGTGCCGACAACCGCTGCTTCCTGCCGCAGTCGCAGGTCCGCTCGCACGCGTTCTTCACCCACCACGCCCCGCACGCGGGGCACACGCTGCACGTCCTGCCCGGCTACGGCCACCTGGACGTGATCTTCGGCCGCCACGCCTGGCGCGACACCCACCCGCTGATCCTCGAGGAGCTGAACCGATGAACGCCGTCGTCTCCGTGGCCCGCGCCGTGCTCGGTGCGGTGCCCTCCGCCGTCCCCCGCCGCCAGCGCCGGCTCACCGGCCGTGCGGCGCGCGTCGACACGATCCCGTACGCGATGCCGGTGAGCTCCGAGGAGTCCGCCGTCCTCATGGCGGCGTTCCCGATCCGGCTCGACGCGGCCCGTGACCTGCTGCCGGGCGACGAGCTGCACCCCGTGAGCCTCGGGTTCGGCCGCGGCGTGCTGCTCGTCACCGTCGTCGACTACCGCGCGACCGACATCGGCCGGTACGTCGAGTACTCGCTGGCCGTCGCGTGCACGCACGGCCCCCGTCCGGCCCCGCCGCTGCTGCCGATGCTGCTGCAGCGCACGCTGCGGCTCGGCCAGTTCGTCGTCGACCTGCCGGTGAGCACCGAGGTGTCGGTCAAGGGGGGCAAGGGCATCTGGGGCATGCCCAAGCACCAGGCCCGCCTCGACTTCGTGGAGGGCGCGCGGACGGTCTCCGCGCAGTACGACGACCTCGACGGGCGGCTCGGGGCGTACGTCGAGATCGAGCGGCCGTCGCCCACGGGGCTGCCGGTGCGCGCGGCCGCCGCGAACTACTGCGCGTGGCGCGGCATGCTGTGGCGCTCCACGATCTACATCGACGCGGTCGGTGACGTCGCGCTCGGCCCGGGCGCGCGGGCCCGGCTCGTGCTCGGCGACGCACCGGGCGTGGCACCGCTGCACGCGCTGGGCATCGGTCGCCGCCCCCTGTTCACGGCGTACCTGCCGACCGCGCGCGGTGTGCTCGACGACCACTACGACGCGTGGTTCCTCACGGCGCCGACGCTCGACGACGCCGACGCGGCGACCGCCACCGGGCGGTTCGGCGGTGCGCTCGAGGACGTCGTGGGCCTGGGCCGCGGCGAGGACTGGCCGCCGTCGCCCGACCGTGCCCGACCCGAGGTCCGGCCGACCGACGACGTCCCGCAGGGCGCCGGCAGCGGCGCCCGCCCGCGGGAGGTGAGCCTGCCGTGACCACGTTCGTCGCCGCCCTGTACTTCCTGTTCGGCGCCACCATGTACGTCGGCACCATGTGGGTGCTCAAGTGGTTCCTGTTCCCGACGTGGCACGGGCTCACGCGCGAGAACGTGGCCGTGCACTTCGGCGTCCCGACGCGCCGCGCGACGACGTTCTTCACGTGGGTCGTGCCGCCGATGTTCGTCGCCGCGATCGTGCTGGTCGTCACCGAGGCCGGCACGGGCTGGGTCTGGTTCGGCGTGCTGTGCCTGGTCGGGATCGTCGTGCTGACGTTCGTCGGGCAGGGCATCATCATCCCGATCAACAGGCGGATCCGCGGCGGCGACCTCGTCGACGACGCCGAGCTCACCGCGCTGCTGCGCCGCTGGATGCTCCTCAACGACGTCCGGTTCTACGGCTCGACCCTCACGTGGGCGACGATCGTCACGTACGTCGTCGCCCGCGGCGACCTGCTCGGGGCGCTGACGTGAGCACCGGGACGCGGCCCCGTCCGGCCGTCGCACGCGCCGACCGCCTCGTGCTCGTGCTGCGCGCCGTCGCGTGGGTGACGGTCGTGACGGGGGCCGTGCAGGTGGTCGTCCCGGCGGTCGTGCTCGGCGCGCTCGGCGCGGCCACGGACACGACGGCGACGCAGCTGTTCGCGACCGTGGGCATGTTCATGGTCGTCGTCGGCGGGCTGCTCGCGACGACGCTGTCCCGGCCCCGGCACGACCCCGACGTCGTCGCGTGGGCGGCCGTGCAGAAGGCGGGTGCGGCGCTGGCCGTCGCCGTGGGCGTCGCCCGCGGCGTCTTCGACCCCCTCGGCCTCGCGGTCGCCACGTTCGACCTGCTCACGGCCGTGCTGCTCGTCGTGCACGCGCGGCGGCTGCGCAGCGGGCGGGGTGCGCGATGAGGCGGTCGCTCGTCCTGGCGGGAGGCGGCATGCGCGTCGCCTGGCAGGCGGGCGTCCTGCTCGCGCTCGAGCAGGACGGGCTGACGTTCGACCACGTCGACGGCACCTCCGGCGGCATCCTCACGGCCGCCGCGCACCTGTCCGGCGTCGGCGCGGACGAGCTGTGCCGGCGCTGGCGCGACGTCGACGTGCGCGACTTCGGCTCGCTGCTGCCGCTGCGCGACTACCTGCGCGGGCCCTGGAACCTACCCGCGCTCGGCGACGCCGACGGGATCGTGCGGCGCGTGCTGCCCGCGCTCGGGGTCGACGTCGACGCGGTGCGCCGCTCCCCCGTCGAGGGCTCGTTCAACGTCGTCGACTTCGTCACCAAGGAGTGCGTCGCGGTGGACGCGCGCGACGTCGACGCCCCGCTGCTCGCCGCGGGGATGTCGCTGCCCGGATGGGTCACGCCGCTGCGCCGCGACGGCCACGTGTGGACCGACGCCGTGTGGGTGCGCGACGCGAACGTCACGGAGGCCCTGCGCCGCGGCGCCGACGAGGTGTGGCTCGTGTGGTGCATCGGCAACAGCCCGGCCTGGCGGGACGGACCGCTCGAGCAGTACGTGCACATGATCGAGATGAGCGCGGCGGGCGCGCTGGACGCCGACCTGGTCCTGGCCGCCGCGACGGGCCACCCGTTCGTCCTGCACGTCGTGCACCCGGCACTGCCGCTGCCGCTGGACCCCGAGCTGTACCTGGGCCGGATCAGCGCGGACTCCCTCGTCCAGCTCGGGTACGCCGACGCGCGCCGCTACCTCGACGCGCGAGCGTCCGGCGGCGTGCCGCACACCGTCGCGTCGACCGCGACACCCGATCCGGAGCCGTCGGCGCGGTTCACCGAGCACCTGCGCGGGCGCACGCCGGACGGACGTGACGTGGTGCTGGACCTCACCGTGGTCGTCCCGGTCGACGGCCCCGTCTCCCGCACGTGCGTCGCCGGTGCGCTGACCGTCGACGGGGCGCGCACGTTCCTCGCCGACGGGCGCGTCGAGCGGGGCGACGGGACGCTGGCCTACCGGGCGACGCTGCGCACGCCGGGAGGCGTGCTCGACCTGGTGGCGATGCGGGACACGACCGACGACCCCGGGCCCGACCGGTGGCACGACCTCGACCGGGTCCACCTGACGGTGCGGCACCAGGGCGGCGTCGTCGGGGCGGACGACGTCACCGGGCTCGACGGGCTCGACGTCGGGCTGCGGCTGGGCACCGCAGGCCTGCGCCGGCTGCTCTCCTCGGTCGAACCGGTCGGCGAGCGCGGCGTGCTGCCCCGCGCCGCGGTCCTGCGACGGTTCCTCGGGCGGTCGCGCACGCTGACCCGCTCGTCGTGACGCCCCAGGAATGACCTGCCCCGGGCCCGGGTTGGGCCAGGGGTGACCGTGCTGTCCGTGCTCGACCTCGTTCCCGTCCGCTCCGACCAGACCACCGCCGACGCGCTCGCCGCGACGCTCGCGCTCGCGCGCGTCGCCGACGAGGTCGGTGCGCGGCGCTACTGGGTCGCCGAGCACCACAACATGCCCGCGGTCGCGGCCACCAACGCGCCGCTGCTCATGGCGTTGGTCGCGGCCGCGACGTCGCACGTGCGCGTCGGGTCGGGCGGCGTCATGCTGCCCAACCACTCGCCGCTGGTCGTCGCCGAGCAGGTGGCGCTCCTCGAGGCCGCGTACCCGGGCCGCGTCGACGTGGGCCTGGGGCGCGCACCGGGCTCGGACCCGGTGACGAGCCACCTGCTGCGCCGCGGTGCGGGCGGCGACGGGGTCGACACGTTCGACGCCGACGTCGCGAGCCTGGTCGCGCTCGTGCGCCCCGAGGGGGTCGACGTGCGCGTCGGGTCGACGTCCTACGCGCTGCACGCCACGCCCCGGGCGACCACCGCCCCGGACGTGTGGCTGCTCGGCTCGTCGTCCTACTCCGCGCAGCTCGCGGGCCGGCTCGGCCTGCCGTACGTGTTCGCCCACCACTTCGCCGGGCGCGGCACGGACGAGGCCGTCGCCCTGTACCGCGAGTCGTTCGTCCCCTCGTCGACTCTCGCCGAGCCCCGCACGATCGCTGTCGCGAACGTCGCCGTCGCCCCGACGGCCGACGAGGCCCACCGGCTCGTGCTACCGCAGGTGCGCACGATGTGGCGCCTGCGCAGCGGGCAGCCGCTCGAGCCGCAGGAGCTCGTCGAGGACGCGCTGGCCGCCCCGCTGCCCGCCGGCGCGGACAACGCGCTCGCCGCGCTCACGGCGAGCTGGGTCGTCGGTGACCCGGCGTCGGCCGCGGCCGAGCTGCGCGCGCTCGCCGACCGGCTGGGCACCGACGAGGTCATGGTCTCCCCCGTCGCCGGCGCGACGCGCGGCACACCGGCCGACCGGTCCCCGGCCCGTGAGCAGACCCTGCGCCTGCTCGCCGACGCCCTGGCCTGACGCGTCGGACCGCGGTCACAGCCGCGGGTCGACGGGTGCCGACTCGAGCGCGAGCACCGCGAACACGGCCTCGTGCACCCGCCACAGCGGCGCGTCCTCGACGTACCGCTCCAACGCCTCGAGCCCCAGCGCGTACTCCCGCAGCGCGAGCGAACGCTTGCGGCCCAGCGAGCGCTGCCGCAGGCGCGGCAAGTGCTCGGTGTACTCGGGCCCGTAGACGATCCGCAGGTACTCGCGCCCACGGACCTTGACGCCCGGCTGGACCAGGCCGCGCCCTGCGGCGCCCCGCACGAGGTTGGCGAGCGGCTTGACGACCATCCCCTCGCCCCCCGACGCGGTCAGGTCCTCCCACCACACGGTCCCCGCCGCGCACGACACGGGGTCGCCGGCGTCGACGACCAGCCGACGCGTGCCCAGCAGGACACCCGACGGGTCGGCCGCGACGAGCCGGTCGGCGACGTCCAGGTGCCACGCGTGGTCACGGTCGGCGAACGTCCGGCGCCCCGCGGCGAGCACCTGGAAGGGCGCGAGCCGCACACCGTCGATCCCGTCGACGTCCCACACGTAGCGCCGGTACGCCTCGGTGAACCGTCGCGCGTCGTCGGCGCGCACCCGGGTACGCGCCAGCAGGTCCGCGACGTCGAGCCCGCGCGCGGCCGCCGCCTCGAGCACCTCGACCCCCGGCGGCAGGACACCCCGCGCGGCGGCCCCGACCGCGGCGTACTGGGTGCGCAGCAGCTCACCGGCCTTCGCGGACCACGGCAGCAGCTCGCAGTCGAGCAGGACCCACGCGTCGTCGCCGTCGCCCAGGACGTCGTCCCACACCCCGGCCTGTGCGGTGGCCGCGGCGACGACGTCGACGAGGCCCTGCGTCCGCGCGTCGTCCTGCCAGAAGGCCCGCCCCGTCCGGGTCCAGACCGCGCCCGTGCGCCCCGCGGGCAGCGCGAAGCGGGTCGCCGCGGCCTGCGGGTCGCGGCACACGAGCACCACGGCGCGCGACCCCATGTGCTTCTCCTCGCACACCACGTGCGTGACGCCGTCGGCCGCGTACTGCGCGAACGCCTCACGGGGGTGCTCGAGCACGTCCCCGTCGGGTGACGTCGCGCAGGGGCTCATGGTCGGCGGGAGGTACAGCAGCACGCGCGGGTCCAGCGCGAACCTGCTCATGACCTCCAGCGCACCGACCGCGTCGTCCGGGCGCAGCCCGACCCGCCCCAGCAGGCGGGTCTCGACGACCCGCTTGCCGGTGACGTCGTCGATCCGCAGCCGGTCGGGGTCTGCCCGTTCCCCCGCCGGGGGCGACGTCCCGGCGGCGCCCCCCGCGGGTACCTCGCCCGCGGACGGGAACGGCCGGACGGGCTCGTACCAGACCCGCTCGGCCGCGACCTGCACGGTCTCGCGCTCGGGGTAGCGCAGCGCGGACAGGTGCCCGCCGAACACGCAGCCGGTGTCGAGGCACAGCGTGTCGTTGACCCAGGTGAGCTCGGGCGTCGGGGTGTGCCCGTACACGACCGTCGCGCGCCCGCGGTAGTCCTGCGCCCAGGGCAGCCGCACGGGCAGCCCGTACTCGTCGGTCTCGCCGGTCGTGTCGCCGTACAGCGCGAACGAGCGCACGCGGCCCGACGCCCGCCCCTGGTACTCCTCCTTGAGCCCGGCGTGCGCGACGACGAGCCGCCCGCCGTCGAGCACGTAGTGCGCGACGAGGGCGTCGCAGAACTCACGCACCCGCGCCCGGAACTCCTCGGGCTCGTCGGCGAGCTGCGCGAGCGTCTCCGCGAGCCCGTGCGACGTCTGCACGTGCCGGCCCGCGAGCGCGCGCACGAGCTTGGCCTCGTGGTTGCCGGACACGCACAGCGCGTGCCCCGCGGCGACCATGCCCATGACGAGCCTCAGCACGCCCGGCGTGTCGGGTCCACGGTCGACGAGGTCGCCGACGAAGACGGCACGGCGGCCCCCGGGCGGGACGGCGTCCACCGGGCGCCCGTGCCCGTCGCGTACCAGGCCGTACCCGAGCCGCTCGAGCAGCGTCTCGAGCTCGGCGCGGCACCCGTGCACGTCGCCGACGACGTCGAACGGCCCGGTCTCGCCCCGCAGGTCGTTGCGCAGCGGCACGCGCTCGACCTGCGCGGCCTCGACCGCGTCGACCCCGTCGAGCACGTGCACGGTGCGGAACCCCTCACGGCCGAGCCCGCGGACGGACCTGCGCAGCTGCTGCGACTGGCGGCGCACGACGTGCGGGCCGAAGTCCCGGTCGGGACGCGACGCGTTGCGCTCGTTCGCGACCTGCGGCGGCACGTCGAGCACGATCGCCACGGGCAGCACGTCGTGCTCGCGCGCGAGGGCGACCAGCGAGCGTCGCGCGTCGACCTGCACGTTGGTCGCGTCGACGACGGTCAGCAGGCCCGCCCGCAGACGCACCCCGACGAGGTGGTGGAGCAGGTCGAACGCCGCCGACGTGGCCGCCTGCGACGTCGGGTCGTCGGAGACGACGCCGCGGCACCAGTCCGAGGACACGGTCGCGAACGGGCCGAAGTGCCGTGCCGCGAACGTCGACTTGCCCGAGCCCGACGTGCCGACGAGCACGACGAGGCAGGTCGCCGGGATCTGCAGCGTGCTCATGGCGTCACCTCCGTCGTGCTCGTCGTCGTCCCGGGTCGGTCGGGTCCAGCGGGTGTGCCGGGTGCGCCCGCGGCCGGGGCCACGGTCGCCCCGTCGCGGCGCGTGAGGACCGCGAGCTGCGTGGGCGGCCCGACGTCCGGGTCGTCGTCGCCCACGCCCTCGAACGCGACGTCGTACCCGTAGGCCGACGCCGCGTCCGACGCCCATCGCCGGAACTGTGCGCGGGTCCACTCGAAGCGGTGGTCGTGGTGGCGCAGGTGCCCGTCGTCCAGGCCGTAGCGCGCGTTGTGCTCGACGTTCGGCGTGGTGACCACGAGCGTGGCCGGGCGGGCGTGCCCGAGCACCGCCTGCTCGAGCGCGGGCAGGCGCGGCGGGTCGACGTGCTCGACGACCTCCATGAGCACGGCGGCGTCGAACCCGGCGAGCCGGTCGTCGAGGTAGGTCAGCGCCGACTGCGCGAGGTCGACGCGTGCCCGCCGACGCTCGGGCAGCTGGTCGAGCCGCAGACGGCGCGCCGCGACCTGCAGCGCGCGGTGCGACACGTCGACGCCCAGCAGCCGCTCGAACGACGGGTCGGCCAGCAGCTCGCGCAGCAGGAGCCCCTCCCCGCACCCCAGGTCGACGACCGTGCGGGCGCCTGCCGCACGCAGCGCGGCGTGCACGGCCTCGACGCGGCGCCGGGCGAGGGGCACGCGGTCCTCACCCGTCGGGCCCGCGTCCGGGCCCGACGCGGCGTCCGCGCCGGTGGGCCCGGTGTCGTCCTGCGGCCCGGACGGCACGGCGTCGTCGAGCGCCTCGGGCAGCAGGTCGTCCACCTCGGCGAGCCGTGCGAGCGCCGACTCCGCGAGCGGCCGGCTGCGGGCGAGGTAGCGGTGCACCACGAGCTCGCGGTGCGGGTGCGTGGCCAGCCACGGGTCACCCGCCCGCAGCAGCTTGTCGACCTCGTCCTGCCCGACCCAGTAGTGCTTGTCGCCGTCGAGCGCGGGCAGCAGCACGTACAGGTGCGACAGCGCGTCGGCCAGGCGCAGCGTCCCCGTGAGCCGCAGGTCCACGTAGCGCGACTCCCCCCACCCGGGGACTTGCGGGTCCAGGGGCAGTGGTGTCGCGGCCACGTCCCAGCCGAGCGGTGCGAACAGCGCGGCGACGAGGTCCGCACCGCCGCGCGCGGGTGCGACCGGGACGTGCACCTCGAGCGGCAGCGGACGCTGCGCCAGCTCGGGACGCCGGTCGCACCGCCCGGTCATCGCGGTGCGGAACACCGTGCGCAGTGCGACGGCCAGCACCGATGCGGACGCGTACGGCACGTCGTTCACGTACGCGGCGAGCGGGCCGTCCCCGCGCCCGCCACGGCCCCGGACCAGGCTCACCGGGTCGACCTCGACCAGGAGCGCGACCGTGCAGCGCTCGTCGCCCACCTCGGGGTAGAGCACGTGCGCCGTGCCGAGCCCGGCGTCGAAGGCCTGCACGCGGTCGGGGTGCTTGTGCAGCAGGTACCCCAGGTCGGACGCGGGGGTCGCGCCGTCGGGCGCTGTGAGGGACACGGTCAGCAGCACCTGGCGATCCTGGCACGACCTGCGCGACCGCCCCAGGTCTTTGGGCCGCGGCTCAGCCCGACGCGGTCCGTCCCGCGGGCAGACGCACGACGAGCGCCGCGCCGCACCCCGGTCCTGCGCTCGTCGCGTCGACCTCACCGCCGTGCGCACGCACCACCGAGCGCACGAGCGCGAGCCCCAGACCGGTGCCGCCGTCGTCGTGCCGGCGCGCGGTGTCGCCGCGCCAGAACCGCGAGAACACGTGCGGGAGGTCCTCGGGTGCGATCCCGTCGCCGTCGTCGCTGACGCGCAGCAGCACGTCGGCGCCGTCGCGCACGGCAGCGACCTGCACGTGCCCGCCCGCGGGGGTGTGCCGCAGCGCGTTGGCGACCAGGTTGTCGAGCACCTGCGCGAGGCGCTCGCGGTCGACCTCGACGAGCGGCAGGCCGTCGGCGACCTCGGCGGTGAGCGTGACGCCCGCGGTCGCGGCCCGCGGCCCGGCGGCGAGTGCGGCGGCCGTCACCAGACCGCCCGGGGCGACGAGCTCCCGAGGGGCGTGCCGCCCCGGCTCCCCGGCGACGACCGCGAGGTCCGACGCGAGGCGTGCGAGGCGGTCCGCCTGCGCCGTGAGCACGGCGGCGGTGTCCTCGTCGAGCGCGACGACCCCGTCCTGGACGCCCTCGACGTACGCCCGGATCGTCGCCGCGGGCGTGCGCAGCTCGTGTGCGACGTCCGCGACCATGCGCGCCCGCCACCGGTCGTCGGCCTCCAGACGGGCGGCCATCGTGTTGACCGCGTCGGCGAGGTCGTCCATCTCCGGGCCCAGGCCCGGGGCAGGGACGCGGTGCTCGTACGCACCCGCGCCGACCCGACGCGCGACCTGCGCGACACGTGCGAGCGGACGGCTCCACCGGCGCGCGAGCAGCAGGCTCACGACCACCGACGTCACGACCGCCGCGACGAGCGCGCCACCGATCGCCGCACTCGTCGCGGCCCGGTACGCCTCCTCGGCGTGCACCGCGGCGACGTCACCCGGTGCGAGGCCCGCACGCTCCATGTGGTCGTGGAACACCCGCGGCGCGACCGCGAGCGTGACGGCGGTCGCGGCGGCACCGGCGGACCCGACGACGAGCGCGAACGACGCGAGCAGCCGCGGCATCAGCCCGGCGCCGACCGGCCCGGTGCCGTCGACGCCGCGGTTCGTGCGGCCCCTCACGCGGGCCCCGCGCGGTACCCGACGCCGCGCACGGTCCGCACGAACCGCTGCGTCGTGGCGTCGTCCCCGAGCTTGCGGCGCACGTTGGCGACGTGCACGTCGGCCGCGTGCGCGTCGCCCACCCACGGCGCACCCCAGACCTCCGACAGCAGGTCCTCCCGGCGGAACGTGCGCCCGGGCTCGGCGGCCAGTGCGGCGAGGAGCCTCAGCTCGGTGGGTGTCAGCACGACGGGGACACCGTCGACGCGGGCCTCTCCGGCCGCGACGTCGAGGAGCAGCGCGCCGTGGGCCACCGGCGCAGGGGCCGCGGACCCGGCGGCACGCACGGGCCGGCGCTGCAGCGCGCGCACCCGTGCGGCGAGCTCGCGCGGGCTGAACGGCTTGGTCACGTAGTCGTCCGCACCGGCGGCGAACGCGGCGAGCACCTGCTCCTCGCCCGTGCGTGCGGTGAGGACCACCACGTACGCGTCGGACCACGTGCGCAGCTCACGGCACAGCTCGACACCGTCACGTCCCGGCAGCCCGAGGTCGAGCAGGACGAGGTCCGGGTCGGCGCGACGCAGCGCGGCGTCCGCGCCGGTGCCGTCGTGGCACTGCGTGACCTCGAAGCCCTCCCGTTCGAGGTAGCCGGCGACGAGGCGCGCGAGGGGACGCTCGTCCTCGACCACGACCGCACGACGAGAGGGCACCTGCACACTGCGATCGTCCCAGGTCCCCCGCCGCGGGGCACGGCCCGGACGCGCGTCTTGAGCAAACCTTGACCGTGGAGCACCGCGACCGGCGCGCGTGGCCGGGAGGATGGGGCCACCGGTCCACGGACCGCTGCGGGTCCGTGCCCGCCCCGCACCCGACGATCGAAGGATCCCCGATGAGCATCGTGCGTGCCCTCAGGTCGCGCCTCGTGCCCCTGACCGCCTCGGCCGCTGCCGTCGCGCTGCTCGCGGCGTGCACCGCCGCGGGACCGGCCGACGGGTCGGTCGACGACGACGGACCGACCGCCGGTGCGTCCGACGGCACGGTCGCCGCGCGCCTGGCCGATCTCGGCCTCGCCGTCGACGACCCGCGGGGCCTCGTCGACGCGCTCGACCGCCTGCCCGCGGACGAGCGCCCCCAGGACCTGATCGCCTCGGTGCGCCCCGACCACGTGCTGGTCTCGGTCGCCGACGGTGAGCAGGAGGTGCCCCTCACCCTGCCCGACGACCTGTTCTACGTGTCGTTCGCGCCCTACGTGGACGGGACCCACGAGTGCTTCTACCACTCGTTGACGACATGCCACGGCGAGCTGGGCGGCCAGGAGGTCGACGTCGTCCTCACCGACGAGGACACGGGTGACGTCCTCGTCGAGGAGACCGCCACGCTGTACGACAACGGCTTCGTCGGCTACTGGCTGCCGCGTGGCGTCACCGCGACGCTGCAGGTCTCGCAGGGCGACCTGTCCGCCACGACGACGCTGCGCACGGACGACGACGCTCCGACGTGCGTCACCACGATGCAGCTCACGTGAACCCGGTGCGCCGGGACCGCACCGCTCAGGCGCGTTCGAGCAGCGTGAGGACCTCGTGATGCGTCGTGTGCGGGAACATGTCGAGGACCTGCGCGCGCACGAGGCGCAGCGAGGGCATGTGCGCGAGGTCGCGTGCGAGCGAGCCCGCGTGGCACGACGAGTACAGGACGCGCGGCACGCCCGACTCATCCAGCCACCGGCTGAGCGGTTCCCCCAGGCCGCGCCGCGGCGGGTTGACCACGACGAGGTCCGGCACGTCGTGGCCGTCGGCGGCCAGGGCGAAAGCGGTCGCGTCACCGGCGAGGAACCGCGTACCCGGCAGCCCCGCGTCGCGTGCGGTCTGCTCGGCGCTCGCGACGGCCTCGGCACTGGTCTCGACGCCGACGACGGTGCGCCCCGGGCGCGCGAGGTGCAGCGCGAACCCGCCCACACCGCAGTACAGGTCCCACACCGAGGCGACGTCGGCCTCGTCCGACCACGCGACGGCCTGGCGGTAGAGCGCGGCGGCGACCGCGGTGTTGGTCTGGAAGAACGAGCGCGGCCGCAGGTGCAGGTCCAGCCCGTTGACGTGCATCCGCAGGGTCGCCCGCTCGGTGAGCAGGATCTCGCGGTCGCCCTCGAGCACCGCGGCGTGCGCGGGCTGGACGTTGACGGACGCCACGACGAGCGACGGCAGGCGCTCGCGCAGCCACGGCAGGTGCTTGCGGATGCGGGCGAGCGCCTCCGTGCTGCGCAGCACGAACCGCACCATGACCTCACCGTCCGGCGACCCGGTGACGAGCACGTGCTTGAGCTCCCCGGTCCGGGACGGGACGTCGTAGGGCGTGAGCCGCGCGCGTGCGACGAGCTCCGTGAGGGACGCGAACGTCGCGCTGACGGCGGCCGGGTACAGCGGGCACCCCTGCAGGTCGAGGCCGTGCCCGTGCGGGTCGAGGATGCCGAGCGTCGGTGCGTCGGGCGTGCCGGCGACGACCATCTTGGCCTTGTTGCGGAACCCCGCCTCGGCGCTGGCCACGGTCGGCAGCCAGGTCACGCCCGTGGGGTCACCGAGGACGTCCCGCACGTGCCGGGCCTGCGCGTCGAGCTGCTGCGGGTACGGCTGCGCGAGGAGCGTGCACGAGCGGCACACCCCGGCGTCGAAGTACCCGCAGCGCATCGCACCAGGGTACGCAGCACCGCCGCACGCCCGACCTGGCGATACCACCCCATACCCGGACGGAACCGGTTGTGGTGGGCGGCGGTCCTGCCCTAGGGTCACGCGTGCGGGAGCGCTCCCGCACGCGCGCCGCCGACGCCGCCGGCCGCATCCCATCGATCGATGCACGGCCTCAGGGGGACCCACGATGGACCGCACGGCGGCGCCCGCACCCACGCGCGCCCGAACGACGGCCGACCACGCCATCACGCCGGACGGCGGTGCGCGCCGCGTCGCGCTCGTCACGGGCGCGACCTCCGGCATCGGCGCCGCCACGGCGCTCGAGCTCGGGTGGCGCGGCCTGCGCGTCGTCGTCCTCGGCCGCAACGCCGAGCGCGGCGCGCGGGTCGTCGAGCGCATCCGGGCGTCGGGCGGTGACGCGGCCCTCGTCACGGCCGACCTGTGCGACGACGACGCCCTCGAGGAGGCCGTCGACGAGGCCGCCGCGGTGTGGGGACGCCTCGACCACGCGTTCAACAACGCCGGGGTGCTCGGGCCCGGCACCGTCGCCGACGCGACGACCGACGACTTCGACCTCGCGTTCGCCGTGAACACCCGCGCGCTGTGGCTGTGCATGCGCGCCGAGGTGCGCCACATGACGGCCGCGGGCGGCGGGTCGATCGTCAACAACCTCTCGGTGCACTCGGTGCGCACCGTGTTCCCCGGGGTCGCCCCGTACGTCGCGTCCAAGGCCGCGGCGCACGCGTTGACCCGCTGCGCGGCCGTCGAGCTGGCCGGGCAGGGCATCCGCGTCAACGGGATCGCCCCCGGCCCCATCGACACCGGCCTGTTCGAGGGTGGCGCCGCGCACGCCGACGCGGCGGACACCTGGGAGCCGTTGCTCCCGATGGGACGCACGGGCACGACCGGTGAGGTCGCGGACGCCGTCGCGTGGCTGTTCTCCGACGAGGCGCGCTATGTCACGGGCAACGTCGTGGCCGTCGACGGCGGGTTCCTGGCCCGCTGAGCCGGCGTCGGCACCGGCACCCGGTCCGACGGGTGCGGCGATCCCGCCCGCTGTGCGCGAGGCTGGAGCCGTGAGCACCCTGCCCTCCCCCGACCCGGACCGTTGCGCCGCCGTCGTCGTCGCGAACCTCTCGACCCCGTGGCCGTACCACCTGGTGCACCTGGCCGCCTCGGAGGCCGACGTGCGAACCCCCCGGGACCTCTACCCGGCGTTCCACACGTCGTTCGACTGGCACTCGTGCGTGCACATGCACTGGCTGGGCGCCGAGCTGCTGCGCTCCGGCCACCGGGACGCGACGCTGCGGGCGCTGCTCGACGCGAACCTCACCGCCGAGCGGATCGCCGGCGAGGTCGCGTACCTGCGCGCGCACCCCGCGTTCGAGCGCCCGTACGGCTGGGCGTGGGCCGCGCGCCTCGCGGCGACGTGCCGGGCCGCCGCCGACGCGGGTGACGTCGACGCGGCACGGTGGGCGGATGCGACGGCCCCGCTCGCGGACGCGGTGCTCGACCTCGCGCTGCCGTGGGTCGCGCGCGCCGAGCACCCGGTGCGCCACGGCGTGCACTCCAACACCGCGTTCGGCCTCGCCCTGCTGCTCACCGCGGCCGACGACCTCGCGCGCTCCGATGCCGCAACCACGCTGCGCACCCACGCACGTCGGCTCTTCGGCACCGACCGGGACTGGCCCGGCCTCTGGGAGCGCAGCGGGCACGACTTCCTGTCCCCGGGGCTGGCGGAGGCCGACCTCATGGCGCGCGTGCTCCCTCGCGAGGAGCTGGGCACCTGGTTCACCGCGTTCCTGCCCCGGCCGCAGGACGTCGTCGAGCCCGCGCACGTCGTGGACCCGAGCGACGGGCACGCCGTCCACCTGGACGGGCTCAACCTCTCGCGTGCGGGAGCGCTGCTCCGCCTCGCCCGAGCGCTCGACGACGACGCGTTGCGCGCCGCCGGTGAGCGGCTGCTCGCGGTCGGCCTGACGGCGCTCGACAACGAGGACTTCGTGGCGACGCACTGGCTCGCGTCGTTCGCGTGGGACGCGGCCACGAGCCGCTGACCCCACCGGCCCGCCACGCACGTCCGGGGCCGCCGGGCGCGCGAACCGCCCCCGCACCACGAGGTGCGGGGGCGGTCGTCAGCGGGGTCCTGTGCCGGCGGACCCGTCGGGTCGGGGTCAGCCGACCCGCACGAGCTGCCACTGCTGGTTGGCACCACGCCAGTTGTCGTACTGGACGATGTTGCCGCCGTCGGCGGTCGACGCGCCCTGGACCTCGAGCGCCTTGCCCGAGTGGCGGTTGACGAGAGACGCGTAGTCACCGCTGAACGTCACCGTCCACTGCTGGTTGGCGCCGTTGCCGTCGGTCCACTGCACGATCTCCGCACCGTTGGCGGTCGACCAGTTGTAGACGTCCAGCACCTTGCTCGACAGACGCGACTTCAGTCGGTACGCGCCGTTGCCGGACGAGACGAACTGCCACTGCTGCTGGTTGCCGTTGTTGCGCGGCCACTGCACGATGTCCGCACCGTTCGCCGTCGACAGGTTGTACACGTCGAGCGCCTTGCCGCTGTTGCGGTTCACCAGCACGTACCACGCGTTGGTGTCGATGGACGTCGAGCCACCGCCGGTCGGCGGCGGGGTCGTCGGGGCCGGCGTCGAGCCGCTGCCCGCGTTGAGGGCGTTGAGCACCGAGGTGTACGCGGCCTTCTTGTTGCCCCTGCTGTCGAACAGCAGCGGGTTCTTGCCGGTGCGCCACGAG
This sequence comes from Actinomycetes bacterium, assembly GCA_023424135.1. Taxonomy (GTDB): domain Bacteria; phylum Actinomycetota; class Actinomycetes; order Actinomycetales; family Cellulomonadaceae; genus Cellulomonas. The sequence goes on along the minus strand of JAFAEH010000220.1, from coordinate 12,535 downwards.
TCGTTGTCCCGCACGCCCCACACCGTGATGCCGGTGCAGCGCGCGACGTTCAGGCACGCCTCGGTGGCCTGCCGGTAGGCGTTGGCCTGGTTGGAGCCCTGCTCGATGTCGAGCTCGGTGATCTGCACCTCGACGCCCAGGTCGGAGAACCGCTTGAGGTTCGCCTGGTAGTCCGAGGGGACGGTCGTGCCGAAGTGCGACTGGAACCCGACGCAGTCGATCGGGACGCCACGGGCCTTGAAGTCGCGCACCATGTTGTACACGGCCGTGGACTTCGCGTTGATCGAGTCGGTGTTGTAGTCGTTGTAGCAGAGCTTGGCGGCCGGGTCGGCGGCGCGGGCGGTGCGGAACGCGACCTCGATCCAGTCGTTGCCGGTGCGCTGCAGGTTCGAGTCGCGGCGCGAGCCCTGCCCGTCGTCGGCGAACGCCTCGTTCACGACGTCCCAGGCGTAGATCTTGCCCTTGTAGTGGGTGGCGACCGTGCGCACGTGGTTGACCATGGCGTTGCGCAGCGCGGTGCCGGACATGTTCTGCATCCAGCCGGGCTGCTGGCTGTGCCACGCGAGGGTGTGCCCGCGCACGCGCTTGCCCTTGCCAAGCGCGTAGTTCACGATCCGGTCACCGTTGGTGAAGGTGAACTGACCCTGGCGGGGCTCGTGGGCGTCCATCTTCATCTCGTTCTCGGCCGTGATCATGGTGAACTCACGGTCGACGATGCCCATGTACGTCGCGTCGCTCATCTTGCTCGCCGCGATCGCGGCGCCGTAGTAGCGCCCCTTCTCGGACGCGGCGGCACCCAGCGTGCTGCCGGCCGCGGTCGCGGGGCCGGCCAGCGTGACCGCGAGGCTCGTCGCGACGCTGGCTGCGGCCAGCAACGCTGCGGTGCGCCGCCGGTGTCGGGTGCGGGACGGTGTTCGTGTCGTGGTGGTCACGGCCTTCTCTCTCTGTGGGACGGGTGCGACGTCGGGACGCCGCGGGACGGTGCGGTCACACCACGGGGGCGGACCAGAGTGCTGAGGACGGTCGTGGCGGCGGGGCTCGCCGCCGCCACGACCGGCGTCGGCTACGGCGTCGTCAGGTCGAAGCTGCGGACCGTGACCGCGCCACCGAGCGCCTGCGTGGCGTGGTTGAAGATCCCGAAGCGGTAGCCCATGAAGAACTGCCACTCGTTGTTGAGCGTGAACGCGGGGCCGAGCCGCACGAAGGTCGTGCCGTCGGTGCTGTAGGAGAACGTGGCCTGACGCCCGGACCCGGGCCGGATGTCCGCGTTCGTGCGCAGCCAGATCCGGCCGCCGGAGACGTTCGCCGACGCCCGCTCGGTACCCGTACCCGTCGTCGCCCACGAGCTGTCCATGGTCAGCCCGTCGGTCATGACGACGCGCGTCGCACCGTTGCTGCCCTTGACCACCCCGATCCACGCGGATGACTGGCGCAGCATCGCCAGCCCCGTCTTGTCACCGTTGGCCATGCTCGAGTAGTCGAGCTCGACCGTCGCGGTGGACGACGGGCCCTGGATGCGGTGCGTCAGGGTGTTGCGGGCCGCGTACAGGTCGTTGGTGACGGTCGCGGTCTGCAGGCGCAGCCCGTTGTTCACCGAGAACCGCCCGGTGTCGGGGTTGTGGTTCCACTCCCACTGCGGGCCCAGGCGTGTGCCGGCGAACGTGTCCTTGCCGATCAGCGGCTTGACGGTCCTCGTCGTCGAGATGTTCGGCCGCGGGTACGTCGCACCCCAGCGCCCGTTGACGGTCTGCACCGACGGCCAGCCGTTGCTCCACGTGATCGGGGCGAGCGTCGGCATCCGACCACCGGGGTAGGCGTCGGTGAACGCCATGTACCACCAGTCACCGTTCTGCGTCTGGACGATGCCGCCCTGGTGCGGGACGCCGCCACCGCTGATCGGACCGGGCAGGTCGAGCAGCACCTGGCGCTGCTCGTACGGCCCGAACGGTGACGTCGAGCGCAGCACGTACTGACCGTTCGCGGGCCGCGTGAGCCAGATGTAGTAGTAGCCGTCCTTCTTGTAGAACCGCGCACCCTCGAGCGTGCCGATGTTCGACGGGGTCGTGTACACGGTCTGCGAGCGGACCTCGGCGGTCCCGTCGGCGTTGAGCTGCGCGACGCTGATCGTGCCGTTGCCGTACGCGACGTACATCGTGTCGTTGTCGTCGATCAGCAGACCGGCGTCGTAGTAGCACTTGTTGATCCGGGCCTTCTTCGACCAGGTCCCGTCGACGGCGGCGGCCGTGTAGACGTAGGTGCGGTTGAACTCGGTGCAGCCGTACCAGTAGTACGTGCTGTTGCTCGTGCGGTAGTTCAGCGTCGAGGCCCAGATGCCCTTGACGTACTTGCGGCCGTTGGTCAGGTCGTAGCCCGCGTCGTCGAAGTCGAGACGCGGCACGGAGTGGCCCGCGAACTCCCAGTTGACGAGGTCGTAGGACCGCAGGATCGGCGCGCCCGGCGAGTAGTGCATGGTCGACGCCGAGTAGTAGTAGGCGTCACCGACGCGGATGATGTCGCCGTCGGCGAAGTCCTGCCAGATCGCCGGGTTGGTGAACGTCCCGGTGACGGGCGGCGTCGTGGGATTCGTCGTCGGCTGCGTCGTGGGGTTCGTCGTCGGGTTGGTCGTCGGCTGCGTGCCGCCCACGGGGACGAGCTGCCACTGCTGGTTGGTGCCGCCCCAGTTCGCGTACTGCACGATCTCCGCGTTGTCGGCCGTGGACGCGTTCTGCACCTCGAGCGCCTTGCCGGAGTGCCGGTTGACGAGGGTCACGTACCCGTTGGACGTGTCCTGCAGCCGCCACTGCTGGTTGGCGCCGTTGCCGTCGGCCCACTGCACGACCTTCGCGCCGTCCGACGTCGACCAGTTGTAGACGTCGAGCACCTTGGCCGAGTGCCGCGACTTCACGCGGTACCAGCCGTCACCCGAGTCGACGAACTGCCACTGCTGGTTGGCGCTCGTGCCACGGGTCCACTGCGTCAGGCGGGCGCCGTCGCTGGTCGCGAAGTTGTAGACGTCGAGGGCCTTGCCGCTGTTGCGGTTGACCAGGACGTACGACGCGTTGGTGTCGACGGTGGCGGCCGTCGCCGCGGGTGCGACGGCGACGGCGAGCGCACCCGCCGTGGCCGTGGCGGCCAGAGCGGCGACGAGTGCGTGCGGGCGGCGCTGCCGGGTGCGTGTCAGGACACGGCTGTCGGTCATGCTGGCTCCTCGGGACGGACGGGAGACCACGCGCGAACCATGCGTGTGATCGTTCACAACCGACCGTGCGCGACGCCGGTGCCGGACACGGTGGGTTGGCGCCATGCTGCCGTCCTGCGCGCGCGCAGGACAAGGATCCGCACGCGGCCGAAGCGTTTCACCTCCGGATCGGGCGACCGGACGATCCCGTGCCGCGCCCGCGCACCGCCCGTCAGACCGACGGACGGGCCGGGAGCGTCACCGTGAACGCAGTCCCCTCACCGAGCACGCTCTCGATCTCGACCGTGCCCCCGTGCGCCTCGACGACCGCCCGGGTGATCGACAGCCCGAGACCGACCCCGGGCACCGCGCGGCTCGTCGCGCTGCTCGCCCGGTAGAACCGCTCCGTGAGGTGCGCGAGCTCGGCCGGGGCGATGCCGACGCCCGTGTCCCGCACGACGACCCGCGCGCCGCCGTCCGGCACCGGACCGACCTCCACCCGCACGGTGCCGCCGCGCTCCGTGAACTTCAGCGCGTTCGCGACGAGGTTGTCCAGCGCCTGACCGACCCGCACCGGGTCCGCCTGGACGGGCGTCGCGCGCACGTCGCCCTCCAGCGCCACCCCCGCGGCCCTCGCCGCCGGACGGGCCGACGCGATCGTGACCCGCGCGACGTCGGCGAGGTCCACCTCCTGCGGCGTGACCTGGAACGTCCCCGCCTCGACCTGCGCCGTGAGCAGCAGGTCGCCGACCAGGCGCAGCTGGCGCCGGGCGTTGCGGTCGATGATCCCGAGGAACTCGCGCTGGTCGTCGCTCAACGGCTCCGTGCCGTCGAGCAGGAGCTCGACGTACCCCAGCACCGCGGTCAACGGCGTGCGCAGCTCGTGACTGACGAGACCCACGAACTGCTCCTTGAGACGCTGCGCCTCCCGCTCGGCCGTGACGTCCGACGCCACGACGACGTACCCCGCGACCGCGCCATCCGCCTCGGTGCGGCGCGTCACGGCCGGGCGCACCACGACGTGGGACCCGTCGCTGCGCACGTACGTCCAGTCCTGCGCACCGACGCGCACGTCGAGCAGCGCCGTGAGCAGCGTGCGCGCGTCCTGCGGACCGGCCAGGGCCGGAGCACCCCGGTCGGCACACCGTTCCAGGAGCTCCGACGTCAGGTGCAGGTCGGTGAGGTGACGACTGCCCACGACGTCACCCTGCGCGAACCCGAGCAACCGCTCCGCACCGGCGTTGAACACCTCGATCAGCCCGTCCGCGTCCGTCGCGATGATCGCCTGCTCGGTCACCGAGTCGATCACGGACACGAGCTGGTCGTGCGCCTCGCGGCGGACCGCGGCGACGCGCGCCAGGTCCACCGCGGCGTCCTGCGCCCGCCGCAACAGCTCGGCCTGGCGCTCCTGCATCCGGCGCAGCGCCGCGTTGCGCTGCCGCAACCTCGACGTGGTCTCGTGCACCACCGCGCCCGTGATCAACGCGATCATCGCCACCACGAGAGCACGGACGACCACCGGCTGGACAACATCCTCGTCGGACGAGAACAGCAGACCGACCACGACGGTCAGCGCGGCAAGCACCGGACCGACGAGGACGCCCGTACGTCCGGCGCGCGCGGCGAGCGTCAGCGCCGGGAGCAGCACCATCCCCGAGAAGGGCGACGCCATCCCACCCGTACCCTGGCGCAACGCCGCGATCGCCACGAACTGGAGGACGGTCAGCACCTCCGGGGCGAGCCGCGACAGGCGGGCCCACGGCAGCACCGCGGCCAGCAGCAGCAGCACCGCCGTCACGATCCCCGCGACCGCGACCCCGGCGCCGGACGTGATCTTCAGGCCGGGCAGCAGCAGACCTGCGAACGCCAACGCCATGAGCACCGCGTAGGGCAGCTGGCGCTCGACGACCGACGCGCGCGTGCCGATCCACGCGGCCACAGGACCGAGATAGCCCAACGGAGCCCGCTCGACGAGCTCCTGCACGCCGCCGAGCGGCTCGTCCAGAGCGACAGCCGGTGGTCCGCCCGCCCGCCTCATCGCAACGCCGCGACCACGAGCAGCACGAGCACCGTGACCACCGCGCCCCCGACCGCCGCGAACGTGACCCAGCGCTCGGCACGACGGTTCGCCGCGATCTCCTCGACCAGCTCGACCGGCGTGGTCCCGGCAGCGCCCGTCCCGCCACCCGCAGCGCCCGTCCCGCCACCCACGGCGCTCATCCCGCCACCCGCCCTGTCTTCTCCGTCTTGTCCCACGTCTGCGCCGCCCCCCGCCACTCCCGCACGTACGCGTCGAGCGTGATCGCGCACAGCAGCGGCCCGTACCCGACCAGGTACAGCAGCGGCTTGGACAGCACCCCGACGACGCGCACGCCCTCCAGGTCGTGCACGACGCGCGCGAGGACCATCGACAGCACGGGCCACGAGTACAGCAGCAGCGTCCACACCGTGATGCCCGTCGCGGACATCCGCAGCCCGAGGACACCGGGCACGTCGACCTCCCAGAACGCGGGGTTCGCGGAGGCGACGACGAGGACGAGCGCACCGGCACCGGGGAACAGCAGCCCCTCGAACCACGAGCGGCGCGCGGTGTCGAGGTCCACGAGCAACGTCGTCACCGTGATGAACACGTACGTCGCGATGCCCGCCCACCACAGCTCGCCGAACACCGCACCCGCGGTCCCGGGCGCCACCAGGTACAGCCCGACGAGCCCGACGGACGCGGCCACGAGCGTGAACGGCAGCGCGAACACCGAGAACCACACGAGGCCGAAGTCGACGGCCCCGAGCCGGTGGCCACGTGCAGGGCGGAACCACACGCGCGCGAAACGACGCGTGATCTGCACATTGCCCCGGGCCCAGCGCACCCGCTGCTTCCACAGCGCCCGCACCGAGTCCGGCTCCTCGGCGAGCACGACCGCCTGCCCGTCGAACACCACGGTCCGACCGTCGAGCTGCGTGAGGAACGTCGAGAACGTGTCCTCCGCGAGGGTCGAGGTGTCGATGTGCCCGCCGATCGCCTCGAGGTTCTCCCGCGTGTGCAGCTGCGCACCGCCCGCGAGGCACGCGACCGCGCCCATGACGTTCTGCGCACGCCGCGCGCACGCCTGCGCCGTGGCGTACTCGTACCCGATGAACCGCGCGATCGCGCCGGGCCGGCGGCTGCCCTCACGGATGTACGCGGTCACCGCACCGACCCGCGGGTCGGCGAGGTGCCGGGTCATGCGGCGCAGCGCGTCGGGCCGGTAGATGACGTCGGCGTCCATGATGAGCAGCGCCTGCATCCAGTCGTCGGACAGCAGGTGCGCGATGCCGTGGTTGAGCGTGTGCGCCTTGCCCTGGCCGCCCTGCTCGCGGCGCAGCAGCACGATCCGGCCCGGGTGCTCGGCCGCCTTGGCGCGCACCACGTCGGGCGTGTCGTCGGTGCTCGCGTCGTCGACGACGACGACGCGCAGCCGGTCCGGCGGGTACGCGAGACGCATCAGCCGCTCGAGCGACGCCGCGAGCACGGCGCCCTCGTTCCACGCCGGGACGACGACGGCGACACGCGGCAGGTACGGGCCCGCGCGCCGCAGGTGGTTGCGCAGCCCGTGCACCGGCACCAGCAGGTACTGGTAGATCCCGCCGACGGCGGGCAGCAGCCCGACCGCGACCAGCGCGACGAGCACGCCCACGAGCACCGCGTGCCACGTGTCAGCGCTCATGCGTCCGCGCCCATCCGTCCGAACCCCGCAGCCAGCGGTACACGCCCACGTCGGCGGCGCGGTGCGCATCGGTCGACGCGACGAGCGTGACGCCCGCGGCCTGCCACCGCCGGGTCACGCGCGTCCCGGGGCACCGCCACTTCTCGTTGACCTCCGCGGGTGTGCCCGTCGCGACCAGCACGTCCGCGAGCGCGTCGAGCAGGTCATCCGGCACGTCGTCCTCGCCGAGCCCGACCTTCGGCAGGATCGAGAACGGGTGCGCGAGCTGGGCACGTCCGGCCCGCTGCACGGCACGCACCGTCGCGCCCACGACCAGCTCGACGACGTCGGCAGGGCTCACACGCCGCTCGTCGAGCAGACGCCGCGTCGTCGAGGGGCTCCACGGCCCGTCGGTGCCGGGCACCTGGTGGTCGGCCAGCAGGACGCGGTCGGGACCGTGGTCGGTGCCGAGCGCGGCGAGCACGTCGCGCGGTGCGTCGATCGCACCGGACGCGTCGAGGATCTTCGCCTCGACGCCGGTGAGCACCTGCAACCCGTCGACGGGCGGCAGCGCGCGCAGCGCCGCGACCATGTCCGGCACGTGGGTCGAGGTCGCGCGCACGTGGTCGACCATGCGCACCTGGGTCAGGCCCGCGGCGCGCGCCGCGGCGAGGTTCTCGGCCGGGGTGCTCACCGCGTCGTCGGAGAACGTCGAGTGCACGTGGTGGTCCCCGTCGAGCGGAGGGACCACACCGGCGGGCGTGGTCGTCACGGCTCGGGCAGGACGTCGCCGACGGGCAGGAACACGTCCTCGAGGTACCGCACGTTGGCGACCTCCGTGTAGTCCAGGTGCCGCGGCACGGGCCTGCCGAGCACGTCGTCGAGCAGCAGCGAGGGCATGTCGACACCCGCCGCGATCGTCAGCGGCATCGCGCCCGGGAACCGGGGGTTGACCTCCAGCAGCGCCGGGACGCCATCGCGGTCACGCTTGAGCTGGACGTTCGCGACCGACGTCAGCCCGACGGCCCGCGCGACGGCCGAAGCGGCCTGCACGAGCCCGTCGTCCCGCACGGTGACCCCGGCGACCGCGACACCCGAGTCGACGCGCAACCGCGCGCGCGGCACGGCCGCGACGACGTGGCCCGTCGAGTCCGCGAGCACGTCGACCGAGTACTCCTGACCGGGCAGCAGCTCCTGCACCAGCAGGTCGTCCTCGTCGTGCACGGCGTCGAGCTCGCGGGCGGAGCCGACCTGACGCACCCCGCGCGAACCGGCGCCGCGTCGCGGCTTGACGATCACGGGGAACTCCCAGCCGGACAGCGCCTGCGGCGTCCCGAGCAGCTCGGTGCGGGGCACACGCAGCGCACCGCGGCACGCGTGCGAGAGCGCGAGCTTGTCGAGGCACACGTCGAGCGTGTGCAGCGACGGCGACGCCAGGCGCGTGCCCGCGGCGGCGAGCGCGTCGCGCGCGGCCGCGAGCCGCGGCAGCTCGACGTCCACGGTGGGGACGAGCACGTCGACCCGGTCGGCCGCGCACATGCGCGTGACGACGTCGACGAAGTCGTCAGCCAGACCTGCGGGCACGAGCCGGCGGTTCCCGGCCGGGACGAGGTACAGCGCGCTCGCCCAGCGGTCCATGTCGGCCGCGAGCACGTCGACGTCCCCACGGCGCAGCAGCGAGCGGATCACCGCGACACCCGCCGGCCCGCCCGCACCGGTCACCAGGACGCGCGTCATGCGAGGCCCTCGCCCGTGCGCTGCTCGGGCAGCACCGCGGCCGCAGCGAGACCGGCGGCGCCCGGCGCTGCGGACACGCCCGAGAGCATCGCGGCCGCACGGACCGTCTCGAGCGGCTCGGCGTACTGCCCCGTGCCGAACCGTGACCAGTAGCGCGCGGCCGCGCGCACGACGTCCGGCTCCATGTAGTCGCGGTGCGCCTGCGACGTGAAAGCCGCGAGCATCGCGAGCTTCGCCTCGACGAACCCGTCGACGGGCACGAACCGGCTGGGCCGGAAGTCGACGGTCGACGACGGGCTCTGGAAGCACGCGAGCGACGGGACCCGGCGCGTGGCGACCATGACGGCCTCGTGGACCGCGCGGTGGTCCTGGTGACGGTCGTGCGCGGAGTGCGTGTACACGACGGTCGGTCGGACCTCCTGGACGGCCTGCTCGACGACCGGGATGAGCGCGGCCGCGACCATGCGGGTGTCCTCGAAGTCGTGCAGGTACAGCCGTGCACCGATCACGGCCGCGGCGGCGAGCGCCTCGTGCCGCCGCACGTCCGCGTCCCCACCGATCGCACCACCCGACAGCGTGAGCACCGCGACCGTGTCACCTGCGGCCCGGTGCGACGCGAGCGTCGCTCCGACGCCGATCTCGACATCGTCCGGGTGCGCACCGATCGCGAGCACGACGTCCCGGGGGCGGGCCGCCTCGCGGCGCCGCCGGCCCTGCGCGGCCAGCGCGGTGACGCGCTCGAGCAGCACGGCTGCGGCGACGGGCTTGACGAGGAACTCGTCGGCGTCGCGGCGCAGCGCCTCGACCGCGTGGTCGACCGACGCGAACGCCGTCATGACCGCCACCGGGACACCGGGCGTCCGGGCCCGCAGCTCCCCCAGCAGCTCGAGCCCGCTCATGCCGGGCATCTGGATGTCCGTGAGGATGACGTCCGGCGCGCGCTGCGCGACCTCCGCGAGCGCGGTCATCGCGTCGGGTGCCACGACGACGTCCATACCGCCGCGTCGTTCCAGCACGGTCCGGATGAACCCGGCCGTGTCCGCATCGTCCTCGACCACGAGAACCCTGGTGCTCACCTGCGTCACTACTGCCCTCCCGCCCCCCGCGGAAACCCCTGCGACCACGCTACGTGGTCGGCACGGGCGCGTCGTCACGAGCCCTGATCTGCACATCTGCGCAGATCGGGACGATGGCTGGCAAAACCGGCGACCCGGTCGGCGCCGCCGCCCCGGAGCCCGGGTGAAGTTGGGCCGTTCGACCCCCTGAGCCCTGCTCGTCAGCGCGGACGCGGACCGTGCCCCGGCCGGCGCGCCGGGCGGCGCGCCTCTTCCGCGACGGCCCCGCAGCGGGCACCATCACGCCATGCCCGCCGCCGAGCACGCCGACCACGTGACCGCACCGGGCGGCGCAGCCCCTCCCCCGACGGCGCCCGTCGCGCGCCGCACGGTCGTCGGGTACGCGCTCGGCTCCGTCGGCACCGGCGGGTTCGGCACGCTGCCCGGGCTCGTCCTCGCGTACTACCTGACGGACACGCTGGGTGTCGCGGCGGGCCTGGCAAGTCTCGTCGTGACGGTCCCGAAGGTGTGGGACGTGCTGATCGACCCGTTCGTCGGCGCACGCTCCGACGCGTCCGCGGCCCGGCACGGGTCGCGACGACGGTTCCTGCTGGCGGGTGCGCTGACGCTGCCGCCCGCGTTCGTGCTGCTGTTCGCGGCACCGCCCGCGCTGACCGGACCGGCCGCCGCGTGGTGGGTCGTGGTGACGTTCGTCGTCGCGGCCACCGCGTTCAGCGTGTTCCAGGTCCCGTACATCGCGCTGCCCGCGCAGATCGCACCCGGCTACGCGGCCCGCACACGTCTGCTCGCACCACGCATCGCCGTCCTCGCGCTCGCGATCCTCGCGTTCGGCGGCGGGGGGCCGCTGGTCCGCGACGCCGCCGGGGGCGGCCGCACCGGGTACGTCGTCATGGCCGCGGTCTGCGGGCTCGTCATCGGCCTCGGGATGCTGGCCGCGTGGTGGGGTGCACCGCGCGGCGCCGCCGACGCCGGTCGCGCGGGTCCCGCCGGTCGCGCCCCGGACGTCGCACCCGTGGCACCCGAGCCACGGCGCGGCGACGCGTTCCGCTCGGGACTGACGGCGCTGCGCGAGCTGCCCGCGTTCCGCGCGCTGCTGACGACGTTCGTGCTGCAGGCCCTCGCGACCGGCGCGATGCTCGCCGCCGCGCAGTACGTCGCGACGTACACGCTCGGCTCGCAGTCCGCCGTGACGTTCCTGTTCGTCGCGCTCGTCGCCCCCGCGCTGCTCGTCATGCCGCTCGCGACACGCGTGGCCCGGCGCATCGGCAAGCAGCGGGCCCTCGTCGCGGCGTCGGTGCTGTTCGCGCTCGCCTCCGCGCTGCTGCTGCCGGCGCGGTGGGCGCCCGGCGCGTGGGTGTACGTGCCGGTCGCGCTCGCGGGTGTCGCGTACGCGGGCATGCAGCTCTACCCGCTGTCGATGCTGCCGGACGTCGCGTCGGTCGACGCTCGCTCGCGCGGGCGTGACCGGGCGGGTGTGCTCAGCGGCGTGTGGACCGCGGGCGAGACCGCCGGGCTCGCGCTGGGCCCGACACTCGTGCTCGCGCTGCTCGCCGTGACGGGCTTCGTGTCCAGCACCGGCACGCAGGTCGTCGACCAGCCCGCCCCCGCACTGACCGGCGTCGCGGTCGCGTTCTCCGTGCTGCCCGCGCTCCTCGTCGCCGCGTCGCTCGTGCCGCTGGCGCGCTACCACCTGCCCGCGGACGTCGTCGACCACGTCGCCGACACCGTGACCGACCGCCCGGAGGCCGCCCGATGAGCCGTCCCGCCGACGACGTCCTGGCCGAGCTGCGCGCCCTGCGCGACGCGGACCCGCCGACGCACGGCGGTCACGTCCTGTCGTACGTCTACGACCACGGCCGACCCGCGCTCGACCGCCTCGCCGAGCAGGCCGCGACGGCGTTCCTGCCGGTCAACGGCCTGGACCCGACGACGTTCCGGTCCGTGGCCGTCCTCGAACGGGCCCTCGTCGCGCGCGCTCGCGCGCTGTTCCACGGCGACGACGACGTGGTCGGGTCGGTGACGTCCGGCGGCACCGAGTCCTGCCTGCTGGCGGTGAAGGTCGCGCGTGACGTGTGGCGGGGTGCCGACCCCGCGCGGGTGCACGCGCGGCCCGTCCTCGTCCTGCCGACCACCGCGCACCCCGCGTTCCACAAGGCCGCCGCGTACCTCGACCTCGACGTGCGGGCCGTCCCCGTGTCCCCCACGTCCGGACGCGCGGACGCGGGCACGCTGCTCGCGGCGCTCGACGACGCGGGCGAACGGGCCGCGCTCGTCGTGGTGTCGGCGCCGTCGTACCCGTTCGGCGTCGTCGACCCCGTCGCGGACGTCGCCGCCGGCGCCGCGGCCCGGGGGGTCGCGTGCCACGTCGACGCGTGCGTCGGCGGGTTCGTGCTGCCGTGGTGGGGTGACGTCGAGCCGTGGGACCTCGCCACGACGGGGGTGACCTCGCTGTCGGCGGACCTGCACAAGTACGGCTACGCACCCAAGGGGGCGTCGGTCGTCCTGCACCGCGGCCGTGAGCGGCACCGCGCCCAGTACTTCGCGACGACCGCGTGGCCCGGGTACCCCGTCGTGAACCCCACGGTCCTCGGGTCGCGCGCGGCGGGGGCCATGGCGGCCGCGTGGGCGGTCGGCGAGGCCCTCGGCGACGACGGGTACGCAGACCTCGTGTCCCGCACGCGCACGGCGACCGCGACCGTGCGCGCCGCCGTCGAGGAATCTCCCGGTCTGCGCGTCGTCGGCGACCCGACCGGGCCGCTGCTCGCGCTCGCCGCCGACCCCGCTGCCGCCGGCGGCGGTGTGGACCCGTTCCTGCTGGTCGACGCGCTGCGTGCGCGCGGCTGGCTCGCGCAGTGCCAGCC
>JAFAEH010000195.1 GCA_023424135.1 Actinomycetes bacterium | reverse complement strand
CGCCGACGACCGTCGTCAGCTCGTACTCGGCAGGCTCGAGCGTGACGTCGCCGTCGCCGGTCGTCACGACGAGCGCCGGGTCGTCGACGAGGAGCGCCTCGCCGGCCGGGCCACCGGCCCCGGTGCTCACCGGCCAGTCGGTGAGGTGGACCGCGCGACCGCCGGTGAGCCCGCGCCACACCTCCTCCGTGACGAGCGGCGCGAGCGGCGCCATGATGCGCGTGAGCAGCTCGAGCGCGGTCCACAGCGTGTCGAACGCGTCGTGGTCCTCCGACCAGAAGCGGTCGCGCTGCGTGCGCACGTACCAGTTGGTCAGGACGTCGAGGTGCTCGCGGACCGCCTCGCAGGCGGCAGGGATGTCGTACTCGTCGAGCATCGTCGTCAGCCGCGCGGCGAGGTCCCCGGTGCGCGCCAGCAGGTACCGGTCCATCGGGGCGAGGCCCGCGGCTCGCTCGGCGGTGACGCGCTGCGCGGTGTACCCCTGCCCGCCGTCGGCGGCGCCGGCGTAGAGCGTGAAGAAGTAGTACGTGCTCCACAGCGGCAGCAGCACCTGGCGCACGCCGTCGCGAATGCCCTCCTCGCTGACCACGAGGTTCCCGCCGCGCAGGATCGTCGAGGACATGAGCGACCAGCGCACCGCGTCCGACCCGTAGGTGTCCCACATCTCGCCCGGGTCGGGGTAGTTGCGCAGCGACTTGCTCGCCTTGCGCCCGTCGTCGCCGAGCACGATGCCGTGGCACATGACGTTGCGGAACGCGGCACGGTCGAAGATCGCGGTGGCCAGCACGTGCAGCGTGTAGAACCAGCCGCGGGTCTGGCCGATGTACTCGACGATGAAGTCGCCCGGGTAGTGGTGCTCGAACCAGTCGCGGTTCTCGAACGGGTAGTGCACCTGCGCGAACGGCATCGAGCCGGAGTCGAACCACACGTCGAGCACGTCGGGGATGCGGCGCATGGTCGCGCGCCCCGTCGGGTCGTCGGGGTTGGGGCGCGTCAGGTCGTCGATGAACGGGCGGTGCAGGTCCGGCTCACCCGCCGCGTTGGTCGGCACACGTCCGAAGTCCGCCTCGAGCTCGGCGAACGAGCCGTAGACGTCGACCCGCGGGTAGGCCGGGTCGTCGCTCACCCACACCGGGATCGGTGTGCCCCAGTAGCGGTTGCGGCTGATCGACCAGTCGCGGGCGTTCGCGAGCCACTTGCCGAACTGCCCGTCCTTGATGTGCCCGGGGATCCACTCGATGCCCTGGTTGAGCTCGACCATCCGGTCCCTGAACTCGGTGACGCGCACGAACCACGAGGACACGGCCTTGTAGATCAGCGGGTTCCGGCAGCGCCAGCAGTGCGGGTAGGAGTGCTCGTACGTCTCGTGGCGCACGACGACGCTGCGGTGCGCGGCGTCCACCCGGGCCAGGGGCCCGGTCCCGGCCTTGAGGTCGGCGATGACCTGCTTGTTCGCCTCGAAGACCTGCACACCGGCGTAGTCCTGCACCTGCGCCGTGAAACGCCCCTTGGAGTCGACCGGCACGACGGGCACGATCCCGGCCGCGTCGCACGCCGCCATGTCGTCCTCGCCGAAGGCCGGCGCCAGGTGCACGACGCCCGTGCCGTCCTCGGTCGTCACGAAGTCCGCCGCGAGGACCTGGTGCGCGTGCTCGTGACCCGCGAAGTAGTCGAACGGGGGCGTGTACCGCCGGCCGACGAGGTCGCTGCCGCTCACGCGCGCGACGACCGTCGGCTCGTCGCCGAGCTCGCGGGCGTACGCGCCCAGGCGCGGCGCGGCGAGCACGACCCGCTCCCCCGGGTGCGCGTCGGCGAACGGCGAGCCGGCCGCGGGCTCGACGACGACGTACTCGACGTCCGGCCCGACGGCGACCGCGAGGTTCGACGGCAGCGTCCAGGGCGTCGTCGTCCAGACGAGGAGCAGCTCACCCGACTCCAGGCGCAGGCCGACCGTCAGCGCCGGGTCCTGGCGCGAGGCGTACACGTCGTCGTCCATGCGCAGCTCGTGGTTGCTCAGCGGCGTCTCGTCGCGCCAGCAGTACGGCAGGACGCGGTACCCCTCGTACGCCAGACCCTTGTCGTAGAGCTGCTTGAACGCCCAGATCACCGACTCCATGAACGTCGGGTCCAGCGTCTTGTAGTCGTGCTCGAAGTCCACCCAGCGCGCCTGGCGCGTGACGTACTCCTGCCACTCCTTGGTGTACGTCAGCACCGAGGTGCGGCACGCGTCGTTGAACGCCGCGATGCCCATCTCGTCGATCTGCGACTTGTCGGTGATCCCGAGGACCCGCTCGGCCTCGAGCTCGGCGGGCAGGCCGTGCGTGTCCCAGCCGAACCGTCGCTCGACGCGGCGCCCGCGCATCGTCTGGTAGCGCGGGACGACGTCCTTGGCGTAGCCGGTGAGCAGGTGGCCGTAGTGCGGCAGGCCGTTGGCGAACGGCGGGCCGTCGTAGAAGACGTACTCGTTGGCACCGTCCTCGCCCGCCGGGCGCTGCTCGACGGACGCGCGGAACGTGTCGTCGGCCTCCCAGTAGGCCAGGACGTCGTGCTCGAGCGCCGGCAGGTCCGGGCTCGACGGGACGCCGGCGGGGGTGCCGTCGGACGTGCGGTGCAGCGGGTACGCCACGGTCGGTGCTCCTGGTCTCGCGCACCCGGTGGGGTGCGGCACGGCCACGAGGACGACGGCTCCCGGACCGCCCGGGGACCACCGCGGTACCACCTCGCTTGCCGGGGACGCGTCCCCGGCCACTCACCGACGGCTGTGACGGGCCTGCCCCGTCCGGTTCTACTGAGGACCACCCCTGGCGGGTGCGGTCCCGTTCTTCCGGAGGCTCACCGGTGATGGCCGGGTCGACGCCTGTGCGGCCAGTCTAGCGAGCGCCTCCCGGCACCGCGCACGCGCATTCCCGGACCGTCAGCCCGCGCCGGGGTCGCCGTCCTCGTCGGGGACCCACCGCAGGACGTCGCCGGGCTGGCAGTCCAGCACGCGGCAGATCGCGTCGAGCGTCGTGAACCGGACCGCGCGTGCCCGGCCGTTCTTGAGCACGGCGACGTTGGCCGGGCTGATCCCGACGGCGGCGGCGAACTCGCCCACCGACAGACGGCGTCGTGCGAGCAGCACGTCGAGCTCGACGACGACCGGCATCAGACGACCTCCTCGAGCTCGGCCCGGTCGGCGATCGCGTCGGCGAGCAGCCCGCGCATCACCCGCACGAGCGACGTCAGCGCGACCCCCGCGGCGAGGCAGGCCGCGAGCGCGAGGACCACGCCCGGTCCCCCGACGCCGACGACGAGCAGCAGGTGCACCAGCGGCAGTGCGGCGACGAGCGCGGCGAGCGCGACGGCGCCCGTGACCACGTCGACGCCGACCAGCGAGCGCGGGGTGAGGACGGACCCGTCGCCCACGCGTCGCAGGAGCCACCACACGGCACCGATCGCGACCTGCACGCAGGCGACCGCGGCGATGCCGGCGGCCGCGTACGGCACGACGAGGTGCCGGGTCTCGTCGTACCCGCCCCCGAGCTCGTCCGCGAGCAGCGGCAGCAGGACCTGCAGCAGCACGGACCCGAGCAGGAGCGCGGCGAGTGCGATCTGGGCTGGGGTGCGCGTCCATGCCGTCATATATCGATGATCGATAGATTTCGCTCGAGGGTCAAGAGATCGGACGAGGATTCGTCGGACCGGGTGGGCAGCGGGCACGATCGTCCTATGACCTCTCGCATGCCTCGCCCGGTCGCGCTGCTCGACCTCGACGGCACCCTCATGGACTCCGCCTCCGGCATCGTCGCGTCCGTGCGCGCCGCGTACGCGCACATCGGCCTGCCGGCGCCAGACGAGCCGGTCATGCGGTCGTTCGCCGGCCCGCCGCTGGGGTGGTCGCTCGCCACGCACGGGGTCCCCGCGGACCGCGTCGACGACGCCGCCGCGGCCTACAACGCCCACTTCAGCGACGTCGGCGTGTGGGACACGCACGTCTTCGAGGGCGTCCCGCAGGCGCTGACCACGCTGCGCGAGCACGGTGTGCTGCTCGTCGTCGCGACCGCCAAGCCCACCCGCTGGGCCGAGCCCATCTGCGCCGAGACGGGGCTGTCGCCGCTGCTCGACGCGCTGTTCGGCGCCCCGGACGACGAGTCGGAGTCGAAAGGCCAGATCATCGGACGCGCGCTGACGTGGGTGCGGTCGACCGTCGCCGATGACGAGGTCCGCGCCGTCATGCTCGGCGACCGGGAGCACGACGTGCACGGTGCCGCCGAGCACGGCGTCCCGTGCCTGGGCGCCCTGTGGGGGTACGGCGGCGCCGACGAGCTGCGCACGGCCGGTGCCGTCGAGGTGCTCACCTCCCCCGCGGACGTGCCCGCGGCCGTCCTCGCGCGCGTCACCGGCTGAGACCGTGCCCGCGTCGGGACGCGGTTCCGGTCCCGGGCGGCGCGACTGGCAGGATGACCGTCGATGACCCCCGCACCGCTCGCCCTGCTCGACCTCGACGGCACGCTCACCGACTCCTACCCCGGCATCGCGGCGAGCGCACGCGTCGCCTTCACGGCGCTCGACCTTCCGGTGCCCGACGACGTCGCGCTGCGCCGCTTCGTCGGACCACCCCTGCCGCAGTCGTTCGCGCTGTTCGACGTCCCCGCCGCACGCATCCCCGCAGCGGTGGCCGCCTACCGCGCGTACTTCCGCGAGCGGGGCATGTGGGAGAACCGCGTCTACGACGGCATCCCGACCCAGCTCGAGGCGCTGCGGGATGCGGGCGTGCGGCTCGCGGTCGCGACCAGCAAGCCCGAGGTCTTCGCGGCGCCGATCTGCGAACGGTTCGGCCTGACGCCGTACCTGGACGGCGTGTTCGGCGCCCCGCTGGACGACGTGCCGTCCACCAAGGCCGACGTCATCGCCGCCGCGCTGACCGCGCTCGCACCCGTGGGCGCCGCGGTCATGGTCGGCGACCGCTCGCACGACGTCGTCGGCGCCACCGCCCACGCCCTGCCCTGCCTCGGCGTCGCCTGGGGCTACGCCCAGGACGGCGAGCTGCAGGACGCGGGTGCCGACATCGTGGTCCCCGACGTCACCGAGCTCGCCATGACGGTCCAGGCGTCACTCACGGCTCACCGGGACGTGTGACTCGCGGCGAAACGCCCGCTCGACGCACTGCAGAAGCACCATCAACCCACCGACCAGAGCCCACGGGCCGGCGACCGCGTCGAGCGCACCGACAGCGTGGTGACGATGTCGACGAGCACGGCGTCGGTACCGGTCACTCGTCCCACGCCTTGACATCGGCGACCACCTGGTCGAGCAGCGCGGCACCGGCAGCGGACGCGCGCGGGTCGTCGTCGGCGAGCAGATCGCTCGCGACGACGAGGCGGAAGGCGTTCTCGCCGTCTGCGCCGAGGAGCGGCACGGCGGCGGCAGGCGGGACATGGATCACGATGTTCCCTGCGGAGGTACGCAACAGGGCGAGACTGCGACGCAGCCGCTCCGCGTCGTCGAGCGAGGCGACCCACACCTCGGCTGCGACCGGACCGACGAGCCTGTCCGACGCCACGTTCGTCGCCGAGCCACCGGTGCGTACGGTCGATGCGTCCGCGAGCACCGCCGCGACCTGTGCAGCACTGCCTCTCAGGACCAGCCGCCCCGCCGCGCGGCGCGACACCCACGCCTGCCAGACATCGGCGTCCGGTGCGGCCGCAAGGCGCGATCGCAGCCTGGACCGCTCGTCCGACCTCAACCAGACCGGCGAGGTGCCGTCCGCCATCGCCGCCGCGGCCCATGCGACCCTCGGCGACATGGCACGGACGTGTGCCGGGCGACTGCGCAGCCGGAAGCTGTCGACGTCACGTTCACTCAGGAGATAGGTCCTCCCCACCCTCGTCGCCGCGAGCGCGCCCGAGGCGATCAGCGCACGCACACGCCGATCGGACACGCCCAGGTGTCGCGCAGCCTCGGCCACCGTCGTCATGACACTGATATTCCGCTACCGGTACATCAGTGTCAACACCTGCTGGTCGGTCATCTACCCGGACGCCCCCGTCGCCGGAGAGACCCCGGGAGTCAGCGAGTCGCCTCGACCGGGGGCAGCGCGGACCACGGGAACGTGATCCACAGGTCCGTGCGCTTCCACACGTAGTCCGGGTCGATCACCGAGCGCGGCTTGGCGTACAGCACGGCCGTGCGGACCTCGCGGCAGTGCTCGGTGAGCAGCCGCTTGACCAGGGCCAGCGTCTCGCCCGAGTCCGCGACGTCGTCGACGACGAGCGCACGCAGGTCCCGCATCGCGTCGGTGTCGAGCAGCGGGGGCAGCAGCAGCGGCTCGGGCAGCGTGCTGCCGATGCCCGTGTAGAACTCGACGTTCATCGTCCCGACGGCCTTGGTGCCCAGCGCGTACGCGATCGCCCCGCCCGGCGGGAGCCCGCCGCGGGCCACCGACACGACGACGTCCGGGACGAAGCCCGAGTCGACCACCGCCTGTGCCATGTCCCGCACCGCGGTCCCGAACGTCTCCCAGCCCAGCACCTCGCGCTCGACGGGCATCTCCTGCCCGGGCGCCGCCTCGGTCGTCGTCATGCCCCCATCGTCGCCCATCGGCGTTGCCGCGACGTCACCGTCGGCCCTACGGTCGGCCGGTGGTCGTCTACCCCCGCCCGCTGGCCCCCGGTGACGTCGTCGCGGTGACGTCGCCGTCCGCCGGCGTCGAGCCGCAGCACCGGGCGCGCCTGGACGTCGCGCTCGCGCGGTTGCGCACCCGGGGCTGGCGCACGCGGGTCGGCGAGGTCATGGGCGGCGACGCGGTCGAGGCCGCACCTCCGCGGGCCCGGGCCGACGAGCTGACGCTGCTGCTCACGGATCCCGAGGTGCGGGCGGTCGTGCCGCCGTGGGGCGGGCAGATCGCGATCGACCTGCTGCACCTGCTCGACTGGGACCGGTTCGCCGCCGACCCGACGTGGTTCGTGGGCTTCTCGGACATCTCGACGCTACTGCTGCCCCTGACGCTGCGCACGGGCGTCGCGACGCTGCACGGCCAGAACCTCATGGACACGCCCTACCGGGTGCCGGACCCGCTGCTGGCGTGGACCGAGGTCGTCGCGGCAGCACCCGGGGCCACGCTCGTCCAGGGCGCGGCGCACGCCTGGCGCTCGGGACCGCACGTCGACTACGTGGAGCGCCCCGACGTCGACGAGTACGCGCTCGACGCCCCCGGCGGGTGGCTGCGCGTGGACGGCACGGGCGACGTCGACGTCACCGGACGCCTCGTCGGCGGGTGCCTCGAGACGGTGACCCACCTCGCCGGGACGCCCTACGGCGACGTCGCGGCCTTCGCGCGCGAGCACGCGCCCGAAGGGCTGGTCGTGTACCTCGAGTCCGCGGGATCCGATGCGGCGGACGTCACGCGGCGCCTGTTCGGCCTGCGGTACGCCGGATGGTTCGAGCACGCGAACGCCGTGCTCCTGGGCCGCACCCAGGGTCGCGAGGTCCCCGCCCTCACGCACCACGACGCCGCGCGGCGCGCACTGGGAGACCTGGGTGTCCCCGTGCTCGTCGACGTCGACTGCGGGCACGTCCCGCCGCACCTCTGCCTCGTCAACGGCGCACTCGCCCGGGTCGTGCACACGGCCGCCGGCTCGACGATCGAGCAGCACCTGCGCTGACCGGGGCGGGGTGCGAAGGGACGGCGAGGGCCGGGATGTGGGAGGTTGGCGCCGTGGACGACGCACGTGCCGGCACGCCCGGACTCTTCCCGGGCAAGCAGTTCATCAGCACGGTGCTCGAGGCGCTCGAGACCAAGACGGCGATGTCGGGCGCCCTGGGCCGGCGCTACCTCATGCGCGCGGCGATGGCGGGGATCGTCATCGGCCTGATGTACGGCGCGAACTACGCGGTGATCGCCGCGTTCGACGCCGTCGCCTGGGGCGGGACCTCGCTGTACCCGCTGGGGCGCATCGCGGGGGCGCTGACGTTCGGGTGGGCGCTGGTGTTCATCTACTACACGCGCTCCGAGCTGCTGACGTCGAACATGATGATCGTCTCGATCGGGGCGTACCACCACCGCACCGGC
Source organism: Actinomycetes bacterium (assembly GCA_023424135.1). GTDB lineage: Bacteria > Actinomycetota > Actinomycetes > Actinomycetales > Cellulomonadaceae > Cellulomonas. The sequence goes on along the minus strand of JAFAEH010000195.1, from coordinate 1,469 downwards.
TGGTGGCGGGCGTTGCGGCTGCTCGGGCTGTGCTACGTCGGCAACGTGGTCGGCGGACTGCTCGTCGCGGTGTTCGTGCGGTTCTCGACGATCGCCGAAGGCCCCGTGCTCGACCAGATGGTCGCGTCCGTCGAGCACAAGCTCGCCTACGTGTCCGACGGACCCGCAGGCTGGACGGACCTGCTGGTCCGCGCGGTGCTGTGCAACTTCTGCATCAACCTCGCGATGCTGCTGGTCTACAACGGGCTCATCAAGGACGACCTCACCAAGTCGCTCGCGATGATCATGGCCGTGTTCGTCTTCGCGTTCCTGGGGCTCGAGCACTCCGTGGCGAACACCGTGCTGTTCACGATGGTCGGGCTCCGCGAGGGCATCGACCTCGTGCTCGCAGCCGGGAACCTCGCACTCGCGCTGGTCGGCAACTTCATCGGTGGCGGGCTGCTCATCGGCCTGTACTACGCGTACGTCAACGACGACACCCGGTGGCTCCGGAGCAACCCGCCGCCTCCGCCCGACGCCGCTTGACCTTGACGTCGCGTCAACTCCTACCGTGGAGCAGGTCCGCACCGGAGCACCGGCGCGGGACCCGTCACGAGGAGGAGCGATGGAGGCGTCCATCCAGGAGGTCGCCCGCCTGACCGGCACGACCAGCCGCACGCTGCGTCACTACGACCAGATCGGGCTGCTGGCCCCCAGCCGCATCGGCGACAACGGCTACCGCTGGTACGACGACGACGCGCTCGTGCGCCTGCAGCGCATCCTGCTGCTGCGCGACCTCGGGCTGGGCCTGGCCGAGATCAGGCGCGTGCTCGACCGCGAGAGCGACGAGGACACGGCCCTGCGCCGGCACCTCGCGTGGCTCGCGAGCGAGCAGGCACGCCTGGCACGCCAGGCCGCGTCGGTGCGCCGGACTCTTGCCGCACGACGAGGAGGAACGAGGCTCATGGCCGACGAGATGTTCGACGGGTTCGACCACACGCAGCACCGTGAGGAGGTTGAGCAGCGCTGGGGCGCCGACGCGTACGCCGCGGGCGACACCTGGTGGCGGGCGATGTCCGACGACGAGCGCACGCAGTGGCAGGCAGACGTGGACGCGCTGAACCGCGACTGGGCCGCGGCGGCCGCCGCCGGCACGGACCCGACGTCCGACGAGGCGCTGGAGCTCGCACGCCGGCACGTCGCCTGGCTCGCGAGCGTCCCCGGCACCCCGGGGCACGGCACCGCACCGGTCAAGGAGTACGTCCTCGGCCTGGCCGACATGTACGTGGCCGACCCGCGGTTCGCCCGCCACTACGGCGACGACGAGCGCGGTGCGGTGCTCGTGCGCGACGCGCTGCACGAGTACGCCGCCCGGCACCTGTGACGCGCCGTCACCTGTGACGCGAGGTCGACCCGCCCGCCGGCCGGCCCCGGGCGCGTGGTCCGTGTGAGGCGTTGATTCCGGATTCCCGCATCAACGCCACACACGG
>JAFAEH010000151.1 GCA_023424135.1 Actinomycetes bacterium | reverse complement strand
CCGGCACGGTGCACCCCGGGCGCACGCTGCGCGTGCGGGTCGCGGACCGTTCGCCCGCGCGGACGAACCCGCTGCTGCGCACGTTGTCCGACCTGCTCGCGCTCGCCGGGTCGCGCGTGACCGCGTCGGGTGTGGTCGACCTCGCGGGGCTGCCCGCGGTGCGGCGCCGGTTCGGGTTCGACGACGCCGCGCTCGAGCGGCTGCGCTCGTGGGCGCTGGACTCCGGTGTGCGCTGGGGCGAGGACCAGTCGCGTCGCGCCCGCTACGGGCTGGGACGGGTCGCGCAGGGCACGTGGCGCACCGCGACCGACCGCTTGCTGCTCGGGGTCGCGATGGCCGAGGAGGACCACCGGTTCGTCGGGTCGGCGCTGCCGCTGGACGACGTCGACAGCACGGACGTCGACCTCGCGGGCCGGTTCACCGAGCTCGTCGACCGGCTCACGGTGCTGCTCGCGGACCTCGACGGCGAACGCCCCGCACGCGCGTGGCTGGACGCCCTCGAGCGTGCGCTCGTCCTGCTGACCGCGGCGGACCCCGCGGACGCGTGGCAGGAGGTCGAGGCCCGCACGGTGCTCGCCGACGTGCGCGCGGCCGCGGACCCGGCGGCCGCGCTGCGCCTGGCCGATGTGGTCGCGCTGCTCGCGCCGCGGCTCGAGGGACGTCCCACGCGTGCGGGGTTCCGCACGGGCTCGCTCACCGTCTGCTCGCTCGAGCCGATGCGCGCGGTCCCGCACCGGGTCGTGTGCCTGCTCGGGCTGGACGACGGTGCGTTCCCGCGCACGGCCGCACCGGACGGCGACGACGTGCTCGCACGCGACCCGCTCGTGGGTGAGCGGGACCGTCGCGCCGAGGACCGCCAGCTCTTCCTCGACGCCGTGACGTCCGCGGGCGACCACCTCGTCGTGGTGCACAGCGGCGCGGACGAGCGCACGGGCGCGCCGCGGCCCCCGGCCGTCCCGGTCGGCGAGCTGCTCGACGCGGTCGACGAGGCCGTCGCACTGCCCGACGGTCGCCCCGCGCGTGACGCGCTCGTCGTGCACCACCCCCTGCAGACGGTCGACGAGCGCAACTTCGTCGCCGGCGCCCTGGGCCGGCCGGGCCCGTTCAGCTTCGACCCCGTCGACCGGGACGCCGCCGCGGTCGCCCGCGAGCCGCGTCACCCACGGCCGCCGCTGCTGACGACACCGCTGCCGCCGTCCGACGACCCGGTGGTCGACCTCGACGACCTGGTCGCCGCGCTCGAGCACCCCGTCAAGGCGTTCGTGCGCCGCCGCCTGGGGGTCCTCGTGCCGGGCGAGGCGCACGACCTGTCGGACCGGTTGCCGCTGAGCCTGGACCCGCTCGAGGAGTGGGCCACGGGCGACCGGCTGCTCGCGGCCGTGCTCGACGGCGTCGACCTGCCACGGGCCGCCGCTGCGGAACGGCGCCGCGGGCTGGTGCCGCCGGGCACGCTCGGGGGGAACGTCCTGGTCGGCGTCGGGACGCGCGTGAGTGCCGTCGCGGACGAGGCGGCGCCGCTGGTCGCCGCGCCCGCGACGGCCGTCGATGCGACCGTCGCGCTGCCCGGCGGGCGGACGTTGACCGGGACCATCCCCGGGGTCCGCGGCGACGTGCTCGTGCGGGCCGTGTACTCGCGGCTGGGCGCCAAGCACCGGCTGCGCGCGTGGGTGCAGCTGCTCGCACTGGTCGCGACACCCGGCGCACCGCACGTGCGCGGCGCCGCGACCGTCGGCCGTGGTCAGGGCAGCCGCCCGACCGCGGTGACGTCCTGGCTCGACGCACCCGGCCCGGACGAGGCGCGCCGGGTCCTCGCCGACCTCGTCGCGCTGCACGACCGCGCGCTGCGCTTCCCGCTCCCCCTGCCCGTGGCCGCGGCCGGCACGTACGCGCAGCGCCGGCACGGGCACGACGACCCCGCGGGAGCGCTGGCCGACGCCGAGCACACGCTGCGTGCCCGCCGCGAGCACACCGACGAGTACCACGTGCTCGCCTGGGGCGACGGGTTCACGCTCGTCGACGTCGCCGGCCTCCCGTCGCCCGCGGACCGCACCGCGTGGCCCGATGAGCCGACCCTCCTGGGTGCGCTCGCGCGCACCGCGTGGGACGCGCTGCTCACGCACGAGGGGAGGATGCCGGCGTGAGCGCGCAGACCCCCGCACCGCCCGGCACCGGACAGCCCCCCGCGGTGTTCGACGTGTGCGGTCCGCTGCCGCAGGGCACGACGGTGCTCGAGGCCAGCGCCGGCACCGGCAAGACCTTCACGATCGCGGCCCTCGCGGCCCGGTACGTCGCCGAGGGTCACGCCACCCTGCCCGAGCTGCTGCTCGTCACGTTCGGCCGCATGGCGACCAGCGAGCTGCGCGACCGCGTGCACGCGCGGCTCGTGGCGACCGAGCGCGCGCTGCGCGACCCCGCCGCTCGCACGAGCGCCGACCCGCTGGTGCGTCACCTCGCGGACGTCGACGACACCGAGCTCGCGCGCCGCCGCGACCGGCTGACCGTCGCGCTGTCGCAGGTCGACGCCGCCACCATCACGACGACCCACGGCTTCTGCCAGCAGATGCTGCGCGCGCTCGGCACGACCACCGGCGGGGGTGTCGTCGAACCCGGTGCGACGCTCGTACCGGACGTCGCCGACCTGGAGGCCGAGGTCGTCGACGACCTGTACGTCGCCGCCTACGCGCACACCGACTCCCCCGTGCTCGACGTCGAGGACGCACGCCGCGTCGCCCGCGCGGCCGTCAGCGACCACGCGGCCGTCCTCGCTCCCGACGGCACCGCACCCGGCACACCACCCGACCACCGGGTGCGGCTCGCCCGTGCCGCGCGTCGCGAGATGGTGCGCCGCCGCCGCGCCGCGCACGTCGTCGACTACGACGACCTGCTCACGCTGCTGCGCGATGCGCTCACCGACCCCGACAGCGGTGCGGCGGCGGCCCGACGGGTGCGCGCGCCGTACCGCGTCGTCATGGTCGACGAGTTCCAGGACACCGACCAGGTGCAGTGGCAGATCCTGCGCACCGCCTTCCACGGGCACCGCACGCTCGTGCTCATCGGCGACCCCAAGCAGGCGATCTACGCGTTCCGCGGCGCGGACGTGCACACCTACCTCGCGGCCCGGGAGGTCGCCGCGACCGCGACACTCGGCCGCAACTGGCGCAGCGACGCCCCCGTGCTCACGGGCCTCGCGCACCTCATGGGCGGCGCGGCGCTCGGCGACCCGCGGATCGTCGTGCACCCCGTCGAGGCCGAGCACACCGCACGGCGGCTCGACGGTGCACCGCCGGTGACGGTGCGCCACGTGACGCGGCGTGCACTGGGCGCCGTCGGGTCGCTGCCGCCCGTCGCCTCCGTGCGGGCGTTCGTCGCGAAGGACGTCGCCGCGCAGGTGGTCCGCACGCTCCAGGGCTCCCGCCTGCGGGACGACGACGCCCCCGGCGGGTGGCGTCCCGTGCTGCCCGGGGACGTCGCGGTGCTCGCACGACGCAACGCCGACGCGCTGGCCGTGCGCGACGCGCTCGCGAGCGTCGGCGTGCCCGCGGTCGTCTCGGGCCTGTCGAGCGTGTTCTCGACGCCCGCGGCACGCGACTGGCTCGTCCTGCTGCACGCGCTGGCGGCCACGGGTGACGCGGCGCGGGTCGCCGCTGCGGCGCTGACACCGTTCGTCGGGTGGGACGCGGCGCACCTGGCATCGGCGGCGGACGAGGACCGCGAGGACCTCGCCGATCTGCTGCGCGGCTGGTCGCACGTGCTCGCGGGCCAGGGTGTGGCCGCACTGCTGCACGCCACGGCCGCCGCGGGGCTGCACGAGCGGCTCGCCGCACGGGTCGACGGCGAACGCACGCTCACCGACGTGCGGCACGTCGGCGAGGTCCTGCACGCGGCCGCCCGCGACACCGGGCTCGGTGCTGCCGCGCTCACCGAGTGGCTGCGCGCACGCATCGACGAGTCCGCCGCCGACTACACCGAGGAGCGCAGCCGACGCCTGGAGACGGACGCCGCCGCCGTGCAGGTCGTCACCGTGCACGCCGCCAAGGGCCTGGAGTTCCCGGTGGTGATGGTCCCGTTCGCGTGGGACCGGTGGGTCGACACGACGCCGGCGGTGCTGCAGCACCACGACGAGGACGGTGAGCGGCGCCTGCACGTCGGCGGGCGCGGCAGCCCCGGCTACGACGACGCGCGCGCACGCGACCAGGCCGAGCAGGCCGGTGAGGAGCTGCGTCTGGCGTACGTCGCCCTCACGCGCGCGAGCAGCCAGGTGGTCGTGTGGTGGGCGCCGTCGAAGAACTCCGGGGCGGGCGCGTTGTCGTGCCTCGCGTTCGGTGCGCGCGACGCGTCCGGACGTCCGCCCGCCGCGGTCGTCGTCCCACGCGACGACCAGGCCGCGACCGTGTTCCGGGAGCTGGCCGCGCGCTCGGGCGGCACGGTCGTGCACGAGCCCGTCGAGGCGTCCACCCCCCTCGTGCGCTGGGCCGCGCCCGGCGGCGACACCGCACCCCTGGACGTGGCACGGCTGGGCCGGACCGTCGACACGACGTGGCGCCGCACGTCGTACTCGGGGCTGACCGCCGCCGCGCACGACGCAGCACCGGGTGCCGTCGTCGGTGCCGTCGTCGGTGCCACCGACGCCCCCGGCGTCACCGACGAGCCCGAGAACCCGGGCGTCCAGGACGAGGCCGACGGGCCGGTCGGTGCGTCGGGGGGACGCGTCGACGTCACCGGTCGTCCGCCGACCCGCAGCGGCGGGACCGGGGACGACCCGCTGCTCGTCGCGGACCTGCGCGCGCTGCGCTCGCCGATGGCCGACCTGCCGGGCGGGACGGCGTTCGGCACGCTCGTGCACCACGTGCTCGAGCGCGTCGACACGGGTGCGGCCGACCTGGCCGCCGAGGTCCGTGCC
>JAFAEH010000108.1 GCA_023424135.1 Actinomycetes bacterium | reverse complement strand
GTCCACGGCGACGACGTGCGCCCCCGCCGCGGCGGCGACCATGACCGCGGACAGCCCGACGCCCCCGCAGCCGAGGACGACGACCTCGTGGCCCGCCCGGACCGCCCCGTGCACGCCGACGGCGCGGTACGCCGTGGCGAACCGGCAGCCCAGGGCCGCGGCGGTCGCGGGGTCCATGCCGTCCGGGACGCGCACGAGGTTCGTGTCGGCGTGGTCGAGCGCCACGAGCTCGGCGAACGAGCCCCACCGTGTGAAGCCGGGCTGGGTCTGGTGCGGGCAGACCTGCTGCTCGCCCGCCAGGCACGTCGCGCACGTCCCGCACGCCATGACGAACGGCACGGTCACGACGTCGCCCGGCCGCCAGCCCCGCACGTCACGCCCGACGTCGACGACCGTCCCGGCGAGCTCGTGCCCCGGCACGTGCGGCAGCGTGACGTCGTCGTCGTGCCCCTGCCAGGCGTGCCAGTCGCTGCGGCACACGCCCGTCGCGTCGACGCGCACCACGACGCCGTGCGCCGGGCACCGCGGGTCCTCGACCTCCCGCACCGTCGGTACGACCCCGAACCGCTCCACCACCACCGCGCGCACAGCCCCATCCTGCCTCGCGGGACCGAGGGACCCGACCGCCGGACGGCCACGCCCCTCGGTCCCGTGAGGTCGCGAGGTCCTGCGCCGGTGCCGCAGGACCCGGGCGTCAGGCGCGCAGGAAGTCGAGGAGCGCGGTGGTGACCTCGTCCGCGTGGGTCCACAGCAGCCCGTGGGGCGCCCCCTCGACCTCGACGTACGTGGCCGACGGGAGCAGGGCGTGGAACGCGCGCCCGGTCGCCTCGACCGGCAGGATGCGGTCGCCCGTGCCGTGCAGGATGAGCGTCGGGACGTCGATCCGCGCGATGTCCTCGCGGAAGTCCGTGTGCCACGTCGGGACGACCGCCCACGCGGCCCACGGGGCGGAGCCGGCGGCGACGCGCCACGAGCCGCGCAGCGCGGCCTCGCTCAGGCGCGACCCGAGGTTCTCGTCGGTGTTGTAGAAGTTCGCGAAGAAGTCGTCGAACCAGGCGTAGCGGTCGGCACGCGCGGCCGCGGCGATGTCGTCGAACGCCTGCTGCGGCAGACCGGCCGGGTTGTCGTCGGTCTGCAGCAGGAACGGCTCGATCGACGCGAGGAACGCCGCCTTGGCGACCCGGCCCGAGCCGCGCGTGCCGAGGTAGCGCCCGACCTCGCCGGTCCCCATCGAGAACCCGACGAGCACGACGTCCGACAGGTCGAGCGTCGTCAGGACGGCGTCGAGGTCTGCCGCGAACGTGTCGTAGTCGTAGCCCTGGGTGGCCTTGGTGGACCGGCCGAAGCCACGGCGGTCGTAGGTGACGACGCGGTAGCCCGCGTCGAGGAGCGCGACCGTCTGCTTCTCCCACGAGTGCCCGTCGAGCGGGTAGCCGTGGATGAGGACGACGGGCTGGCCGCTGCCGTGGTCCTCGTAGTAGAGCTCGACGGGCTGGTCGGTCGCCGTGCTGGTGATGTAGGGCATGCCCCGTGCCTCTTCTCGTGACGCCGGTCGGGTCGGCCGGCTGGTCGATGCGCCCGACTTGTCTGTCGAGCACGATTACATCGTGCACAATCTAATCGCGGTCGTCAAGACGCGGGTAGGATCGGGCCGTGACCGACACCATCCCCGCCGGGACGAGCCCCGGCACACCGGACGACGACGCACCCGGCGACGGCATCTCGCTCGCGACGATGCTGTGCTTCGACCTGTACTCGGCCTCGCGCGCCATGACGTCGGTCTACCGCGGCCTGCTCGACCCCCTCGGCCTGACCTACCCGCAGTACCTCGTGCTCGTCGTGCTGTGGACCCGCGGCGAGCAGACCGTGCGCGAGGTCGTCGACCTCCTGCACCTCGACTACGGGACCGTGTCCCCGCTGCTCAAGCGGCTCGAGGGCCGTGGGCTCGTCGAGCGCCGACGACGCGCCGACGACGAACGCTCGGTCACGGTCGCCCTCACCGACGAGGGACGCGCGCTCCGCGCGCAGGTCACGCACGTGCCCGCCGCGATCGGCGCCGCCTTCGGGCTCGAGGACGACGACCTCGCCGGCCTCGGCCGGCTGCTCGGCACCGTCACGCGCAGCGCCACCGAGCACGCCGCCGGGCGCACGTCCGACCGCACCGCCGGGCGCGCCGCCGCGCGGGACTGAGCACCGTCACGCACAGCTCCGACCGCGAGACCCGGTCGGACGGGCCTTCCGGCCCCCCGGTCCCCTACCGGCCCGACGTCCCGGCGGGCACCCACGGCCCGACCCTGACGGTCGCGCCGGCGAGCACGTCGAGGGGGCGGGGCAGCGCGAGGTCCACCGCCGGCCCGCCGTGCACGGCACGGACCGTGACGCGCACCGCGACGTCCGGGTCCTGCGCCGTGGACATCGCACCCCAGCGCACCTGGGCGTCGACGGCCTCACCCGGTGCGAGCAGCACGGTCGGCGCCCCGTCCGCCGTGTCGTCCGCGAGCTGCGTGAGGTCCGGCGTCGTCGTGCCTGACGTGCGCGTGAACGCGAGCGTCGGGACCCCCCGCACCACGCACGGGACGTCGCCCGTGTGCGTCGCACGCAGGAACAGGTAGCGCGTGCCGGCGGCCGCGTCGTCGCCGAGGACCTCGACGTCGAGCTCCTCGCCGGTGCACGCGGCGGCCCCGGCGTCGGCCGGGACGCCCTCGTCGGCGCCGGCGGGGACGCCTCCCGCGGCGCCTGCCACCGTGCCGTGCACGCCGACCTGCCCCGAGCGCACGTCGTACGTGACCGTCTCGCCCGTGTGCACGACGACGTCGAGGCGCTGCGCGACGTACGCGCGGTGGGCGTCGTCCCCGACCTCCACCGTGAGTGCGGCGCCCGCGGGAGCGCCGCCGGTGAGCACGACGCGGTACACGCCCTCCCATCCGGACACGTCGAGCGCGAGCGCGACCGCCGCGTCGTCGGGCCACGTCCCCGTGTGCACCTGGCGGACCTCGACCCACGGCTCGCTCGTCGTGACCGTCGTCGTCGGCACCTGGAGGCCCCCGAGCGTGTGCAGCACCGGGAGCAGGTCGGCGCCCGTCGCGGCCTCGACCTGAGCGACGTCCGGCGCGAACCACAGGTCGACGACGTCGGCGGCGTCGAGCACCGTGCGGGCGTGGTCCACGAGCGCCGTGCCGCCGCCGGGCTCGAGCACGACCCGCGCCGCCCCCGCCGCGACCTCGAGCTCCCAGGTCACCGGCGCGTCCGGCGACGTAGCCGCCAGGAGCGCGTCCGCCGCCGCGGGCAGGGCGTCGGCG
>JAFAEH010000102.1 GCA_023424135.1 Actinomycetes bacterium | reverse complement strand
CTCCAGCACGTACGCCTCGTCCGCGAGCACGGGGTCGACGAGGAACCGGACCTGCGTGGGCGCGTCGTGCCCTGCGCCCGTCGGGGAGGGTCCGTCCCGCAGCCCGGGCCGCGGGTCCGCGAGGGTGCCGACGTCGTGCGGGCCGACCGCCGCGCGGACCGTCACCGCGACGTGCCGGCCCAGCCGCCGCGCGAGGACGTCGACGAGCAGCGGGCGCACGTCGACGAGCGCCGGGTCGAGGTGCACATCCACCGAGCGCCCGAGCGCGCAGCCGTCCCCGCGCACGTCGAGGTGCACGGGGACGGGGACGATCGCGGGGAGGTCGGCCTTCGGGGCGGCTCCAGGGGGTGGCAGATCGCCGCCCCGCACCGGGGGACGGTGCGGGGCGGCCGCCGGGGGTTCGCGGTCGCGGACCTCCCCGCCACCCGGAGCGCCGTCGCGGGGGGACGACGACGCGGGGGGCACCGGTGAGCGCCGGCCGGGCTCGTGCGTCACGCGCCGAGCCGCGCCTGGGTCACATCGGTCGCAGGGTCCGGCACGCCAGTCGTGGCGGGGGACCCACCGGCCGCGGTCTCCCGCCCACCGACCGGTCCGCCCGCTGCGGTGTCGGCACGCCCGAGGGACGCGCCGCCGAGCCGACGGGTCACGGTGCGTGCCGCGCGCACGACCGAACGTGCGTGCTCCTGCACGACGGCAGCCGGCATGCGCGAGGCGTGCCCGACGACCGCGAGGGCACCGACGACGTCACCCGTGTGGTCGAGGACGGGCGCGGCGACCGCGCGCAGATCGGGGTCGAGCTCGCGGTCGTCCACCGCGAACCCGCGGCGGCGCGTGCGCAGCAGCTCGGCGCGCAGCTCGCCCGCGTCCGTGATCGTGCGGGGTGTCGCGGCGGTGAGCCCGCCCGCGACGGCGCGGTCGACCAGCGAGGGGCTCGCGACCGACAGGATCGCCTTGCCGGTGGCCGAGCAGTGCAGCGGGACGGCCTCGCGCGGGCGCATGCCCCGATCCTGCGCGCCGTGCGCCTGGCGGCGGCTCGCGACGCGGACGTGCAGACCGTCGGGGACGGCGAGCACCGACAGGCACCCGGACGCGCGTGCGAGGTCGTCGAGCGGGCCGGCGGCGACCGTCTCGACGTCGAGACTGGCGAGGTAGGCGTGCCCGAGGCGCAACGCACCCGCGCCGAGCCGGAACCGGCCGCTGGCGGCGTCGCGGCGCAGGAGCTCCGCCTCGAGCAGCGGGGCGGACAGGCGCAGCACGGTGGACTTGTGGACGCCGAGGCGTCGTCCGATCTCGGCCGCGGTCAGACCCGCGGGGTCGTGGTCCTGCGCGCACACGTCGAGCAGCGCGAGCGCCCGGCGCAGCGACAGCGACTCGTTGCGCCCTGTCCGCGCCTCGGGGTCCGGTGTTGTGCTCACCGCATCACCATGACAGATCTGGACGCCCGTCTAGTAGGTCCTCCCTCCCCCTGTCGCCGGGTGCACATCGGGCCCCGGTAGGCGAACCGTCACATCCCGGGCGGGTGAATCACGACGCGGGCCACGCGGCGAGCAACCAGGCACCGCCGACGACGAGGAGCGCGCAGCACACCGCGAGGAACACACCGACCCAGACGACCGCCGGGACGTGCGTCAGGCCGGCGAGCAGACCGGCGTCGGACTCGTCGCGCCCACCACGGCGCCGCACGCGGCGCCGCTGCGCCTGCAGCTCGAGCACGGCGCGCGGAGCACCGAGCAGGAAGAACCACGTCAGGCCCGCCGCGACGACCGTCTGCACCTGCGGCGGCGCCCACAGCGTCACGACGACGAGCACGGCACCACTGACGAGCACGGCCCACAGCCCGTACCAGTTGCGGATCTGCAGCAGCACCAGCACGACGACGACGAGCAGCAGCCACAGCACGCCCAGCGCGTACCCGCGCGACGCGAGCCACGCGGCCGCGAGCCCCAGCACCGCGGGCCCGGGGTACCCCGCCACGACCGTCGCCACCATGCCGGGTCCGCGCGCGCGTCCGCGCGAGACCGTCAGGCCCGACGTGTCCGAGTGCACGCGGATCCCGGACAGCCGCCGGCCCACCAGGACCGCGACGCCTGCGTGAGCGGCCTCGTGGACGATCGTCAGGCCGTGCCGCAGCAGGTGCCAGACGCCCGGCACGCTCAGCGCGACCAGCACGACGGCACCGACGACGAGGACGGTCCAGCGGTCCGGTGCGGGCTGCGCCGTCGTGACCTGGTCCCAGAGCTCCGCGAACGCCTTCACGACATGGCCTCCAGGACCACGTCGGTGCCGACGGCCGTGAACCGCACACCCTGCGGCAGCACGACGGCCTGCTCGAGGACGACGCCCGGCGGCAGCCCGTCGAGCGGGACCTCCAGGCCGACCAGCCGGTCGGCGAGACCGCCGGGGAGCTGGTCGAGCGCGAGACCCGCCGCACCGAGGGTCACGTCCTGCACGTCGACGAGCAGGCGACCGCCGTCGACGCGGGGCACCAGCCCCGCGGTGAGCGGCGCGCCGAACACCTCGCCGGAGGCCCGCAGCACGTCCCCGTCGACCTCGACCGTCACCGCGAGCCCCGTGCGCTCGGCGACGACCTGCTGCACCGACGACGCGGGGACCGTCGCCTCGACCCGTGCGGAACCCACGCGGTACGGCTCCTCGAGGGACACGTCCTGCGCGTGCACGACGACGTCGGTCGCGACGACCCCCTCGAGGGTCACACCGGCCGCGGACGCGCTGACGTCGTCCAGCGAGCGCGCGAGCAGCTGCGTGAGGAACGGGAACCCGTCGATCCGCACGTCGGGCGTCCCGTCCACGGCGAGCTGCTGCGTGACGACGAGGGCCGCCTGGTCCTGCGCGGCACCGCGGGCCCAGCCGTCGGCCACCCACGCGCCGACCCCGACCAGGCCGAGGGCGACGACGCCCGCGACCACTCCTCTGGCTCCCATGCGCACCCCGTCGTCCGTCGTCTGGTCGTCGTCCGGTCGTCCGTCGTCTGGTCGTCCGCCTCACGGTCACGCACGTCCACCCGCGGCGGCGCACCCGAACGTGCGTCGCTCCGGGACCGTCCGTGGCGGTCGCCCGCGCACACCGTAGGGCCCGCGGCAGGGACGCGCCCACAGGTGCACCCGGCACCACCCACGCGGGTGGGAATTCTGTGGCACATGTCACAGAACGCGCCTAGGCTCGTCGCACGTCCGACGGAGGCGCGCGATGACCTGGGCACTCCTGCTGCTGACCTCGCTCATCCCGACGGTCGTCCTGTGCGGGCTGTGGTCGCTCATCCCGTCACCCGACGAGCCGCCGCGCTGGCGTGTGGCCCTTGCCGAGTCGCTCGAGGCGCTGGCGGACCGGCTGCGCCGCCCTCGCCCCGCGGCTCTCGACCCGTTCCTCACCCTGCGCGTGCAGCAGCGGCTCGGGGTGGTCGCCGAGCACGTGCGTCTGCTCGAGGGCGACGAGCGGGCGTTCGCGCGGGCCGAGCGGATCATCGCGTCGCAGCTCGCGTACGACCAGCTCCTCGCCGAGGCGTGCCGGCTCGCGGGGGTCGAGGTGCGACCCGCCGCGACGGGCGACCCGCAGGAGCGGTTCCGTGAGGAGGTCGAGCTCACCGCGCGCGGCTGGACGTGGTGACGCGGGACGGCTGGACAGATGGACGGCCGCCGAGGGTGGGACCGCCGGCCCGGCGAGCCCTCGCCGGGGATCCACGGCGGCGGGAGTCCACGGCGCCAGGGATCCACGGCGGTACGCGAGGGACGGCGGACGCACGCGTGCCGCGAGGCAGGTACGGCGATGCGCGTGGGTGTCAGCCCGCGAGCACGGTGAGCGTGCTGGGCCCCTCCGGGGTGGGACGCACCTCGATGCGGTCGGCGACGGCCTGCTTGAGCGCCTCGACGTGCGAGACGACCCCGACGACGCGGCCACCGCTGCGCAACCGGCCCAGCTCGGCCAGGACCTGGTCGAGCACGTGCGGGTCGAGCGCGCCGAAGCCCTCGTCGACGAACAGCGTGCCGAGCTCGACGCCGCCGGCCTCGGCGGTCACGACGTCCGCCATGCCGAGCGCGAGGCACAGCGAGACGTAGAACGTCTCGCCACCGGACAGCGTGCGCGGGTCGCGCGCGCGCTCGGTGCGGTGGTCGACGACGCGCATCGCCAGGCCGACGGTGCGCGTGCGCACGTCCTCCTTCTCGTCGGACCGGACGAGCTCGTACCGGCCGTCCGACATCACGGCGAGCCGTTCGTTCGCGGCGGCGACGACGTCCTCGAACCGTCGCCCGAGCACGTACGTCGCGAGCGACAGCGACCGTGCGTTGTCGGCGCCCGTGCCGGCGGCGAGGTTCGCCATGCGGGTCACGGGCGCGGCCGCGCGGACGGCGCCGTCGAGGGCGACCGCCGCCGACCGCACCGCGTCGGCCGCCTCGCGGGCGGCGTCGGCG
>JAFAEH010000048.1 GCA_023424135.1 Actinomycetes bacterium | reverse complement strand
GATCTGGTCGGCCTGACGCTGGCGCAGGAGCGTGGTGACCTGGTCGGCGTCGAGGAGTCCGGGGAGGCCGAGGAAGTCGAGCTCCTCGTCCGACCCGACGTCCGCACCCGTGCCGAACTCGCCGCCGTCGAACAGCACGCGGTCGAACGACGCCTGCGCCTCGAGCGCCTCGAACGAGCCCTGGACGAGCTCCCCCGACGCCTTGTCCTCGCGGTTCGCCTCGGCGAGCAGGGCGTCCTCGGGGTTGAACCCCTCGCCCTGCTCCTCCGCGGTGAGCGGTCGGTCCAGCGCGTGGTCGCGCTCGAGCTCGAGCCCGTTCGCGAGCTCGAGCAGGTGGGGCACGCTCGGCAGGAACACCGATGCCGTCTCGCCGCGCTTGCGGGCACGCACGAACCGCCCGACCGCCTGCGCGAAGAACAGCGGGGTCGACGTGCTCGTCGCGTAGACCCCGACGGCCAGACGCGGCACGTCGACACCCTCGGAGACCATCCGCACGGCGACCAGCCAGCGCGAGTCGCTCGCGGCGAACTCCTCGATGCGGTCGCTCGCACCGTCGTCGTCGGACAGCACGACGGTCGCCGACTGCCCGGTGATGCGCGCGATGTGGCCCGCGTACGCGCGCGCGTCGGTCTGGTCGGTCGCGATGATCATGGCGCCCGCGTCGGGCACCGCACGACGCACCTCGGTGAGCCGACGGTCGGCCGCGGCGATCACCGCCGGGATCCACTCGCCGTCCGGGTCGAGCGCCGTGCGCCACGCCTGCGACGTCATGTCCTTGGTCAGGGGCTCACCGAGCCGCGCCGAGACCTCGTCGCCCGCCTTGGTGCGCCAGCGCATCGAGCCCGAGTAGGACAGGAAGATCACGGGCCGCACGACGTGGTCGCGCAGCGCGTCGCCGTACCCGTAGGTGTAGTCCGCGAGCGAGCGGCGGATCCCCTGCCCGTCGGGCGCGTACGTCACGAACGGGATCGGTGCGGTGTCGGAGCGGAACGGCGTGCCCGTCAGCGCGAGCCGGCGCGTCGCCCCCTCGAACGCCTCGCGCACCGCGTCGCCCCACGACAGCGCGTCACCGCCGTGGTGCACCTCGTCGAGGATGACGAGCGTGCGCTCCGCCGTCGTGCGCGCCGCGTGCAGCGCGGGCTTGCTCGCGACCTGCGCGTACGTCACCGCGACCCCGTCGAACCCGGCGCCGTGACGCCCCTGCGCGTTGGAGAACCGCGGGTCGAGCCGGATGCCGACGCGCGCCGCGGCGTCGGCCCACTGCTTCTTCAGGTGCTCGGTCGGGGCGACCACCGTGACGCGCCGCACGACGCGCGCCTCGAGGAGCTCGGTGGCGATGCGCAGCGCGAACGTCGTCTTGCCCGCCCCGGGCGTCGCGACCGCGAGGAAGTCGCGCGGCGAGCGCTCGCGGTACTGCTCGATGGCCTCCGCCTGCCACGCCCGCAGGCTCCCGGCAGCACCCCACGGCGCACGCGCGGGGAACGCCGGCGGCAGCTGCTGCGCAGCCGACGACGAGGGGTGCTGGGGAGAGTGGGCGGGGGCGACGGGGCGGCGTGCCGCGCTCACGCGCCGCCCGAGCCGGAGCCGGAGCCCTTGCCGCGGCCGAACCCGAAGAAGCCGCGTCCGCCACCGCCGGAGGCCTGGTCGCCGTCGCCGCCGTCCTGCGGCTCGCGCAACCCCTCGTAGATCTCCTTGCACACGGGGCACACGGGGAACTTGTTCGGGTCCCGCCCGGGGACCCAGACCTTGCCGCAGAGCGCGACGACCGGCTTGCCGGACATCGCGGACTCCATGATCTTCTCCTTGCGCACGTAGTGCGCGAAGCGCTCGTGGTCGCCCGGCTCGACCTGCTCGTGGGTCTCCGTGCGCTCGAGGACCGACGTGCCGCCCTGCGGGCCGAACGGGTCGTCGGGTCCGGCAGGCGGGTTCGGCTCGGTCATGACGGACATCGTACGTCGCCCCTGTGACACCGACGGGGGGCAGGTGGACACCGGATGCGAGATGTGTCAATGTACTGACACATTGTCTACGGGAGGTACCCATGCGGATCACGGCCATCCTGCTGCTCACCGTCTGGGTGGCCGCTCCCGTCGCGCTCGGGGTCGTCGTCGCGGCGCTCGCCGCACGCTCGCGCAGCGCCGTGGGCGTCGGCGACGTCCTGACCGATCCCGGCACGTACGTCCGCGCCCGGCGTCACGCCGCCGTCGTCGCGACGCTGGCGTGGACCACTCTCGTCGCGGTCACGCTCGCGCTGCCGGTGCTCGTCGTCCCCCTGCGCAGCTCCTGGCTCGGCGCCGCCCCTGCCGCCGCCGGCGTGCTCGCGCTGCTCGTCGCGGCCGTGGGTGAGCAGACCTGGCCCCGCCCCCGGGGCGCCGTCCGCCGCGCCGCGCTCGTACGCCGCACCGCGCTCGACGTCGCACCGCGTGGCCCCGTCCTCGTCACGCTCACCTGGTCGGCCGCACTGCTGGGGCTGCTCGTCGTCACGTCCCTCACCGCCGACGACGACGGCCGCAGCATCACGCTGCATCCCGACGCGACGTCCTCCCACACCTCGGGCCCCTACCCCGGGCTGCCGTACGCGGTGCCGACCCTCGCGGCCGCGCTCGTGCTGATCCTCACCGCCGCCCTCACGCTGCACCTCGTGGCCGGCCGCCCGGCCGTCCCCGGGGTCTCCGCCGACGACGACACCCGGCTGCGGCGCGCGAGCGCCCAGCGTCTGCTCGCTGCGGTCCAGCTGGTCCTCGCCGGAACGCTCGGCGCGATGCTCACCGCCACGGGCGACGCACTGCGACGGGCGTCGACGAGCCGCTGGGCCGTCGACGGCGTGTGGACGACCGCGCGGGACGCCGTCGGGTCCGCCCTCGGGTGGACCGCGCTGACGCTGAGTCTGCTCGTCGGGGTCTGCGGGATCGTCCTGGCCGTGGTGTTCCTCGTCCGCGCGTCCGTGACGCTCCGCCCGGTCCCGTCCCCCGTCGTCGGTGCCGCACCGGGCCCCGTCGCCACCGCGGCGCCCGGTCCCGCCGGCACCGCGGCTGCCGACCCCGGCCTGCCCGTGGGACCCGACGCATGAGCGTCCACGTCGAGGTCGACGTCGGCTCGGGCGTGCCGGTGTACGAGCAGGTGCGCACCCAGGTCGTCGCGCACGTCGCCGCCGGTCGACTGCGGCCGGGCGACCGGCTGCCGACGATCCGTACGCTCGCGACCGACCTGGGCGTCGCACCCGGCACGGTCGCGCGCGCGTTCCGCGAGCTCGAGCAGGCGGGCGTCGTCGTCACCAGGCGGCGCACCGGGACCGTCGTCGCGGACGGCGCCACGCCCGCGCACGACGACGCACGCCGTGCGGCCGCGGCGTACGTGCGCACCGTGCGCGCGGCGGGCCTGACGACCGACGAGGCACTCGACCTCGTCCGCGGCGCCCTGCTCGAGTGAGCCGCACGGCTCCGCGAGCGCTCGACGGCTTACAGGCCCTGCCAGGCGGGCTTGGCCGCGTACGTCTCGCGGTAGTAGTCCGCGAGCTGCAGGCGACTGGCCGCCGCGTCGTCGACCAGGACGGTGACGTGCGGGTGGAGCTGCAGGACCGTCGCCGGCCACAGCGCACTGACCGGCCCCTCGACGAGCTGGTGGACCGCCTCGGCCTTGCCGCGGCCCGCGGCGAGCAGCACGAGGTGACGCGCGGCCATGACGGTCGCCAGGCCCTGCGTCAGGCAGTGCGTCGGGACCGCGTCGACGTCGCCGCCGAAGAACCGCGCGTTGTCCTCACGGGTCTGACGCGTGAGGGTCTTGATGCGGGTGCGCGACGCGAGCGACGAGCCCGGCTCGTTGAACGCGACGTGCCCGTCGGTGCCGATGCCGAGGATCTGCAGGTCCACACCGCCCGCGTCGACGATCGCCTGCTCGTACGCCGCGCAGGCCGCCGGCAGGTCCGTCGCGAGGCCGTCCGGGCCCTGCACGGCGCCCGGTGCGAGGTCGACGCGCGACGCGATCTCGGTGTCGATGACGTTGCGGTACCGCTCGGGGTGGTCGGCCGCCAGGCCGACGTACTCGTCCAGCATGAACGCCCGCGCCCGCGCGAACGACAGCCCGGCCTGCGTGTGGCGGCGCGCCAGCTCGTCGTACACGGCGAGCGGGCTCGACCCGGTGGCGAGCCCCAGGACCGCGTCGGGCCGCGCCCGCAGCAGACGCTCCACGGCGTCCGCCGCGATCCGGGCCAGCTCGGGCCCCGGTGCGATGACGACCTCCATCAGACGACCTCCCCCCGTCCGACGAGTGCCGCACCGACCGCACCGACGGGGACGTCGGTCGGCGCCAGGTGGACGCGCTGCGCGAGACGCAGCGACGCGAGGAAGGGCGAGGCCGCGGCCTCGCGGTCGAGCGCGGCACGCACGCCGCGCAGCAGGGGCTCCCCGAGCGCGCTCACACCGCCGCCGACGACGACGTGGTCGACGTCGCACGTCAGCACGAGGATCCGCACGGCTCCCGCGACGGCCCACAGGAACCGGTCGCGCACGGCGACGGCCGCCGGGTCGCCGCCCGCTGCGGCCTCGAACACGACCGCGGGCGCCGGACGACCGTCGGGCGACGGCCACGCGGCGTCGAGCGCCGAGCCCGACGCGTACTGCTCGACGCAGCCGCGCTGACCGCACTTGCACGCCAGCCCGTCGGGCACGAGCGTCAGGTGCCCGACCTCACCGGCGGCACGGTGCGAGCCGCGCCGCAGCGTGCCGTCGAGCAGCAGGCCCGCGGCGACGCCCGTGCCGAGCGCGAGGAGCGCGAGGTCACGACGCGCCGAGCGCGGTGCGACGGTGTGCGCCGCCCCCAGGACGGCGACGTTGAGGTCGTTCTCGACGCGCACGCGCGCCCGGGGCCCGAGCACCGTCGCGACCGCCGCAGCCAACGCGAACGGTCGCTCGACGCCGACGTTCACGGCGTGCTCGACCGATCCCGTCACCGGGTCGACGACCCCCGGGACGCCCACCCCGGTGCCCGTGAGCACGTCGACGGGCACACCGTGCGCCCCGGTCAGCGCACGCACCGCCGTCGTGACGGCGTCGACCAGCCCGTCCGGCCCCGGCACCGTGGCCGCGCGGTGCGTCCGCGCGACGCGTCCGTCCGGGTCGAGCAGCACCGCCATGACCTTCGTGCCGCCGACGTCGACGCCGACGGACCAGCCCGGACCTCGCGGGTCGTGCCCTGCGACGGGCACGCCCGCGCTCCCCCCCTGTGTCGTGGTGCCCATGCCTCAGCCCTTGACCGCCCCGGACACCAGACCACCGGTCATGCGTCCCTGCACGATGAGGAAGAAGACCACCACGGGGATCGCCACGAGCACCGACCCGGCCATGAGCGCCCCCCAGTCGGTCGTCTTGGTGGCCTGCTGGAACGTGCGCAGCCACACCGGCAGCGTCATCGACTCGGGCCGGGTCATGATGATCAGCGCCATCATGAACTCGTTCCAGGCCTGCAGGAACGCGAACACGCCGGTCGCGACCAGGCCGGGCGCGAGCAGCGGGAACGTCACCTTCCAGAACGCGCGGGGGCGCGAGCAGCCGTCGATCATCGCGGCCTCCTCCAGCTCGACGGGCACGCCGTTGACGAATCCCCGCAGCGTCCAGATCGTGAAGGGCAGGACGCCCGCGAGGTAGACCACGCCGAGCGCGACGACGGTGTTGAGCAGCTGCGCGGCGTCGACCATCTGGAAGATCGAGATCATCATCGCCTCGCCCGGGATCATCTGGACCACCAGGATCGACAGGACGAACGCGCGCCGCCCGCGGAACCGGAACCGCGTGACGGCCAGCGACGCGAAGAACGCGAGCAGCATGGACGCGACGAGGACGAGGAACGTCACCTGCAACGAGTTGCCGAGGGCGGGCACGAACGGCGAGCGCACCTGCTTGAACATCGCCGTCTCGTAGTTGCGCAGCGTCAGCTGGTCCGGCCACAGGTGCAGGTCCGGCCCCGAGATGAGGTTGGTCGGCAGCAACGAGGAGTTGACCATCCAGTACACGGGGAACGCGAAGGCCGCGGACACGATCACCGCGAGCACGCCCCAGCCGAACGACGCTGCACGGCGGCGACCGGTCCGACGGCGCGCGGCGGTGGTGGGGGCCGGGGCGGCCGCCCGGGCGCGGGACGGTGTCGGGGCGGCGACGACGGGCGACGTGGCTCCCGGACCGGCGGGTGCGAGGCTCACAGCTCCTCCTCCTTGACCGTCGCGCGCACGTAGTACGCGGAGATCGCGAGCATGACGACGGTGAAGATCACGGCGATGGCGCTCGCGGTGCCGTAGTGGCCCTGCGCCATGCCCATCTCGTAGATGTAGACGCCGAGGGTGCTGGTCTCGGACTTGATGCCGCCGATGCCCTGCAGGACGTAGATCTGCGTGAAGACCTTCAGGTCCCAGATCATCGACAGCACGATGAGCACGACGTAGATGGACCGCACGTACGGCACCTGCACGCCGAAGAAGCGCTGACGGGCGTTCGCACCGTCGAGCTGTGCGGCCTCGAGCACCTCGCCGGGCACCTGCGTGAACCCCGCGTAGAGCGTGAACGCGACGAACGGGATCGCGCCCCACACGATGACCAGGGTCGCGACGGCGAAGAACGACACCGGGTCGATGAGCCACATGTGCCCCATCCAGCTGTTCCCCGTCAGACGGGTCAGCAGGTGGTTCACGACGCCGTACTGCGTGTCGAACATCCAGCCCCACACGAGCATCGCGGCCAGCGGCGGCATGGCCCAGGCGAGCAGCAGCCCGACGGACAGCACGAGACGCATCGCCCGCCCGAGCTTCATCAGCAGCAGGGCGACGAGCGTGCCGACCGTGATGGTCAGGGCGACGCACACGACCATGAACGCGAAGCTGCGGAACGTGACGGTCCAGAACCGCTCGTCGGTGAGCGTCGCGACGTAGTTGTCGAGGCCGACGAACTCGGCGGGCACGCCGAGCAGCTGCGCGCGCTCGTACTCGTGCACCGACAGCCACAGCATGCGCACCAGCGGGTAGCCGGTGATGCCGGCGAGCACGGCGAGGCTGGGGGCCAGCAGGAGCCAGGGCAGCAGCCGGGCGGTGGAGATCGCACGCGAGGCGCGCGGGGCGGGCGCGGCGCTGGGCGGCGCTGCCTGGAGCGTGGAGGAGCTCATGAAGGTCCTTCCCGGGCGGCCGGGGCACGACGGCGCGGCGGTGCCCCGTGCCGGGCGCCGCGTCACGTCCGGGTGCGCGCGACGGCGGCCGGAGGTCGGGTGGTGGGTCGGGG
>JAFAEH010000035.1 GCA_023424135.1 Actinomycetes bacterium | reverse complement strand
GCACGACGTGCTCATGGTGTCGGGCACCGACGAGCACGGCACGCCGATCCTCGTGCAGGCGGACAAGGAGGGCGTGAGCGCGCAGGAGCTCGCCGACCGGTACAACCGCGTCATCGTCGAGGACCTCACGCAGCTCGGCCTGTCCTACGACCTGTTCACCCGGACGACGACGCGCAACCACTACGCGGTCGTGCAGGAGATGTTCCGCACCGTCCACACGAACGGCTACATGGTCGAGAAGACGACGATGGGCGCGGTCAGCCCGTCGACCGGCCGCACCCTGCCCGACCGCTACATCGAGGGCACGTGCCCCATCTGCGGGTACGACGGCGCGCGCGGCGACCAGTGCGACAACTGCGGCAACCAGCTCGACGCCATCGAGCTGAAGAACCCGCGCAGCCGCATCAACGGCGAGACGCCGAGGTTCGTCGAGTCGAACCACTTCTTCCTCGACCTGCCGGCGTTCGTCGACGCGCTCGGCGACTGGCTGCGGACCCGCACCGAGTGGCGGCCCAACGTCCTCAAGTTCTCCCTCAACCTGCTCGACGACGTGCGCCCGCGTGCCATGACGCGCGACATCGACTGGGGCATCCCCGTGCCGCTCGACGGCTGGGAGCAGAACCCGAACAAGCGCCTCTACGTGTGGTTCGACGCCGTCATCGGGTACCTGTCGGCGTCGATCGAGTGGGCGCGCCGCAGCGGCGACCCCGAGGCGTGGCGGCAGTGGTGGAACGACACCGACGCCCGGTCGTACTACTTCATGGGCAAGGACAACATCACCTTCCACTCCCAGATCTGGCCGGCCGAGCTGCTCGGCTACGACGGCCGTGGTGCGCGGGGCGGCAAGCCCGGCATCTACGGCGAGCTCAACCTGCCGACCGAGGTCGTCTCCAGCGAGTTCCTCAACGTCGAGGGCAAGCAGTTCTCGACGTCGCGCGGCGTCGTCATCCTCGTGCGGGACATGCTCGCCCGGTACCAGCCGGACGCGCTGCGGTACTACATCTCGGTCGCCGGCCCGGAGACGCAGGACGTCGACTTCACCTGGTCGGAGTTCAAGCGCCGCACGAACGACGAGCTCGTCGCGGGCTGGGGCACCCTCGTCAACCGCACCGCGAGCATGGTCCACAAGAACTTCGGCGAGATCCCGACGCCCGGGCACCGCCAGCCGGTCGACGAGGCGCTCGTCGCCGAGGTGACGACGGCGTTCGGCCGTGTCGGGGAGCTCATCTCGACGCACCGGCAGCGCCAGGCGCTGCAGGAGGCGATGCGGGTCGTCGGCGAGGCGAACCGCTACGTCTCGGAGACCGAGCCGTGGAAGCTCAAGACCGACGGTGACCGCCTCGCGACCGTCCTCCACACGACGACGCAGGCGGTGAGCGACCTCAACACGCTGCTCGCGCCGTTCCTGCCGCACAGCGCGCAGGCCGTCCACGAGGCGCTCGGCGGCACCGGGACCTTCTCCCCGCCGCCGCGCATCGAGGAGGTCTCCGACCTCGCCGACGACTCCCGCACGTACCCCGTCATCACCGGTGACTACCGGTCGGTGCGCGGCACGTGGCTCCCGCGCGAGGTCGTGCCCGGCACGCCCGTCGGCAAGCCGACGCCGGTCTTCACCAAGCTCGACGACGCCATCGTCGAGGAGGAGCTCGAGCGGCTGCGGCAGTCCTGACGCGGCCGACCGGGGACGCCTGACATGGCACGCAAGCAGCGCGAGCGGGGCTGGCCCCCGCCGCCGGAGCCACTGCCGTCGCCCGTCGTCGACGACCACACCCACCTGGAGTCGGTCGTCGCGTGGCGGGCCGACGGATGGGACCCGGCGGACGCCGCGGCGCATCCGGACCTCGCCGCGCACCTCGACCGGGCGGCGTCCGTCGGGGTGACGCGCATGGTGCAGGTCGGGTGCGACCTGGACGCGGTCGCGTGGACCGACGCGGTCGTCCGTGCGCACGACGCGCTGCTCGGCGCCGTCGCGATCCACCCCAACGAGGCCGTGCTGCACGCGGGGGTGCGCGAGGTCGCCCCCGACGGACTCGACCCCGACCCGCAGCCGCGCCACGACGTGCCGCTGGACGACGCGCTCGCGGCGGTCGCGGCGGTCGCGCGCGACAACCCGCGGGTGCGTGCGGTCGGTGAGACGGGGCTCGACTTCTTCCGTGCGGGGGAGCGCGGGCGCGCGGTGCAGCGCGAGGCGTTCCGTGCGCACGTCGCGCTCGCCAAGGAGCTCGGCCTGGCGCTGCAGATCCACGACCGGGACGCGCACGAGGACGTCGTCGACGTGCTGCGCCGCGACGGTGCGCCCGAGCGCACGGTCTTCCACTGCTTCTCCGGAGGGGCCGACCTGGCGCGGGTGTGCGCCGACGAGGGCTGGTACTGCTCGTTCGCAGGTCCCGTGTCCTTCCCGGCCAACGAGGACCTGCGCGGTGCGCTGCGTGTGCTCCCGCCGGGGCTCGTGCTGGTCGAGACCGATGCGCCGTACCTGACGGTGCACCCGCTGCGCGGGCGGCCCAACGCGCCGTACCTGCTGCCGGGGACGGTCCGCGCGGTGGCCGACGCGACAGGCCGGGACCTGGCGGACGTGTGCGCGCAGGTCAGTGCGGTCGCGGACGAGGTCTACGGCCCGTGGTGACACCCGTCCGCCATCCCCGCAGAGCCATCCCGTCGAGACAGAGGGTCTCCGCCCCACAGTGCCGGGAATCCTCTGTCTCACGGGCTGCGGGTGGGCCGCGGGTGGTCGGGACGGTCACGGATCGGTTACGGTCTGTGCGGCACACGGTGTGCGTCCGGCATCAAGGACGGGTCCCGACGTGCCGATGACGCACCCCAGGGCAGCGATCCCTCCCGCCGACCCGAAGGACACCGTGACCGGTCACGACCAGGTACCGGGTGGACGTGCCGTGAGCGCGCGCACCCGGGCCGCACGCACCGCCGCGCAGGCGGTCGTCCTCGCGCTCGTCGCGGGCGGCACCAGCGCGTTCGCGGCGATGCACAAGGACGTCACGGTCGACGTCGACGGCCGGCAGGTGCAGGTGCAGACGTTCGGTCGCACGGTCGCCGACGTGCTCGCGGCAGGACGCATCGACGTCGCCGACGGGGACCTCGTGGCGCCGTCGCTCGACCAGCCGGTGGGGCGCACCGGGCAGGTCGTGGTGCGGCACGGGCGTGAGATCGCGGTCGAGGTCGACGGTCAGGAGCAGACGGTCTGGTCGACGGCGCTGACCGTCGGTGAGGCCGTCGACGCGCTCGGTCTGCGCGAGGGCGTGCGGCTGTCGGCGTCGCGCTCGGACACGGTCGGCCGTGACGTGCTGCGGGTCTCGACGCAGAAGACCGTGCACCTCGTCGTGGACGGGCAGGTCATCGACGGGGTCAGCAGCGGGTCGACGGTGCGGGACGCGTTGATGGACATCGGGCTCGTCCTCGAGGAGGGCGACCAGCTCTCGGTGCCGCTCGACGCGGCCGCGGTCGACGGGCTCGTCGTCCTCGTCACGCGTGCCGCGACGCAGGGGGAGACCGTCACCGAGGCCGTGCCGTTCGCGGTGCAGGAGGTCGAGGACGCGACCCTCGTCAAGGGCAACAAGGTCGTCAGGACCGCCGGGCGGGCCGGCGTGCGGACGACGACGTACTCGCTGGACGTCGTCGGCGGCGTGGTCGTCGGGCGCACACCGATCGCGTCGGTCGTCACCGTCGCGCCCGTCGACCAGGTGATCCGGGTGGGGACGGCCGAGCTGCCGGACCCCTCGACGGTCGCGGTCGAGCCCGGCACGGCGCAGGCGATGGGCAAGGAGATGGCTGCCGCGCGCGGGTGGGGCGACGACCAGTTCGCGTGCCTGCTGGCGCTGTGGAACAAGGAGAGCGGCTGGCGCTGGAACGCCGAGAACCGCTCGTCGGGGGCGTACGGCATCCCGCAGGCACTGCCCGGCTCGAAGATGGCGTCGGCCGGTGCGGACTGGCAGACGAACCCGGCGACGCAGATCGCGTGGGGGCTGGGGTACATCGCGGGTCGGTACGGCGACCCGTGCGGTGCGTGGGCGCACTCGCAGGCCAAGGGCTGGTACTGAGCCGTTCGCGCGGTACCCGCTGACGCGGGCGCGGTGCCCGGGACGTGCCCGGGCGTGACGCGCGCCGATCGCGGGAGCGCCCCGGCGTGATGCGCGTCTCATGCGCCCTGGCTTGGATTCCTGGTCACGATTCCGTTACGGTCGCGTGTCGCTATTGCTCGGACGGGTGACCGCCCGCCCGGCCTGGTGACGCACGACGGCCGCCCCGGCGGCCGTCGAACCGCCGGATCGGGGTCCCCTCCGCGGCGCGGTCGTCCGGCGCCCCCGTGCGCCCGGGCCTGCGCCCCACCCCGTGCCCGGGTACGACGACGGCTGGAGCCTCGTGCAGTTCTCGACCCGCCTCACCGGTCCGACCCCGCCCGCGGCCACCGCCGCCCCCTCCGACACCGGACCGGAGCCGGGTCCCTCCGCCACCGCACCCGGTGGCGGGCACGTCGCACGCCGCCGCTGGCCCCTCGTCGCGGGTGCGGCCGCCGTCCTCGTCGTCGCCGCCGGCACCGCCGGCTACGCGCACGCCCACAAGACCGTCGCGCTCGACGTCGACGGCGAGGTCACCCGCGTGTCGACGTTCGCCGGGTCCGTCGAGGGCCTGCTCGCCGCCCAGGGCGTCGACGTCGGAGCCCGCGACACGGTGTCGCACACCGGTTCGCTGACCGACGGCGCCGAGATCGTCGTCCGGCACGCGACCGCGCTCGTCGTCGCGCTCGACGGTGAGCGGGAGGTCGTGTGGACCACGGCGCTGTCCGCCGACGAGGCGCTCGACACGCTCGCGACGCGGGCGCAGACCGTCGCGCTCGTCGCCTCCCGGTCCGCCGAGCGTGCCGACCTGCCGCTCGACCTGGCGCTGACCGGCCGTGCCGAGATCGTCGTCGACGGCACCGTGCTCGACGTGCCGGACGCCGACGCGACCGTCGCGACCGTCCTCGACGAGCAGGGCGTGACGCTGCAGGACCTCGACCGCGTGCACGTGCAGCGCTCCGCGGACGGCGTCGTCCAGGTCGTCGTGCAGCGCGTCGTCGAGCAGGAGGTCGCCACGACGCACGAGATCCCCTTCACCTCGCGCACGCAGGACGACGCGTCCCGCTACACGGGCACGAAGGTCGTCACGCAGGCCGGTGTCCCCGGCGTGCGTACCGTCGTCGAGCTCGTCACGACCGTCGACGGCGTCGAGGAGTCGCGCGAGCCGGTCTCCGACGGCGTCACGCAGCAGCCCGTCGAGGAGGTCGTGAACGTCGGCACCAAGGCGCGGCCCGTCGTCGCGGCGGCCCCCGCCTCCGGCACGTCCGGTGCGATCACCGCGGGCGGCGACGCCGACTCGCTCAACTGGGCCGCGCTCGCGCGCTGCGAGTCCGGCGGCCGCGCCGACGCCGTGTCGTCCACCGGCAAGTACCACGGCCTCTACCAGTTCTCGGTCGCCACGTGGCAGTCGGTCGGCGGCGCCGGCCTGCCCTCGCAGGCATCGGCCGACGAGCAGACCGCCCGCGCGAAGATGCTCTACAACCGCTCCGGTGCCGGCCAGTGGCCGCACTGCGGCAAGAACCTCTTCAGCTGACGGACCGCCACCGCCCCTCCCGCGAGAGTGCGATCCGGCACGCCTCCTGGGGTGCTGGGTTGCTCTCTCGCGGGGAGGGGTGGGGCCTGGCCTCCCCCTTGTGGCGTGAGAGTGCGATCCGGCACGCCTCGTCCGGTGCTGGATTGCTCTCTCGCGGGGAGGGGTGGGGCCTGGCCTCCTCTTTGTGGCGTGAGAGTGCGATCCGGCACGCGTCCTGGGGTGCTGGATTGCTCTCTCGCGGGCTGGGGTAGGGGTCGGGCCTCCCCTTTGTGGCGTGAGAGTGCGATCCGGCACGCCTCTTCTGGTGCTGGATTGCTCTCTCGCGGGGTGAGGGGGTGGCGGGGGAGGGGCTCGCCGGGTGAGGGGGTCGCGGGGTGGGTGGGAGCTCGTGCCGCGGCAGGGTCGGTAGGGTCGGGGGTCATGTCGGCGATCGCCCTGCTCGGGCCTGCGGAGATCCGGGCGCTCGCGTCACGCGCCGGGGTGCGGCCCACCAAGACGCTCGGGCAGAACTTCGTGCTCGACGCGGGCACGGTGCGCAAGATCGTGCGGCAGGCCGACGTCGCGCCCGGTGAGCGGGTCGTCGAGGTCGGCCCCGGGCTGGGGTCCCTGACGCTCGGCCTGCTCGAGGCGGGCGCCGACGTCGTCGCGGTCGAGATCGACCCCGTCCTCGCGACGCTGCTGCCCGAGACGGTCGCGGCGCACGTGCCCGGCCTGACGGTCGCGCCCGCGGTCGACACGGACGACGCCGGAACGCCGCGGCGCGTCGTCGAGCTGCACGACGCCGACGGGCGTGCGCGCCTGACGGTCGTCACGCAGGACGCGCTCACGGTGACCGCCCTGCCCGGCGACGCGCCGGTCGCGCTCGTCGCGAACCTGCCGTACAACGTCTCCGTGCCGGTGCTGCTGACGTTCCTCGAGCGGTTCGACCCGCTCGAGCGGGCCCTGGTCATGGTGCAGGCCGAGGTCGCGGACCGGCTCGCGGCACCTCCCGGCAGCCGGACGTACGGCGTCCCGTCGGCCAAGGCGGCCTGGTACGCGGCGGCCCGGCGGACCGCGACGGTCGGGCGCGCGGTGTTCTGGCCGGCGCCGCACGTCGACTCCGCGCTCGTGCGGCTCGACCGCCGCGAGCCCCCGTCGACGACCGCGAGCCGCACCGACGTCTTCGCGGTCGTCGACGCCGCGTTCGCGCAGCGCCGCAAGATGCTG
>JAFAEH010000002.1 GCA_023424135.1 Actinomycetes bacterium | reverse complement strand
CGTCAGCCCCGCGAGCAGTCCGGCGCCCAGCGGGCCGAGCATCCCGCCGGCGTCGCCCGCGAGGGCCAGCAGCGCGAACATCGCGGCGCCGCCGAGCGGGAAGCGCGCCGACGTCAGCGAGAACGTGCCGGGCCACAGCAGCGCCACCGCCAGCCCGCACAGCGCGCACGCGACGAGGCTGACCACCGGTGCCGACACGGTCGCGGCGACGACGTAGCAGACGGACGCGGCGGCGCCGGAGACCGCGAGCAGCGGGCGCAGCGGCACGTCGTGCCCCCACATCCCGTACGCGAACCGGCCCGCCCCCATCAGCAGCGCGAACAGCCCGGGCCCGAGCAGGTCGCCGACCTGCTTGGGCACCCCGGTGCCCTGCTCGGCGAAGAACGACGACCACTGCGCGATCGTCAGCTCCGCCGCACCGCCCGTCGTCATGAGGACCAGCGCCGCGAGGAACAGCGGTGTGCCGAGCAGCCGGCGCACCGGTGTGCGGTGCTCGTCGGGCACCGTCGCCGGCAGGGGCACGCGCAGGAGCACGACGAGGTTCGCCGCAGGCACGAGGGCCCACAGCAGCGGCAGGACCGGCCACAGGTCCGCGCCGATGAGGGCGAGCAGCGCGGTCGTGCCGACGACGACCGCGAGCTGACCCCAGCAGTAGAACGAGTGCAGCAGCGCCATGCCCGCGGCCTTCGACTCCTGCGGCGTCGGCAGGTGCTCGACGACCGGGGAGACGAGGACCTCGAGCAGCCCGCCGCCGACGCCGTACACGACGACGGCGACGCACAACCCGACGAACGGCGACGGCACGGCACCCGGCAGCACCGCCAGGAGCACCAGGCCGAGCACCGCGAGGGCGTGCGCGAGCACGAGGGGGCGTCGGTAGCCGATCCGGTCGACGACCCGCATCGCGACCAGGTCCGTGACGAGCTGCACCCCGAAGTTCAGGGCCGCGAGCGCCCCGAGCTGTGTGACCGGCACGTCGTAGGCCGTGTGGAAGACCACGAACAGCAGGGGTGCGAGGTTGTTCACGACCGCCTGCACGACGTACCCCGCGTAGGCGGAGCGGCGGGTGGCGGTGAACGTGGGCGTCGAGCTCATGGCGGTAGAGTCCCATCACGGCAGAACCACCTGGCCCGTCCACCGGGCAGACCGCGAGGAGCACCACTGGTGACCGTCCCCCGCCCAGCCGCCGTCGTCGTCCTCGCAGCGGGTGAGGGCACCCGCATGCGGTCCGCCACCCCGAAGGTCCTGCACACGCTGGCCGGGCGCAGCATGGTCGGCCACGCGCTGGCGGCCGCCCGCGGGCTCGACCCGCACCGGGTCGCCGTGGTCGTGCGCCACGAGCGCGCGCGGGTCGCCGCGCACGTGCTCGAGGTCGACCCCGACGCGCTGCTCGTCGACCAGGACGACATCCCCGGGACCGGTCGTGCCGTGCAGGTCGCGATGACGGCGCTCGACGCCGCCGCGCAGGCCGCGACCGCGGCCGACGCCGCGTCGGGGCACGACGTGGGCGGTGCTGCCGCGGACTCGGTGCTCACGGGGGCCGTCGTCGTCATGGCGGGCGACGTGCCGCTGCTCGACGCCGGCACGCTCGGCGAGCTGCTCGCGGCGCACGCCGCGGACGCGAACGCGGTCACCGTCCTGACGACGGACGTCGCCGACCCCACGGGGTACGGGCGCATCCTGCGCGAGCCGGGCACGGGTGACGTGCTCGGCATCGTCGAGGAGAAGGACGCCGACGACGAGCAGCGCACCATCACCGAGATCAACACGTCGGTGTACGTCTTCGACGCGCTCGTCCTGCGCGCCGCGCTCGCGCGCCTCGGCCGCGACAACGCGCAGGGCGAGGTGTACCTGACCGACGTGCTGGCGATCGCCCGCGGCGACGGCGGGCACGTGCGCGCGCTGCGCACCGACGACCCGGTCACCGTCGAGGGCGTCAACGACCGCGTGCAGCTCGCCGCGCTGCGCGCCGAGCTCAACCGCCGCCTGCTCGAGGACTGGATGCGCCAGGGCGTCACCGTCGTCGACCCCGCGACCACGTGGGTCGACGTCGACGTGGACCTCGCGCGCGACGTCACGCTGCACCCGAACACCCAGCTGCACGGCGCGACGAGCGTCGGCGAGGGTGCGACCGTCGGCCCGGACACCACGCTCACCGACGTCGAGGTCGGTGCGGGCGCCACCGTCGTGCGCACCCACGGGTCCCTGTCGGTGGTCGGCGAGGGTGCGACGGTCGGCCCGTTCGCGTACCTGCGTCCCGGTACGGAGCTCGGCGCCCACGGCAAGATCGGCACGTTCGTCGAGACGAAGAACGCGCAGATCGGCGAGGGGTCGAAGATCCCGCACCTGTCCTACGTCGGTGACGCGACGATCGGCGAGCACTCGAACATCGGCGCCGCGTCGGTCACGGTCAACTACGACGGCGTGAACAAGCACCGCACGGTCATCGGCTCGCACGCCCGCACCGGCTCGGACAACATGTTCGTCGCCCCCGTCGTCGTCGGCGACGGTGCGTACACCGGCGCCGGGACGGTCGTGCGACGCGACGTGCCGCCCGGGGCGCTGGCCGTCAGCGCCGGGTCGCAGCGGAACATCGAGGGCTGGGTGCAGCGCTCGCGGGCCGGGACGGCGGCCGCCGAGGCGGCGGCGAAGGCCCGCGGCACGCGCGACGTCGCCGGCCTGTCCCCGCA
>JAFAEH010000273.1 GCA_023424135.1 Actinomycetes bacterium | reverse complement strand
TCGGCAGCGGCGAGTCCTCGCCCACCCAGAAGCCGCCGTAGATGCAGCGGCCGAGGTGCTCGGCGAAGTGGCCGTAGACGTGGCGGCTGATCGTGGCGCCGGGCAGGTCGAGGTCGATGACGGCGGTCAGCTGGTCGGACACGGGGCTCCTCGGGTGCAGCGGTCGGACGGGTCGACGACACCGCGCGGGTCGGTGACGCCCGCTTGTTTATCGATACACGGCACCGTGCAGACTTGCATATGCTCGGTCGTCGGCCGCTCGTCAAGGGCGACCCCACGACGAGCGCGAGCAGAGCGAGGAGGTCGATGCGCACCGGCCCCGCACCCACCCTCAAGGACGTCGCGCGCGCCGCCGGCGTCTCCGTGATGACCGTGTCCAACGTCGTCAACGGCGTGCCGCGCGTCGGCACCGCCACCCGCCAGCGCGTCCTCGACGCGATCGACACGCTCGGCTACGAGGTCAACCTCACCGCCCGCCGGCTGCGCGCCGGACGCAGCGGCACCCTCGCCCTCGTCGTGCCGCGCATCGACCACCCCTACTTCGCCCAGCTCGGCGCGATGCTCACCGACGCGCTGCGCCCCACCGGCCGCCACCTCGTCATCGAGCAGACGGGCGCCAGCAGGCAGGGCGAGCTGACCGCCCTGTCGCAGGCGCGGCTGCAGATGTACGACGGCATCCTGCTGTCCGTCCTCGGCCTCGGCTACGACGACGTCGACGCGCTGCGCACCCACCTGCCGATGGTCCTGCTCGGTGAGCACGCGATGCCCGCACGCTTCGACCACCTCATGCTCGGCAACGTGCAGGGCGCACACCTGGCGACCGCCCACCTGCTCGCGCGCGGGGCGCGCCGCGTCGCGCTCGTCGGGGGGCGCCTCGACGACGACACCGGCGTGTCCGGGCTGCGGACGCGCGGGTGGCGCGAGGCGCACGAGGCGGCAGGGGTCCCCGTCGACGAGCGGCTCGTCCTCGAGGCACCGCACCTCGAGACCGCGCAGGGACGCCACGCCGTCGACGCCGCACTGCGCCGGGGGCTCGACCTGGACGCCGTGTTCGCCGTCACCGACCAGGTCGCGATCGGTGCGCTCGCCGCGCTGCACGACCACGGCCGCACCATCCCCGACGACGTGCAGGTCGCCGGGTTCGACGCGCTCGCGCTCGGTGAGCACGTGTGGCCCGGGCTGACGACCGTCGACCCGCACCACGAGCTGCTCGTCGAGCACGCGCTGCGCCTGCTCGACCTGCGCACGTCCGGCGACCCCGCACCACCCGAGCACCTCGAGATGCCCGTGCGCCTCGTCGAGCGCGGGACGACGCGCCGACCCGCACCGGACGGGCCCGCGCCGGGGAGGATGGCGACGTGACGGACCAGGTCGAGGTCAGCGCGCTCGCGATCAACGTGGCGGTCCCCGAGCACCTGCGGTGGACGGACGAGCGCCGCGGCGAGGTGTTCGAGCTGCAGACGCTCAACGTGCGGCTGCTGCCCGACGGTCACCTCGCCGCCAAGGCGTACGGCCGACCTGTCGGTGGCGGGCGCGGCGGGTACGTGTCGTTCCGCGTGCCCGACCGGCCCGAGCTGGCGGCGCTCGTCGCGACCG
Organism: Actinomycetes bacterium; assembly: GCA_023424135.1. Lineage (GTDB taxonomy): Bacteria > Actinomycetota > Actinomycetes > Actinomycetales > Cellulomonadaceae > Cellulomonas. The sequence continues at coordinate 7,628 of JAFAEH010000273.1, read as the reverse complement.
CGGCCGACCGCGCGGCCGAGCAGTGGGCCGCGCACCGCGGCCCCGCCTGACACCGGGATGCCGACCCGGCCGGGCCCACCGCGGGCGAGACGTCCCGCACAACCGGGCCTCTCCGGGACTTTCTGACCAGGGACGACGCCACCCGTCAGGCAGGGTGGGCACGGTGTTCCGCGCGTCACCCGCCCTGCGCCCCCGCACCGCCCAGCACGACCCGACCACCGGCGTCCTGACGGTCCGCTGCACCTCGGTCTCGGGGAGCACGTGGGCGCAGTACGAGTACCGCGACGTCCCCGGCGACGTCGCGGCCCAGGTCACGAGGTCAGGTCCCCGCCTGCGCGCGGTGCTGCTCGACCTCGTCGTCGACCGCTACGCCGTGCGCCGCTGCGGCACCCCGCGCTGGCTCGAACCTCCTGCGTGAGACCGACGACCGGGACGGCTCGGAACGGCCCGGGCCGCGGGTGAGCACGCGGACGGCGGCGCGGCTCGTCCGAGCCACGCCGCCGCCACGAGCGTCCGAGCCGGTCGGCCCTTACCGCCACCACACCTTGGCGTAGTAGCTCGACGACGTGCCCGAGTCGGCGAACGCGCGGCTGTGCTGGGTCGTCCAGCCCGTGCTCGCCACCAGGTTGCCGTGCTGGGCGTACGACCTGCCCTGGTCACCGTTGGTCGTCCACGTCTCGCCCAGCGAGTAGTCGGACGCCGCGTGCAGCCGGTAGGTGACGGCCGCGCTCGCCGGTGCGGCGATCCCCGCCGCTGCGAGCACGAGGACGGCGCCGGCGCCGAACCTCAGGACCGGTCCGACCGCTCGCCCGGTGTCGTGCGTGCGTGATGCTCCGAACATCAGATCTCCCCCTGCTTGTCGGTCGTACGGACCCGCTCTGTCCTGCCGGCCCGCGTAGACGACCGTAGAAGTTGACTGACTGGAAGGTCAACGTATGTCCGTCGAAGTGTCACTGGGTGAGAGATGCCCGTTTCACACAATGAGACCAGTGGTCGCGCTCAGCGGCGCGGAACTGCGGCGACGACGCAGGTCAGCGCCTCATGCAGCTGCCGCTCGGTACGCCACGCCGGGTCCCGCAGGACTCCGAGGAACATCGCCGCGAGGGCGGTCGCCGCGACGGGTGTGCCCGTCGCGGCGTCAGGACGACCGTCGACCTGTGCGAGGTACGACGCCGCGCGCGCGTCGAGGGCCGCACGCCACGCGCTCACCGCCGGCCGTTCCCTGCTGCGCTCGTCCTGCAACGCGACCCCGGCCCGCACGCGGACGTCCGTGGAGTAGACCTCCGCGAGCTCGAGCAGCGCGCCCACGAACCGCCCGCGAGGGTCGTCGGGCTGGTCGGGGCGGACCGGCCGGGCGGGATCCAGCGCCTCCAGCAGCCGAGCGTCGGCCCAGTCCGCGAGCGCATCGCGCAGCGCGTCCTTCGACGAGAAGTGGAACAGCACCGTGCCGCGCGTCAGACCCAGCCGGTCCGCGGCTCCCTGGAGCGTCGCCTGCGCGTAGCCGCGCGTGACGAACTCCTCGGCCGCCGCCTCGAGGAGCGCCTCCCGAGTCCGCCGACGCTGCTCCGCGCGCTTCATGCGTCCCGTCCTCCTGCCCGGCCCTCTGACTGACCAGCAAGTCTATCGAGACCCGGACCGTCGTCCAGGTGGACCACGGCACGGAACGTGGACGCGCCCGGCCACGACAGCTCGAGGTGCCCGGCGTGCGCACGGACGACCGCCTCGACGACCGCCAGACCGACCCCGTGCCCCGGTGCGCCGCCCACGCGCGAGCCGTCGCCGCGGTGGAACGGCTGGACGAGGTCCGTCACGTCGCCCGTACCGATGCCGGTCGCCGGCCCGGTGGAGTTCGTGACCGTGATCGACCCCGACCCCGGGGCCGCACCGGCACCGGTCGCGACGTCGAGCCGTCCGCCCTCGACGTTGTGCGTCACCGCGTTGTCGACGAGGTTGCGCACCGCGAGGCCGAGCAGGACCGGGTCCCCCGTGACCGTCAGCGGACGCAGCCCGTCCGTGCCGACGACGATCCCGCGCTGCCGCGCACGCACACGGACCTCGTCGACCGCCTCGTCCGCCAGCCGCGCCAGGTCGACCTCGTGCCGGGCCGCCCGCGCGACGCCCTGCGCGCGGGCGAGCTGCAGGAGGCTGCGCACGAGAGCCGCGGCACGACGGTTCGCCGCGAGCGCACGGTCGACCGCCGGCCGGACGGCCTGCGGGAAACGCCCCTGGGACAGCGGCGCGTCCAGGCTCGTCTCGATCGCGGCGATCGGGGTGAGCAGCTCGTGCGACGCGTTGGCGATGAACTGCTTCTGCGCCGTCAGGGTGCTCTCGATCCGGTCGAGGGCACGGTTCAGCGTGTCCGTGAGCTGCCCGATCTCGTCCGCACGGGACGGCGCACGCACGCGGGCGCTCGGGTCGTCGGGGTCCAGGGCGTCGGCGAGCTCGGTGATGGCCGTGATGCGACGCGTCGTGCGGGTCGCGACGACCCGGGCGATGACCAGCGCCAGCGCGCAGAACACCAGGAACACCAGGACGGCACCCGTCACCACGACACCCGTGAACGAGTCGCGCAGCGTCGTCACCTCGTCGTGCACGTCGGTGACCACACCCGCCGGGTCGGGCGCCCGCGACGTCGGCGGTGCGCACTGCGAGCTCGCGGTGCCGTCCTCGGACACGCACACCTCCGCCTCGTCGGCCGGGGCAGGCGGCGACCCGCCGTCGTCGCCGCCGACGCCGACACCGCCGTCCGGCGGCAGGCCGACGGAGATGGACCGGACCTGCTGGTCCAGCACGCGGGTCACCACGGCGACCTGCACGGCCAGGACCGTGCCGGTCGCGACGATGAACAGCCCCGCGATCGTCAGCGTCAGCGTCGTCCGCAACGACCAGACGACCCTCGGGGCCCGCGACGGGCGCGCGTCGGACGGCGTCATGGGATGCGGTACCCGTTGCGCGGCTCGGAGACGATGACGTCCGGGGGTCCCAGCTTCCTGCGCAGCGAGTACACCGCGGTCTTCACCACGTTGTCCTGCACGTCGTACCCGCTGTCCCACACCTCGTCGAGCAGCTCCGCGACCGTCACGAAGCCCCCGTCCGCGGTCAGCAGCACCTCCAGGACCCCGTACTCCTTCGGCGTGAGCCGCAGCAGCGCCTCACCGCGCTGCGCGAGCCGACGCCCCGTGTCCACCACGAGGTCGCCGCGTGTGAGCACGCTCGGCGTGGTCGCGTCGGCGCGACGGCGCAGCGCCCGCACGCGCGCGAGCAGCTCCGGGTACGCGAACGGCTTGGTCAGGTAGTCGTCCGCCCCGAGGTCCAGGCCCTCGACCCGGTCGTCGACCCCCGCCGCCGCCGTCAGCATGAGCACCTTGACGGGGATGCGGTGCGCGACGATCACCTCGAGCACCGCATCCCCGGACATCACGGGCAGGTCGCGGTCGAGCAGGACGATGTCGACGGGGTCACCACCGAGCCGCGCGAGCGCGTCCGTCCCCGTCCTCGCCACCACCGTGCGGTAGCCCTCGTGGCGCAGCGCGTCGTCGAGCGCTGCTGCGAGCTCGTCGTCGTCCTCGACGATCAGCACCCTCATGCGTTCCCCCTGCGGACGGCGTGCGGCCGACGACCCGGTCGCACGCCCCAGTATCCGGGCGTCCGGTCACGCCACGGTCAACGACATCCTGACCGGCACCTCACCGCCCACGCAGTGGACTGTCCACCGTCAGGCACCACCCGCCGCACGGAGAGGACGAACGACCATGACGAGGACGCGACACGCGGCACTGGCCGTGACCTGCACGGCTCTGCTCGCGCTCGGCGCCTGCACCGGCGGCGCCACGACCGACCAGCAGACCGCCGGCACCCCGACGAGCGACGTCGCGACGCCGCAGGACGACGAGGCCGTCACCCAGGAGGAGGGCGGGCACGTCGCGCCGAACACCGAGAGCTCACCCGAGGCGGCGCAGGCCTACCTCGAGTGCCTCACCGACGAGGGCGTCGGCGCGGCGATCGTCGACGAGACGCAGGTCGTCCTCGTCGCGGACCCCGCCGCCGGCAGCGCCAGCAGCTCCGAGGAGGTCTCCCAGGCCGAGGAGAAGTGCCACGAGCAGGTCCCGGAGTACGTCGAACCCGACTTCGACCAGCGCTGAGGGGGACGCAGATGAGCACCACCGATCGGACGACGGACGGTCGCACCCGACGACGGACGGGCCACCGGCCGGCGGCAGCGACCCTCGTGGCCGCGCTGGCGCTCGGTGCGCTGGCGGCCTGCTCGACCACCACCGCGCAGGACGAGCCGACGGGCGGGGAGCGGATCGCCTCCAGCCTCGAGGCCGTCTTCGAGCAGTACCTCGCCCGTGACGACCTGTCGGACTTCGAGCGCGACGTGCTCGAACGCGCGGTGCAGGACGGGGAGATCTCGGCGGAGGACTACGAGACCGCGCACGCCCGCGAGGCGGCCTGCATGGCCGACGCGGGCTACGACATCACCTACGAGAAGCTCGCGAACGGCCTGTACAAGAGCTCGCCACGCCTGCCTCAGCTCGCCGACAACGAGGAGAACGGCAAGCAGGTCGACGCGTACATGGCGACCTCCGAGACGTGCTCGACGGGCGTCAGCATCGTCGTCGAGAGCCTCTACACGCTGCAGCAGGGCAACCCCGACCTGCTCGTCGACCAGGACGAGGCGGCGGTGCAGTGCCTGCGCAAGGCCGGCCTCGTTCCCGGCGACTACACCGCCGAGACGTTCGCGGACGAGCTGCCGAAGAGCTTCAGCAGCTCACCGTTCGACCCGTCCGGCGACGCCGCTCAGGCCTGCTTCGCGGGTGCGGGGATCGCCTACGCCGCAGCCCAGGAGTGAGCATGCGCACCCGCCTGCTCACTCCCCTGGTGCTCGTCGCCCTGCTGGCCGCGGCCGCCGGGGTCACCGGTGCGGTCGTCGCCGCACCCACCCCGACGCCCGCCGGGCTGTCCCCCGCGGACCAGCCGCGCACGGCTGCGGTGCAGCGTCAGTCGTTCGACGACGAGCGCAGCGTCGAGGTGTCGTTCCGGGTCGAGGGTGAGCGCACCCTCGCCGTCCGCACGGGCGGCACCGTCACCTGGTCCGGGTGCGTGCCGGGCACCACGGTCACGTCGGGCCAGACGCTGCTCCGGGTGGACGAGCGGCCTGTCGTCGCGCTGCACACCGACGTCCCGCTGTACCGCGACCTCGCACCTGGCGACCGCGGCACCGACGTCGCGGCGCTGCAGCGCGAGCTCGCCGCCCTCGGCCACGCCGTCGACGCCGACGGACGGTACGGGGGCGCCACGTCGCGCGCCGTCTCGAGGCTCCTCACCGACGCCGGCGTGACCCGACCCGACGGCGCCCTGCGCCTGGCCGGGCTGGTCTGGATGCCCGAACGCACGCTCACCCCGAGCACCTGCTCGACGACGCCCGGCGCCGCGCTGGGCGACGGAGAAGCCGTCGCGGCGGTCGCCGGGGCCCTGGTGGCCGTCACGTTCCCGGTGCCGGGCGGGCTGCGGGAAGGGGCACGCGACCTCACGCTGTTCGGCGTGACGACCACGCTCGACCCGGTCGGCGGCGAGGTCACCGACGCCGAGTTCCTGGCCGCGGTCGGCGCCACGCCCGACTACGCGGTCGCGCAGCAGACGAAGGACGGGCAGAAGCCGAAGGCGGCGCTCGTCCTGCACGACCCGGTCGAGGCGCTGAAGGTCCCCCCGACCGCGCTGTTCGCGATCGAGGGCACCGCCGGATGCGTCGAGCAGGACGACGTCGCCGTCCCGGTGACGATCATCGGCTCAGGGCTCGGCGCCTCGCTCGTCCTGCCCGTCGAGGAGGGAACCGAGGTCACCCGCGTCACGCTCGGCGCCGCCGTCACGCACGACACGTGCGCGCCGGGGACGACGTGAGCGCGCCCCGCGTGCGCGGGGTGGGGCTGAGCCACCGCTTCGGCACGAACCCCGAGCTGTTCACCGACCTGGACCTCGACCTCGAGGCCGGGCAGGTCGTCGGCCTGTGCGGGCCGTCGGGCAGCGGCAAGTCGACCCTGCTGTCGATCGTCGCGGGCTGGGAGCAGCCCACCGGCGGCCGGGTCGAGCGCATCGACGTCGACCGCACGTGCTGGGTGTTCCAGAACCCGCACGGCGTCGCACGCCGCACCGCGATCGACCACGTCGTGCTGCCCCTCCTGGCGAAGGGTCTGGCACGCAGCGAGGCCGAGGAGCGTGCCCTGGCGGTCCTGAGCCTGTTCCGCCTCGTCGCGGTCGCGGCACGCCCGTTCCGGGACCTGTCCGGGGGTGAGGCGCAGCGGCTCATGCTGGCGCGCGCCGTCGCCACCGGCCCCGACCTGCTGCTCGTCGACGAGCCGACGGCCCAGCTCGACCAGCGCACGGCAGCCACCGTGAACCAGACCCTCGCCCACGTCGCCCAGGAGGACACGATCGTGGTGATCGCCACCCACGACCCCGCCACGCGCGCCGCCTGCACGCACGTCATCGACCTCGCCGTCACCGCACGCGCACCCGGGCAGGTCCCGCGATGAGGGCCCGGGCACTTGTGGGCGAGTCGGTCCGCAACATCACGACGCGGACCACGCGGGCCACGATGTTCGCCCTGACGCTGGCGCTGGTCGTCGCGTCCGCGTGCCTGATGGACACGCTCACGACGATCTCGCTGCAGCGCCGTGCGGCGGCGTGGGACGCGTCGGGGGCTGCGGTGCACGTGCTCGCCGCCGAGCAGTCCGTCGACGGACGCAGCTGTGCCGACCTGACCACCGCCCGCGGCGCCACGGGCCGTCCCGTCGCGTCGGCGGGCGCCCTCACCGCGGGGCCGACGCTGACGTTCGACGCCACGACCGCGTCGTCGCTGCCGTCGTTCGTCGTGACCACGAGCCTGGCGCGGGTGCTGGGTCTTGGTGCGGTCGTCGCCGAGGGGGTGTGGATCTCCGACCAGCTCGCCGACACCCTCGAGGCCGCGGTCGGGGACCGGCTCACGACCGACCACGGTCCGCTCACGGTCGCCGGGGTGTTCGCGTGGCCCGTCGACGGCCGTGACCAGCGCATCGCCTACGCGGTCCTGGTCCCGAGCGCGACGCAGACCAGGTTCGACGAGTGCTGGGCCACGATCACGCCGAGCAACCCGGCCGCGCTAGACCTGCTGCGCACGGCCGGCGTCGTGACGCCCCAGGCGACGAACGCGGCGCCGGTGGCGCGGCTGAACAACACGCTCGGGCAGGAGCTCGACGCCTGGGCGCAGTACGCGGGCCGTACGACCCGCTGGGTGGGGCTGCTCGTCCCCGCGTCGGGGTTCGTGCTCGGCTACGTCGCGACGCGCCTGCGACGCCTGGAGTACGCGAGCGCGCTGCACGCGGGCGTCAGCCGGCGCGACCTGTGCGTGACGGCCGTGGTCGAGACCCTCGCGTGGGTGCTGCCGGCCGTCGCCGCGGCCACGGCCGTCGTGGCCGTCGTGGCGAGCCGCCTGACCGACCCTGCGAACGCGCTCGACCTCGTCGCCGGCCAGCTCCCGGCGCTCGCCGCGACTCTCGTGACCGCGCCGCTGGGCGTGCTCGCCGCCCTGACCCTGACGCGCGAGAGCCACCTGTTCGCGTACTTCAAGGAGCGCTGACCTGCCGTGAGAC
>JAFAEH010000267.1 GCA_023424135.1 Actinomycetes bacterium | reverse complement strand
TCGGCAGCGGCGAGTCCTCGCCCACCCAGAAGCCGCCGTAGATGCAGCGGCCGAGGTGCTCGGCGAAGTGGCCGTAGACGTGGCGGCTGATCGTGGCGCCGGGCAGGTCGAGGTCGATGACGGCGGTGAGCTGGGCGGGCACGGGGCTCCTCGGGTGCAGCGGTCGGACGGGTCGACGACACCGCGCGGGTCGGTGACGCCCGCTTGTTTATCGATACACGGCACCGTGCAGGCTCGAATATGCTCGGTCGCGCGCCGCACGTCAAGGGGCGGCGCACCGCCCGACGACGCGAGGAGGGGTCGATGCGACCCGCTGGCGCCCCGACGCTCAAGGACGTCGCGCGCGCCGCCGGCGTCTCGGTCATGACCGTCTCGAACGTCGTCAACGACCGGCCGCGCGTCGGCCCCGAGACCCGCGCCCGCGTGCTCGACGCCATCGCGCACCTCGGCTACGAGGTCAACCTCACCGCGCGCCGGCTGCGCGCCGGCCGCTCCGGCACGGTCGCGTTCGTCGTGCCGCGCGTCGACCACCCGTACTTCGGCCAGCTCGGCGCGCAGCTCACCACCGCGCTGCGCGCGAGCGACCGGCACCTCGTCATCGAGCAGACCAACGCCAGCAAGGAGGGCGAGCTCGGCGCGCTGTCCCAGGCCCGGCTCCAGATGTACGACGGCGTGCTGCTGTCCGTCGTCGGCCTCGCGCCGGACGACGTCGACCGCCTGCAGACCCAGCTCCCGATGGTCCTGCTGGGCGAGCGCCCCATGCCACCCAGGTTCGACCACGTCATGCTCGGCAACGTCGAGGGCGCTCGCCTCGCCACCGCACACCTGCTCGCGCGCGGCGCGCGGCGCGTCGCGATCGTCGGCGGCACGCTCGACGACGACCCCGGCGTCTCCGGCTCCCGCACGCGCGGCTGGCGCGAGGCGCACGCCGCGGCCGGCGTCCCCGTCGACGAGCGGCTCGTGCTGCCCGCGCCGTGGCTCGAGGCCGTGCAGGGGCGGCAGGCCGTCGACGACGCGCTCGCCCGGGGTCTCGACCTCGACGGCGTCTTCGCGGTCACCGACCAGGTCGCGATCGGCGCGATGGCCGCGCTGCAGGACCACGGCCGCACCATCCCCGGCGACGTGCAGGTCGTCGGGTTCGACGCGCTCGCGCTCGGCGAGCACGTGTGGCCCGGGCTGACGACCGTCGACCCGCACCACGAGCTGCTCGTCGAGCACGCCGTGCGCCTGCTCGACCTGCGCACCGCAGGCGAGGCCGCCCCGCCCGAGCAGATCGTGCTGCCCGTGAGCCTGCTGGAGCGCGGCACGACCCGCTGACGCGTGACCCGCGACGCGGGTCCGTGCGGCACCGCGACCGCTCTGCGGCCGGCACGCCGCACGGCCGCCGGAGCGTGCGGCTCCCCGCCCCCGGCGAGACCCCACCGCCTCCGCCGGCCCTCGGAACGGTGGTGCCGTGTGGCGTTGCGGCGCTCCTGCCGCCGGAACGCTGCACACCGCGTCGCGCCGGGCGCTCCGTGCGTCGAATCGCTTCACCCGGTGCGGACGCGACGCACGAGGCGGTAGCAAGAGGGGGTCGCCCGGTCCGGCGCGACGACGTCCGTCGAGAGGATCCCCGCGTGCGCCCGTCGCGTGCCACCGTCGTCACCGCCGCGCTCGCGGCCTGCGTCGCCCTGCTGCCCGTCGCCGCGGCGGCGTCCGCCGGTGCCGCACCACCGCTCGCACCGGCCGGCACCGCCGCGCCGACCTCGCTCACCGACACGGCCCGCACCGCCGGCCGCGTCCATCCGGTCGACGGCACCTGGCAGCACGCGTGGCCGGGCGTGTACTTCGAGGGCCGGTTCCGCGGCACGGGCGTCGGCATCGTGCTCGACGACGCGACGGGCGACTACGACGTGCAGGTCGACGGCCGCACGGTCGAGACGCTCGTGGCGCCCGGCGCGACGACGCACGTGGTCGACGGCCTGCCCGCCGGCGAGCACGACGTGCGCGTCGTCAAGCGCAGCGAGGCCCCGTGGTCGACCAGCACGTTCGGCGGGTTCGTACCGCACGACGGCAGCGTCGTGCTGCCCGCGCCCGCGCCCCGCGACCTGCAGATCGAGTACGTCGGAGACTCGTACACCGTGGGGTACGGCAACACGTCGACCAGCCGCACGTGCACGGGCGACCAGCTGACGCGCACGACCAACGCCGACCTCAGCTTCGGTGCGCTGACGGCCCGCGCGCTGGGCGCGGACTACCAGATCAACGCGTTCTCGGGGCGCGGCATGGTGCGCAACTACGCCGGATCCGACGCGGGCACGAGCTACCGCACGTACTACGACCGCGTGCTGCCGTTCGTCCCGGGCACCGCCGGCGGGCCGGCCACCGGGTGGGACCCCGACGCGGTCGTCATCGGCCTGGGCATCAACGACTTCTCGACCGCGCTCGGATCGGGCGAGGCCTGGACGACGCCCGCCGCGCTGCGCGAGGCGTGGGTCGCGGCGTACCACGGGTTCCTCGACGACCTGCGCGACCGCTACGGCGACGACACCTGGCTCGTCGTCTCCGCGACGTCCGTGCACACCGGCACCGACCTGAAGGACCTCGCTCAGCGCGTCGTGGACGAGCGGCGGGCGGCCGGCGACGACCGCGTCGTGTCCTGGTACTACGGCAGCGAGGGCCTCGACTACGGCGGCTGCGACTGGCACCCGTCAGTGCGCGACCACCAGGTGATCGCGGCGCAGCTCACCGACGTCCTCGAGGGCCTGGGCCTCGGCGGCGGGCCGACGCCCACGCCGACGGCCTCCCCCACGCCGACGCCGACCACCTCACCCACGCCGACGCCCACCGCGACCCCGACGCCGACGCCGACCACCTCACCCACGCCGACGCCCACGCCGACCCCCACGGCCTCGCCGACGGCAGCGTGCCGTGCTGCCCTCACGGTCGGCAGCACGTGGCCCGGCGGCTACCAGGCGACGGTCGACGTCACCGCCGGGACGGCTCCGCTCACGCGCTGGACGACGACGTTCACGCTGCCGGGCGGCGGCGCGGTGACGCAGTCCTGGTCCGCCGCCGTGACGACCACGGGCTCGACGGTCACCGCGACCAACGCGGCCTGGAACGGCGTGCTCGCGGCGGGCGCCACGACCGCCTTCGGGTTCATCGGGTCGGGCACGCCGCCGACCTCCGGTCCGGTGCCCTGCACCGCGTGAGCCGTCCCGGCCCGTGTGAAGGGTTGCTGCCGTCTCGCGGCAGCAACCCTTCACGGCGGCGTTCGGCCAGGTCAGAGCCGGACCGTCACCGCCGCCGTCGAGCCGTCGGCGTACGTGACGTCGAGCTCGACGCCCCGCGCGTTGGCGTCCCGCAGCTCGTCGCCCGGGAACCACAGCACGAACCGGCCGTCGCGCACGCTCGCGTCGACGTCCCCGACGCTCGCCGTCCGCAGCCGCACGCCCGTGACCTCGTCACCGACGCTCCCGGCGACGAGCGACAGGTCGCCGGCCGACGTCGAGCCCGTGCCCAGGTCGGTCACGACGACCCCGCGCGCGGACGGCGCCGGGACGGCGGCGACGCCCGCCGAGCCGAACATCGAGTCGAACAGCCCCGCGGACCCGTCGTCGACGCAGAGCCCGCCGAACCCGCCGTCGCCCGCGAGCACGACCGTGGTCCAGGTGCCGCGCTGCTCCGCGACCGCGACGGCGGCGCCCGCGAGCGCGTCGGCGTCGGCGGGGGCGATCGACCGGGCGAGCGCGTCCCGGCACGCCTCTCCGGCGTCGGCGCGCTGCACGACGGTCGCCTCGGTGGGGGTCGCGGTCCACGTCGCGTACGCGGCGCCGCCGCCGCCGCCCACGAG
>JAFAEH010000257.1 GCA_023424135.1 Actinomycetes bacterium | reverse complement strand
CACTCGGCACACGGCCTTCGGGACGTGAGCAAGGCCCCCGTTGTGTAGCGGCCTAGCACGCCGCCCTCTCACGGCGGTAGCGCCGGTTCGAATCCGGTCGGGGGTACGGTCGAAGGCCCGGTCACCACAGGTGACCGGGCCTTCTTCGTTCCCGGACGTCACGCCCGCCTTCTCACCCACCGGCGTCAGCCTTCTCACCCACCGGCGTCGAACTCGGACTTTGGCGGCTTCTGACGCGCCAGAAGCCGCCAAAGTCCGAGCTCGACGACTGGGGGCGGGGCGACGACCGGGTGGGGCGACGACCGGGGGACGACCGGGTGGGTCAGTCGGCGGTGCGGCGCAGGACCTCGGTGAGGCGGTTGGCGGCCGACACGACGGCGGCCGCGTGCAGCCGGCCGGGCTGGCGCGACAGGCGCTCGAGCGGGCCGGACACCGACACGGCGGCGACGACGCGTCCCGACGGGCCGCGCACGGGGGCGGACACGGACGCGACGCCGACCTCGCGCTCGGAGACCGACTGCGCCCAGCCGCGGCGGCGCACGCCGGACAGGATCGTCGCGGTGAACTTGGCGCCCTGCAGGCCACGGTGCAGCCGGTCGGGCTCCTCCCACGCGAGCAGCACCTGCGCCGCGGAGCCCGCCTGCATCGTCAGCGTCGCGCCGACGGGGATGGAGTCGCGCAGGCCGATGGGGCGCTCGGCGGCGGCGACGCAGATGCGCTGGTCGCCCTGGCGGCGGTAGAGCTGGGCGCTCTCACCCGTGTGGTCGCGCAGCAGCGTCAGCACCGGGCCGGCGGCGGCCAGCAGGCGGTCCTCGCCGGCGGCGGTCGCGAGCTCGGAGAGCCGCGGGCCGAGGACGAACCGGCCCTGCAGGTCGCGTGCGACGAGGCGGTGGTGCTCGAGCGCGACGGCCAGCCGATGGGCCGTCGGGCGGGCAAGATGGGTGGCGGCGACCAGCTGTGCGAGGGTCGCGGGTCCGGCCTCCAGGGCGCTCAGCACCGACGCGGCCTTGTCCAGGACGCCGACTCCGCTAGAGTTGTCCATAGGTCGATATTGGCGTCTCGCAGGCTGAGATGCAAGCCGAGGGTCGCGACGACCCGCGGCGGCACGTCATCGACACGGTGACCCGGGAGGCCCCCGCCCGGACGAGAGGAACGAAGCGACATGGCCCGCACGCTGGCGGAGAAGGTCTGGGACGCGCACGTCGTGCGCCGCGGCACGGACGGTGCACCCGACCTGCTGTACATCGACCTGCACCTCGTGCACGAGGTCACGAGCCCGCAGGCCTTCGAGGGGCTGCGCCTCGCGGGCCGCCCGGTCCGCCGTCCGGACCTCACCCTGGCGACCGAGGACCACAACACCCCGACGCTCGACATCGACCGGCCGATCGCCGACGCCACGAGCCGCACGCAGATCGACACGCTGCGCAGCAACACGGCCGAGTTCGGTGTGCGCATCCACTCGCTCGGCGATGCCGACCAGGGCATCGTCCACCAGGTGGGACCGCAGCTCGGTCTGACGCAGCCCGGGCTGACGGTCGTGTGCGGCGACTCGCACACCTCGACGCACGGCGCGTTCGGCGCCCTCGCGTTCGGGATCGGCACGTCCGAGGTCGAGCACGTGCTGGCCACGCAGACGCTGCCGCTCGCACCGTTCAAGACCATGGCGATCACCGTCAACGGTGCGCTGCCCATCGGCGCGACGGCCAAGGACATCATCCTGGCGATCATCGCCAAGATCGGCACCGGCGGTGGCCAGGGGTACGTCCTGGAGTACCGCGGCGAGGCGATCCGCAGCTTGTCGATGGAAGGCCGCATGACGATCTGCAACATGTCGATCGAGGCGGGTGCACGGGCCGGCATGATCGCGCCCGACGAGACGACGTTCACCTACCTCAAGGGACGCCCGCACGCGCCCGAGGGCGCCGACTGGGACGCCGCGGTCGAGTACTGGCGCACCCTGCACACCGACGAGGACGCCCAGTTCGACGCCGAGGTCGTGCTCGAGGCGGCCGACCTCGAGCCGTTCGTCACGTGGGGCACCAACCCCGGGCAGGGTCTGCCGCTGTCGGGCAGTGTGCCCGTCCCGGAGGAGATCGCGGACGCCAACGAGCGCGTCGCGGCCGAGCGCGCGATCGAGTACATGGGTCTGACCCCCGGGCAGCCGCTGCGCGAGATCGCGGTCGACACGGTCTTCATCGGCTCGTGCACCAACGGGCGCATCGAGGACCTGCGTGCCGTCGCGAAGCTCGTCAAGGGCCGCTCCAAGCACCAGGACGTGCGCGTGCTCGTCGTCCCGTCCTCGGCGCGCGTGCGCCTGCAGGCCGAGGCCGAGGGCCTCGACCGGATCTTCCTGGACTTCGGTGCCGAGTGGCGCAATGCCGGGTGCTCGATGTGTCTGGGCATGAACCCCGACCAGCTCGCACCGGGTGAGCGTTCGGCGTCGACGTCGAACCGCAACTTCGAGGGACGTCAGGGCAAGGGGGGTCGCACCCACCTCGTCTCGCCGCTGGTCGCCGCGGCCACCGCGATCCGCGGCACGCTGTCCTCGGTCGCCGACCTGGGCGCCGACGTGCCTGTGCCGGACGGCAGCCCGCTCGAGCCCGACGCCGCGCTGCAGACCGTCTGACGCCCCCCGAACCCGTAAGGCAGGCCCACCATGGAGAAGTTCACCCAGCACACCGGGATCGGCGTCCCGCTGCGGCGCAGCAACGTCGACACCGACCAGATCATCCCCGCCGTGTACCTCAAGCGGGTCACGCGCACCGGCTTCGAGGACGCGCTGTTCGCCGCGTGGCGCGGCGACCCGGAGTTCCTGCTCAACCAGGACGCGTACAAGGCGGGCTCCGTGCTCGTCGCCGGCCCCGACTTCGGCACGGGCTCCTCGCGCGAGCACGCCGTCTGGGCGCTCAAGGACTACGGCTTCCGCGTCGTGATCTCCGCGCGCTTCGCCGACATCTTCCGCGGCAACTCCGGCAAGCAGGGGCTGCTCGCCGCGCAGGTCGCGCAGGAGGACGTCGAGCTGCTCTGGAAGATCCTCGAGACCCACCCGGGCACCGAGGTCACCGTCGACCTGGAGGCGCGCACGGTCACGTGCGACGACGTCGTGGTGCCGTTCCAGGTGGACGACTACACGCGCTGGCGCCTCATCGAGGGCCTCGACGACATCGGTCTGACGCTGCAGCACGCGGACGAGATCTCCGCGTTCGAGGCGCGCCGCGAGTCCTGGCGTCCCGCGACGCTGCCCGCCAAGCACCTGCCGCCGGTGCCGGTGCGCCCGGCGCGGCCCGTCGTCGCGCTCGACCTCGGTCCCACGCAGGCGTCCTGACGCGCACCTGACCTGCGACGACGGACGGGCGGTCCGGCCGGGGAACCGGTCGGGCCGCCCGTACGTTTGTGAGGGTTCTGCGAGAACCGTCCTGTCCTGGCCCGAGGTTGACGCGCGCAGGGCGTCCGGTAGGGGACGATGGGCGCATGACCGACCTGCTGTACGTCGACGGTGGCAACCCGCTGCGCGGAGAGATCACCGTCCGGGGGGCCAAGAACTTCGTCTCCAAGGCGATGGTCGCCGCACTCCTCGGCGAGACGCCGAGCGAGCTGCGCAACGTCCCGCAGATCCGTGACGTCGCGGTCGTCTCCGGCCTGCTGCGCCTGCACGGCGTGCGTGTCGAGATCGACGACGACGCCGGCACGATCAGCCTCGACCCGACCGACGTCGAGTCCGCGCACGTGGCGGACATCGACGCGCACGCGGGGTCGAGCCGCATCCCGATCCTGTTCTGCGGGCCCCTGCTGCACCGCCTCGGCGAGGCGTTCATCCCCGACCTGGGCGGCTGCCGGATCGGCGACCGGCCGATCAACTACCACCTCGACATCCTGCGGCAATTCGGCGCCGTCGTGGACAAGACCGACAACGGCATCCACATCCGTGCGCCGCGTCGTCTGCAGGGCACCAAGATCGCGCTGCCGTACCCGAGCGTCGGGGCCACCGAGCAGCTGCTGCTGACGGCCGTGCGCGCCGAGGGCATCACCGAGCTGTCCAACGCGGCCATCGAGCCCGAGATCATGGACCTCATCAACGTCCTGCAGAAGATGGGCGCGATCATCTCGGTCGCGACCGACCGCGTCATCCGCATCGAGGGCGTCGACCGCCTCGTGGGCTTCCAGCACACGGCGCTCGCCGACCGCATCGAGGCCGCGTCCTGGGCGGCCGCGGCGCTCGCGACCGGTGGTGACGTGTACGTCCGCGGGGCCACCCAGCCCGAGATGACGACGTTCCTCAACACGTTCCGCAAGGTCGGCGGCGAGTTCACGATCGACGACGAGGGCATCCGGTTCTTCCACCCGGGCGGCGACCTGCGCTCGATCCAGCTCGAGACCGACGTCCACCCGGGGTTCATGACGGACTGGCAGCAGCCGCTCGTGGTCGCGCTGACGCAGGCCCGCGGTCTGTCGATCGTCCACGAGACGGTGTACGAGAACCGCTTCGGGTTCGTCGACGCGCTCGTCGGCATGGGCGCGACGATCCAGGTCTACAAGGAGTGCCTGGGTGGACGGCCCTGCCGGTTCGGCCAGCGCAACTTCTACCACTCGGCCGTCATCTCGGGCCCCACGCCGCTGTCGGCGGCCGAGATCGAGGTTCCGGACCTGCGCGGCGGGTTCAGCCACCTGATCGCGGCGCTCGCGGCCAAGGGGACGTCGGCGGTGCGCGGCATCAGCCTCATCGACCGCGGCTACGAGCGCTTCACCGCGAAGCTCGAGGCGCTCGGCGCGCAGTTCAGCCGCGAGGACGACGGGCGACGCTGACGTCCGGCGCACCGTCGACCACGTCGTGGGGGCCGCCCGGCGGGCCCGCCGTCGTGCTGCTCCCCGGGGACTGGTACGGTCCGCAGGCGCCGCTCCTGCACTACGCGACGCTCCTGCTGGCCCGGCGCGGCCGGTGCGTGCACCGCGTCGAGTGGCCCGACCCGGCGCCCGCCGCGGGTGAGGTCGGCCCGCTCGTGCGGGCGGTGCTCGACGGGCTCGACGACGACCGTCCGCTGGTCGTCGCCAAGTCGCTCGGCACGTGTGCGATGCCGCTGGCGGTGCAGCGGCGGCTGCCGGGGATCTGGCTCACGCCGGTGCTGGACCGTGAGCCCGTCGCCTCGGCGGTGACACGACTGCCCGGGACGTCGCTCCTGGTGGGCGGGACCGCCGACCCGCTGTGGGACCCGACCGTCGCGCTGCGCACGGACGCCCGCGTGGTGGAGGTCACCGGTGGTGACCACGCGCTCGAGGACCCGGACGACGAGGCCGCGTCCCTCGCGATGCTCACGACGGCGGTACGGGCGATGGCGTCGTTCGTCGACGCGCTCGACGCACGCTGACGCGCGTCCACCCGGACGGCCGCCCGGGTGCGGCGCACGCGCGGCTACCATCGGTTCCCGTGCCGTCGCCCGTGCGTTCCAACCTCGCCTACCGCAACGTCGCCCGCGTCGTGCGGACGTTCCTGTTCGCGACGACCCGACCGGACTGGCACGGTGCCGAGCACCTGCCGACCGACGGCGGGTTCATCGCGGCGGCCAACCACATGACGGAGGTCGACCCGCTGACGTTCGCGCACTACCTGTGGGACCACGGGTACGTGCCGCGGATCCTCGCGAAGTCGTCGCTGTTCCGCATCCCGGTGGTGGGCCCCGCCCTGCGGGCGACGGGTCAGATCCCCGTGCACCGCGACTCGGTGGCCGCGGGCGACTCCCTGCGCTCGGCGGTCGCCGCGGTCGAGCAGGGGGAGTGCGTCGCGGTGTTCCCCGAGGGCACGCTCACGCGCGACCCCGACCTGTGGCCGATGGTCGGGCGCACGGGTGTCGCACGGCTCGCGCTGACGACCCGAGCCCCGCTGATCCCCGTCGCCCAGTGGGGACCGCAGGATCTGCTCGCCCGCTACGGCAAGGTCCTCAAGCCGTTCCCGCGCAAGAAGGTCACGGTCGTCGCCGGGCCGCCGGTGGACCTGTCCGACCTGTACGGCCGGCCGCAGGACACCGCGACGCTGCGCGAGGCGACCGAGCGCGTGATGGCCGCGATCACCGCGCTGCTCGAGGACGTCCGGGGGGAGAAGGCACCCGCCGTGCGTCATGACATGCGCCGCCGCCGGGCCGCGTCGGACGCGCCGACCACCGACCCTGCGGCCACCGACCCCGGGGCGTCCGACGCGGCGGCCGCCGGCGAGGCGGCCACGGGCGAGGCGACGTCGTGACGACGCAGCCGCAGACCCTGCGCGCGGCGGTCCTCGGCTCGGGGAGCTGGGGGACGACGTTCGCGGCGGTCATGGCGGACGCGGGCTGCGACGTGACCGTCTGGGGCCGTGACGCCGCCACGGTGCGCGAGATCGCCGAGCGTCGCACGAACACGCGCTACCTGCCGGGGGTCGACCTGCCCGCGCGGGTCACCGCGACCACGGACCCGCGCGACGCCGTCGCCGGGGCCGACGTCGTCGCCGTCGCCGTGCCGTCGCAGCAGGCGCGCCGCGTCCTGGAGCCGTTGGCCGACGCGCTCGGCGCGCACGCGGTCGTGGTGTCCCTCATGAAGGGTGTCGAGCTCGACACCGACCAGCGCATGAGCCAGGTCGTCGCGCAGAGCCTGCGGCTCGAGGAGGGCCGGGTCGCGGTGCTCTCCGGCCCGAACCTCGCGCGCGAGATCGCCGAGCGTCAGCCGACCGCGACGGTCGTCGCGTCGACGAGCGACACGACGGCGCGGCTCGTGGCCCGCGCGTGCGCGTCGTCGTACTTCCGCCCGTACACGAACCCGGACGTGGTCGGGGTCGAGCTGTGCGGCGCCGTGAAGAACGTCATCGCGCTGGCGGTGGGCATCTCGCAGGGCCGCGGCATGGGGTTCAACACGATGGCGACGGTCATCACGCGCGGGCTCGTCGAGACCACGCGCCTCGGCCTGGCGCTCGGCGCGGACGCCGAGACGTTCCCGGGCCTGGCGGGCATGGGTGACCTCATGGCGACATGCGCGTCGCCGGACTCGCGCAACCACACGCTGGGCGTGCACATCGGGCGCGGCATGACGCTCGACCAGGCCGTCGTCGCGACGGGCGGGACGGCCGAGGGCGTGAAGTCGTGCCGGTCGGTGCTCGAGCTCGCGACGAGCCTGGGCGTGGAGATGCCGATCACAGCGGCGGTCGTGCGCGTGCTGCACGAGGGTCTGCCGGTCGACCAGCTCGCCGGGCTGCTGCTCGCACGTCCGCACAGGTCAGAGAAGGCCTGACCGGCGCGCCCGCGTCGGGCCCGTGCGTGCCTGGGCCTCGCGGGGTCCTGTCAGAGCGTGGCTGCTGCGGCGCCCAGCGCACGGTCCAGGTCCGCCCACAGGTCGTCGACGTCCTCGATCCCGACCGACAGGCGCACCAGGTCCTCGGGGACCGTGGGCGACTCGGTCGCGAAGCGTCGGCGCCGCTCGAGCGTCGACTCGACACCACCCAGGCTCGTCGCCGGCACCCACAGCCGGACGGCGGCGACGAGCGCGTCGGCGCCCGCGACGCCGCCGACCGGGCGTAGCCCGAGGATCGCGCCGAACCCGTCCATCTGCGCGGCCGCGCGCGCGTGCCCGGGGTCCCGGGGAAGGCCCGGGTAGCGGACCTGCGCGACGTGCGGGTGGTCGGCCAGGCGCCGGGCCAGCTCGCCGGCGTTGGCCTGCGCGCGCTCGACCCGCAGCGCGAGCGTGCGCAGCCCCCGCAGCGCGAGCCACACCTCGAACGGGCCGGCGATCGCGCCGTGCGTCGTGCGGTGGGCGACGAGCCGCGCGTGCAGGTCGGGGTCGTCGGTGACGGTCGCCCCGAGGACGACGTCGGAGTGGCCCGCGAGGTACTTGGTCACCGAGTGCACGACGACGTCCGCCCCGAGCGCGAGGGGGCGCTGCACGAGCGGCGTCGCGAACGTGCTGTCGACGACGACGAGCGCACCGACGTCGTGCGCGGCCGCGACGAGCACCGGCAGGTCGGCGACCTCGAGCATCGGGTTCGTGGGGGACTCGAGCCACAGCATCGCCGCCGGCCCGTCGTGCGCGTCGTGCGTGCCGCGCACGGCCGCGAGCACGGCGGCGGTGTCGTCGACGTCGACGGCCTCGACGTGCAGCAGGCCGCGCTGCGCGAGCTCGCGCGCGAGCACGAGCGTGACCTGGTAGGCGTGCCGCGGCACGACGAGCCGTGCACCGACGGGCAGCAGCGCGAGCGCGGCGCCGATCGCGGCCATGCCGGATGCGAACACCGTCGCGGGCGGGCCGTCCGCCGCCAGCCCTGCCCGCGTGTGGTCGGTGCGCTCCAGGGTGGCGAGGGCCTCCTCGAACGGTTCCCACGCGGGTGTCCCGATCCGCCCGTACAGGTGCTCGCCCGCGGACGGCACGCCCTGCGAGACGAACGTCGACGTGAGCACGACCGGGGGGTTCAGCGACCCTCCGGCGCTGCGCGGCGGGCGTCCGGCGCTCACGGTCAACGTCGCGGGTGCCAGCGGGGTCCCGTCGTGGGACGGGGCGTGGTCCGGGTCGGGGTGCAGGTCCGGGGAGGTCACCTGCGCAGGCTACGCCGCCGCGCACCGCGGAACGCCCCACGGCGGGTAGGGTCGGTGCGCGATGGACGCCACCACGATCCCCCTGACCGGCACGAGCGGCCACCCCGACGGCGACGGGACCGGTGGCGCGCACCGCCCCCGGGTCATGGTGCTGTTCGGCGGACGGTCGGGCGAGCACGCGATCAGCTGTGCCACCGCGGGCGGCGTGCTGCGCGCGATCGACCACGACCGGTACGACGTCGTCGCCGTCGGCATCACCCGCGAGGGGCAGTGGGTCCTCGCGGACGACGACCCCGACCGCTGGGCGATCCGCGACGGGGCGCTGCCGGAGGTCGAGGACACCGCGACCCGCGTCCTGCTGCCGCAGGGCACGACCGAGCGTGACGTGCAGGTGGTGCGCGACGGGCAGCTCACGTCGCCGTTCGGTGCCGTCGACGTCGTCTTCCCGCTGCTGCACGGGCCGTTCGGGGAGGACGGGACGCTGCAGGGGCTGCTCGAGCTCGCGGACGTGCGGTACGTCGGGTCCGGCGTCCTCGCCTCGGCGGTCGGCATGGACAAGCACATGATGAAGCTCGTGCTCGCGGGGTCGGGTCTGCGCGTCGGCCCGTTCCGCGTGCTGCCGGCGGGCCGGGCGGCGGACGCGGCGACGCTCGACGCCGTCGTCGCGGACCTCGGGCTGCCGCTGTTCGTCAAGCCGGCGCGCGCCGGGTCGAGCCTGGGCATCACGCGCGTCGACGACGCGGCGGACCTCGCCGCCGCGGTCGCCGCGGCACGCGAGCACGACCCGAAGGTGATCGTCGAGGCCGCGGTCGTGGGACGCGAGATCGAGTGCGGCGTCCTCGGGGGCCGCGCCGGTGCGCCGCCGCGGGCCTCGCTGCCGGGTGAGATCGTCGTCACCGACGCGCGGCACACGTTCTACGACTTCGAGGCGAAGTACCTCGACGAGAGCGGCGTGACGCTCTCGTGCCCCGCCGACCTGCCCGACGACGTGGTCTCGCGCGTGCAGGACGCTGCCGTGCGCGCGTTCGAGGCGGTCGGGTGCGAGGGGATCGCGCGCGTGGACGTCTTCGTCGCTGCGGACGGCGAGGTCGTCGTCAACGAGATCAACACCATGCCGGGCTTCACGCCGTACTCGATGTACCCCCGCATGTGGCAGGCCAGCGGGGTGGACTACCCGACGCTCGTCGACGAGCTCGTCGGCCTCGCGCTCGAACGTCCCACGGGACTGCGCTGAACCTCGCCGCGCATGCGCCGAGCCGCGTCGCCGCCGCGTCGCGGGTCCGCCGGGCGGTGCCGCGTCACAGGCACCGGCGCTGCTGGTCGGTGAGCGCGACCGCGGGGCCGAGCAGGTCGACGTAGGACGTCGAGCGCGTGCTCGCGACGGACGCGGGGACGACGACCTCGACCGCGGGGACGCGCCCGTACGTCGTGAACGTCCAGTCGCCGTCGTCCTCCACGACCACCCAGTCGATGCTCGGCCCGTTCGGCGTCTCGACGGACCGGCAGCTGTCGGTCGTCGGGCCCGGCGGCTCCACGCCGCAGCGCAGGACGACGGCCGACCCGGGCGTGCCCCACGCGGTCGTGGCCTGGGCGTCGGTGTCCACCCGGGGCAGACCGTCCGCGAGCTCGTCCGGCGTCGCGAGCACGACCGACGCGCACACGGGGTCGGCGGCGTAGGGGGCGACGGTGACCGGCACCGTGGCGGAGCAGGCCGTGAGCAGCGCGAGCAGGCCGAGGCCGGTGGCCGTCGCGGTGGGACGGACGACGGGACGGCGGGGCACGTGCCCACGCTACCCGTGCGCGCGGTGCACCACGGGCGACGTGTGCGTCGTCCCGGGACGCCCGGCGCGGTGGGCGGTGCGTCGGCGGACCGTCTACCGTGAGCGCGTGCCCGCCGACAGTCCCGTCGTCTCCGACCTCGCCGAGCAGGACCTGCTCGACCGGATCTTCCCCCACCTGCCGGTCGGGTCGAGGACCCTCGTGCCACCCGGGGACGACGCCGCGGTCGTCGTCGCACCCGACGGACGGTACGTCGTGACGTGCGATGTCCTGGTCGAGGACGTGCACTTCCGTCGCCGGTGGTCCACCGGGCAGGACGTGGGCCGCCGCGCCGCGATGCAGAACCTGGCGGACGTGGCCGCGATGGGCGCCCGGCCCGTCGCGCTCGTCGTCGGGCTGGTGACGCCCCCGGACACGCCCGTCGCGTGGGTCGAGGGACTGGCCGAGGGGCTCGGCGACGCGTGCCGCCCGCTCGACGTGGGTGTGGTCGGTGGTGACCTGTCATCCGGTCCGGTGGTCGTCGTGTCGGTCACCGCGCACGGTGACCTCGAGGGGCGTGACGCGGTGCGCCGGTCCGGTGCCCGGGCGGGGGACGTCCTCGCGCACGCGGGACGCCGTGGATGGTCGGCGGCAGGGCTCGCGCTGCTCGCGGCCGGACGAGGTGACGACGACCCGGGGCTGGTCCGCGCGTACCGGGCCCCTGAGCCGGATCTCGACGCGGGGCCCGCTGCCGCGCGCGGGGCAGCGACCGCGATGCTCGACGTCTCGGACGGTCTGCTGCGCGACGGCCGGCGCCTGGCCCGTGCGAGCGGTGTCACGCTCGACCTCGACGACCCGCTCGTGGGGTTCGCGCCCGACGCCGCACGGCTCGCCGGTGCCGCCACGGGCCTCGGTGCCGACGTGCGCGACTGGTTGCTGACGGGCGGGGAGGACCACGGCCTGCTCGCGACGTTCCCGCCGGACGTGCCGCTGCCCGCGCCGTTCCGGCGCATCGGGTCGGTGCTCCCGCGCGGCACCGACCTCGTGCTCGTGGACGGTCGTCCGCCGGCCACGACGACCACGGGCTGGGACCACTTCGGCGAGTGAGCCCTCCGGGGTCGTGGAGCCGTCCTCGGCGCCCCGCGCGGGCCCTGCGCGATTCCCCGGAGGTCTGGTCCCGAGGGCGTCAGCCGCGGCGGTAGCGGACCTCGAGCAGGGCGGCGCCACCGATGGTCTCGAGGCGCTCGATCCCGTCGGCGACGAAGCCGTGCCGGCGGTAGAAGTGCCGGGCGCGTGCGTTGTCGGCGAGCACCCACAGCGACATCGGGGTCTGCTCGCCCGCGTCGGACAGGACCGTGCGCATGAGGTCGCGCGCGACACCGTGGCCCCACGCGCCGGGCTCGAGGTAGATCGAGTAGATCTCCCGCTCGCCACGGCGGGAGTCCTCGTCGCGTCCGGGGCCGTACGTCGCGAAGCCCAGGAGCTGGTCGCCGCTGTACGCGACGAACGTGCGGACGTGGTCCGCGGGGCCGGCGGCCAGCGCGGAGGACCAGCGTTGCGTGCGCGCGACGGGGTCGAGGGAGCGCAGGTACTCGTCGGGGACGATGCCCGCGTACGCCTCCTGCCACGAGCGCACGTGCACGGCGGCGATACGCCCGGCGTCGTCGGTGGTCGCCGGGCGGATGGTCACGTCGTCGATCTGCTCGACCATGGGCCCACCCTGCCACACGGCGGCGGGCAGCACGAAGGCCCGCGAGCAGGTGCTCGCGGGCCTGTCGGCGTGTCGTGCGTGTCCGGGGATCCGACGGCGTGGCCGCTGCCCCGGGGCGGTCGCTCAGACCGCGCGCTGCACCTTGCCGGCCTTGAGGCACGAGGTGCACACGTTGAGGCGCTTGGGCGTCCCGGCGACGACGACGCGCACGCGCTGGATGTTCGGGTTCCAGCGCCGCTTCGTGCGCACGTGCGAGTGCGAGATGCTGTGCCCGAAGCTCGGGCCCTTGGCGCAGACGTCGCAGTTGGCAGCCACGGTCTTCTCCTGAGTTCTGGTCTTGGCGAGGGCCGACGGGCGACCCGTTTCCCGCACGACGTGGCCGGACCTGCCCGGAGGCAGGACCGCGCGACGAGGCGTCGGGAAGGCTTGTGGGGTTGCCGGACGTGGCCGGGCAACCTGGCAAGACTAGCCGATGCACCCGGTCGCGCCCAAATGTGGGCGGCGTGCGGCACAGTGGGGCCGGCACGTGAGCCGGTGCGGGGTGGCACGGGTGGCACGGCAGGACGCAGGGCGAGGGCGTGGGACCAGCGCGCCGGACGAGGGTGCGGGAGGTGCGGGTGGAGGTCGTGGCGCGGCAGGTCGTGCTCGACGGCGGCACGGTGCGTGCGTGGGCGGCCGGTGCGCTGGTGGCGTGCCGCGCGGCGCGCGAGCGGATCGACGCGGTCAACGTGTTCCCCGTGCCCGACGCCGACACCGGCTCCAACGTCACGCTCACGCTCGCCGGCGGTGCGCAGGAGGTCGCCGACGCGCCGGGGGCGGGGGACGCCGCGCACGTCGCCGCGGCCTTCGCCCGGGGGGCGACCCGGGCCGCGCGCGGCAACTCCGGCATCATCCTCAGCCAGTGGCTCGCGGGCTTCGCGGACGGCCTCGCCGACGGCGACGCGCACCGGGGTGGTGCGCGGGACGACCGGTCGACCCGTGTCCCGGACGTCGGCGCGTCGACGCCGGGTTCGTCGACGCCGGGCGTGTCGTCGGCGTCGCGGTCCGGCGCCGACGTCCTCGCAGGTGCGCTCGCACGTGCGGCCGAGGCCGCGCGTGCCGCGGTGCCGGACCCGCAGGAGGGCACGGTCCTGACG
>JAFAEH010000239.1 GCA_023424135.1 Actinomycetes bacterium | reverse complement strand
GCCTGGCGGTCATGCGCGAGCGTGCCGAGCTCGTCGGCGCAGGCCTCGACACCGGACCCACCGCGGACGGCGGCTGGCGCGTGCGCCTGCGGCTGCCCGCGCCCACCCAGGAGGACGCATGATCCGCGTGGTGCTCGTCGACGACCAGGCCGTGGTGCGCGCGGGGTTCCGCGTGCTGCTCAAGGAGGCCGACGACCTCGAGGTCGTCGGGGAGGCCGCGAGCGGGCCCGAGGCCGTCGCGGTCGTCCGCCGGACGCAGCCCGACGTCGTGTGCATGGACGTGCGGATGCCCGGCGGAGACGGGCTCACCGCGACCCGGCAGATCGTCGCCGAGCGCGACGGGGACCGCCCGGCGGTCCTCGTGGTCACGACCTTCGACCTCGACGAGTACGTGTTCGGGGCGCTCGAGGCCGGTGCCGAGGGGTTCGTGCTCAAGGACGCCGACCCCGAGGACCTCGCCGACGCGATCCGCCGCCTCGCGCGCGGCGACGGGATGCTCGACCAGTCGGTGACGCGGCGCGTCATCACGGAGTTCGCGCGACGCCGCCCCGCCCCGACCCCCGGCGCCGAGGCCGACCTGCTCACGCCGCGCGAGACCGACATCGTCCGGCTGCTCGCCCAGGGCCTGTCGAACGTCGAGATCGCGCAGGCGCTCGTCGTCGAGCCGTCCACGGTGAAGTCCCACCTCGGCCGCGCCATGACGAAGCTCGGCACGCGGGACCGGCTGCAGACCGTCGTGTGGGCGTACCGCACCGGTCTGGCGGCGCCCGGGTGACGAGTTCCGGGACGGACTCCACATCCCGGGCGGTGAGCGGCGTTGTCAGGGGGCAGCACCCCACCGAACCAGGAGGACGCATGAACCCCAGCACCCGCAAGCGCCTCGTCGCCGCCGGCGTCGTCGCCACCGCCCTGACCGTCGCCGGGACCGGCGTGGCGATGGCCGCCAACGGCTCCCGGGCCGCGGCCGCCGACGACCCGACGGCGGCCGACCCCATCGCGGTCGAGGCGCCCGCCGCCGAGGAACCCGCCGACGGGACCGCCCCGGACGACCCGACGGGCGGCCTCACCGAGGAGCAGTCGGTCGCCCTGTGGGACGCGGGCTACACGCCCGAGGACCTCGACGCGCTCGCCGAGCTGTGGGGCACCGAGGCGATGGAGACCAAGTCGCGCCTGGGGCAGATGCTGCTCGACGGCGTCGAGGTGCCCGTCGCACCGGGCTCGACGCCGTCCGACGTCCCGGGGGTGGACCAGTACCGCGCCCTGTGGAACGCGGGCTACACCTACGAGGACGCCGCGGCGCTCGCCGAGCTGTGGGGCCTCGACACGTCGGACGCCAAGCTCCGCGCGGGGCAGGCGCTCCTCGACGGCGAGACCCTCCCGATCGCGCCGGGCACCTACGCCACCGGCTCCTGACGGCCCCGCTCCCCGACCGCCCGAGACGACGAGGACCCCGTGGACGAGCTGACGCTGCGCACCGGATTCGAGATCGAGCTGCTGGCCCCGCCGGGCTCCGACCGGCAGACGCTGGCGGACGTCGTCGCGGCGCGCACCGGCGGGCACGTCCAGCGGGAGTTCCACGCCGACAGCCAGCCCTCGCCGGTGCCGGGCGTGAGCGTGTTCCGGCACCTGTCACCGGCGTTCGCGGTGACGGGCCCGCACAGCGAGCCGGTCGCACGGTTCGTCGACGACATCACCATCGAGGCGGACCTCGCCCCGGTGCCAGGGTCGCGGCCGCGGCCCGGGCACCGGGGGTGGTACCGGCTGGTCTCCGACGAGGGCCGCCTGCTGCGGCTCGTCGAGCGGCACGTCGACCCGCACGCCCCCCTGGCGACCGTGCTCGAGCCCGTCGCGGCGCTCTTCGGCGTGGACGTCGAGGTGTTCCCCGCGGCGGCGCGCGTCAACGACCCGACGGGCGCGTCGATCGCCGTCGCGATGCCCCTGCCGGCCGGCCGGGAACGCCCCTGCGAGATCGTCGCGCCGCCGCTCGAGCGTGACCACGCCCGGGCCCTCGAACGCCTGCTGGGCCCGGCACGCGACCTCGGGTTCACGGTGCCGCAGGAGGCGGCCGTCCACCTGCACGTCGACGCGGGCCCGTTCCGCCGGTCCTCGGCCCTCGCCAACCTCGTCCGGCTGTTCGCGCACTGGCGCGAGCCGCTGTGGGCGGCCCTGGGCACCAACCCGCGGTGCCGGCGGCTCGCCCCGCTGCCCGACGCGCTCGTGCGGCTCGTCGAGCACGGCTGGCAGGACACCGACACCGGGTGGACCGGTCTGCGCGACGCCGCGCGCGCCGTCGGCCTGACGAAGTACGCCGACGTCAACCTCGTGCAGCTCGTCGCCGAGAAGCCGTCGCGCCACACGGTCGAGGTGCGCATCCTGCCCGGCGGGATCGACGCCCGGGCGATCGTCGAGCGGGCGGCACTGGTCGAGCGGCTCCTGCTGCGCTGCCTCGACCCCGCGCCGCTGCCACCACCCGGCCCGGACGCGGCGGCGGACCCCCGCGCCGCGCTCGACCGGCTCACCGTCGTGGCGGTCCGGTGACACGGCTGCAGTCCGTGGGCACCGGGAGCGCCGAGGTGCCGGCCGTCGCGTCCGCGCGGCGGCACGACGTGCGGACGACGCCGCTCGACGACGTCGTCCGCACGCACCTGCCCGGCCTGCTGCGGTACGCCACGGTGCTCGTCGGCGACGGGCACACCGCCGCGGACCTCGTCCAGGAGGTGCTGCTGCGCGCGCACGTGCGCTGGCAGCGCATCGCGCTCATGGAGCGCCCCGACCTCTACCTGCGCCGCATGGTCACCAACGAGCACCTGTCGTGGCGGCGCCGCTGGCACGTGCGGACCATCCAGCCCGCGTCCGACGACGTGCTCGCGGCGCACGCGCCCCCGCACGGCGACCACGCCGACGCCCTGGCCCGCGACGACGCCATGTGGCAGCACCTCGCAGCACTGCCTCCACGGCAACGCACCGTCCTCGTGCTGCGCTACTACGAGGGGCTCGCCGACCCCGAGATCGCCCAGGTCCTCGGCACGTCGAGCACGACGGTGCGCTCGCACGCCGCCCGCGCCCTGGCCACCCTGCGCCACACCGACCTCACGACCGCACCGGAGACACGATGAGCCCGCACCGCCGCGCTCCCGACCCCTCGACCCCGTCGGACGACGCCCTGGCCGCACGGATCACCGACGCGCTGCAGCGGCGCGCCGCCGACGCGCCGGACCCCGACGCCGTCGCGCAGCAGCTCGCGGCCGCCGTCGCGCGC
>JAFAEH010000204.1 GCA_023424135.1 Actinomycetes bacterium | reverse complement strand
GTGCCGGGCCGCGGCCCGGAACGCAGGATCGGTCCGCACCCGCCGGACTGCCGCGCGCACCTGCGCGGGCGTCGGGCGGTTGCCGCGCAGCCGCACGCCCGCACCGCTCCAGGCGACGCGCGCACCGACCTCGGCCTTGTCCTCGGTCGAGCCCGCGACGACGAGCGGCACGCCGTGCGCGAGCGCCCAGTGCGCGCCGCCGTACCCGCCGTTGGTCACCATGACGTCCGTGCGGGGCAGCAGCGCCGGGTAGGGGAGCATGCGTGCGGCACGCGCGTTCGCGGGCAGCGGGCCGAGCCGCTCGACGGGGGTGCCGCCCGTCGCGACGACGACCAGGACGTCCTCGTCGGCGAGCGCCTCGAGCGTCGGGCGCAGGAGCTGGTGGACGTCGTCGTTGGCGACCGTGCCCTGCGTGACGTGCACGACCGTGCGTCCGTCGAGGTCGCCCCACCAGTCCGGCAGGTCGCCCGGGTCGACGACGACCGAGCCGGGGCGCGGCACGCCCGCGGGCCCGACGAGCCGCAGCGTGTCGCCGAGCAGCGGGCGCGGGTACTCGAAGCCCGGGACCGTCAGCTGTGCCGTGACATCCGCGCTGGCGGCCCAGCCGAGGAAGAACCCGTCGGGCGGGGTCGCACCGGCCGACCGCAGCGCGCGCACGGCGGCCACCTGCACGGGGCGCAGCGCGACCGTCTCGACGAGCGTGCGCACGGCGGCGTCGCGCACGCGCCCGCGCAGACCCGGCAGCGGGGTCAGGCCGGGGCCGAACGGCGGCACGCCCGGGTGCGGCTGAGCCGAGGGGAAGATGCCGACGGCGACCGTGCGGGGCCGCTGCGCGCGGGGGCGGGTGGTCACCGTGTAGGCGCCGAGGTAGAGCGGCTCGAACACGAGGGTGTCGACGTCGTCGTCGTCGAGCACCGGTGCGAGCGCGGCGGCCTGCGCGGGCAGGGCCCGCACGAAGAGGTCGACGAGGTCGGCGCGCAGCGCGGCCAGGCCGGTACGTGAGGCGCGCTCGGGGTGCGTGGCGTCGAGCGTGCGCTCGTCGAACCCGGCGTCGGGCGGCAGCGGCACGAGCTCGGCCCCCGTCGCCTCGACCTCGGCGCGGAACCGGTCGCCGGTGAGGAAGCGGACGCGGCGGCCGGAGGTGACCAGCGCGCGGGCGACGGGCAGCAGGGGAGCGGTGTGGGCGTGCATGGGGTGCGCAGCGATGACGGTGGTCGGCATGCGGAGGTCCTCCTGGGTGTCGGCTCCGTCGTCTGCGCGGCTAGGGTGGCCGAGTAACCTGCGGAGCATTTCATCACCCTGGTAGGAAGGTCAATAGTGTCGGCTGATACGTCCCGTCCGTACCGGTCCACGCTGCGCGCCGAGCAGGCGGCGGCGACGCGGCGTCGGGTCCTGCTGGCCGTCGCCGACGAGGTCACCGCGGTCGGGTACGACCGTGCGACCCTCGGGCGGATCGCCGCCCGCGCCGACGTCTCGGTCGAGACCGTCAAGGCGCAGGGGGCCAAGCGCGAGCTGCTCGTGCGGGCGTTCGAGGTCGTGTTCGCCGGCGACGAGGGTGAGCACAGCCTGGGTGAGCGCGTCGTCGCCGACCTCGACGGGCTGCCCGACGACCCCGCCGACCTGCTGCCCACGGTGACGGCCTTCGTCGCGGACGCCTACGCGCGGTCGGTGCGGCTGTGGGAGGTGTTCGTCGTCGCCGCGCGCACGGACGCCGATGTCGCGGCCGAGCACGCCGCGCTGCTCGCTCGCCGCCGGCTTGACACGCGCGGCGTCGCCGACCTCGTCGCCACCCGCACCGGCGCCGCGGCGTTCGACGACGCCACGCTCGACCTCGTCGAGCTCGTCTACTCCCACGAGAGCTGGCGCCACCTCGTCGAGGAGCGCGGCTGGTCGCACGAGCAGTGGGTGCGGTGGGCCGTCGAGGCTGTCACCGCGATGCTCCGCCCGTCGTGACCCGCGCACGCCGCGCGATCACGACGACCGCAACCGCACCCGCCACGGCCAGCGCGCCCGCCGAGGCGTTCAGCCCGCCGTACCCGACGTGCTCGAGCGCGACCCCCGCGGCCAGACCGCCGCCCGCACCGGCCAGCGACATCAGCGCGTCGGACGCGCCCTGCACCGTCACGCGGCGGTCGCCCGGGATCGTCCGCGCCATCACCGCGGACCCCGCCACCGTCGCGCACGACCACCCGAGCCCCAGCAGCACCAGGCCGACCGTCACGCCCACGGGGTCGCCGCCCGCCGAGCCCGACACGACCGCGGCGACGACGAGCACGCCGAGCCCGCCGACGAGCGTCGGTACCGCACCGGCGCGGTCCGCGAGGATCCCGACCAGGGGGGACAGCGCGAACATCGCGGCCAGGTGCAGGCTCACCGTCAGCCCCACGACCTCGATCGAGGCCCCGTGCCCGGCCATGTGCACGGGCGTCATCGACATGACCGCGATCATCACCGCGTGAGCCACGACGATCCCGACCAGCGCCGCGACCGCCTGCGGGTAGCGGCGCAGGGTCGCGAACGCGGTGCGCAGCGGGACGTGGACGACGGGGGCGGGTGCGTCGACCGGCGGCGCGCCGGTCGGCTCCGTGAGGGTCGGTGCCGCCAGTGCCGGTGCCGCCAGCGCCCGCGCCGTGAGCAGCGGGTCCGGTCGCAGCCCCACCGCCAGCACGAGGGCCGCGGCGAGCAGGCCCGCCGCGGGGACGACGAACAGCGCGGCCAGCTCCGGCAGACCGGTCAGCCGCGCCAGCGGATCCCCCAGCCGGACGAGGTTCGGGCCCGTCACCGCACCGAGCGTGCCCGTCCACACGACCAGTGACAGGTCCCGCCCCGCCGTCCGTGGCGTCGACAGGTCCGTCGCGGCGAACCGCGCCTGCAGGTTCACCGCACCGCCGACGCCCAGCAGCGCGGCCCCGACCAGCAGCAGCACGAACACGCCGGCGACTGTCGCGGCGATCACGGTCCCGGCGCCCGTCGCGGCCAGCACGAGCCCGGTCGTCAGCGACACGCGCCGACCCCGCTGCAGCGCGAGCCGCGCCAGCCACAGGGCCGAGACCGCCGTGCCGAGCGTCGCCGCCGTCGACACCGACCCCGCCCACGCGTCCGACCCCGACAGGTCCACCGCGATGAGCGACCCCACGGAGATCAGCGACCCCGCGGCGACCCCGCTGAGCACCTGCGCGGCCGCGAGCAGCGCCGTCGTGCGCCGCCGCAGGTGGGTGTGTGCGGTGCCAGCCGGGGGAGCGGGCGGGACGTCGGTCACGCCGTCACGCTAGACCCGCGGGCGGCGCGGGCGGTCGCCCGACCGCGGGTCGACGCCGGCGGGTCAGGTCGTCCCGCGGGCGATCTGCACGACCGCCTCCCGCCGCGGCGCGATCGACTCGGCCATCAGAGCGATCTCCCGCTCGCCGATCTGGTTCCTGCGTGCGGCGTCGCGCCAGCCCGCCAGTGCGCGCGCGACGCGGTCGATCCGCTCGCGAGCCTGGTCGACGGTGAGCCCGCACTCCTCTCCCAGGGCCACCAGGGCCTCCGCCTCGTCGGGGGGCGCATCGGCGCCCATGATCGACGTGGAGCGTGACCGTGTCGGGTCAGGACTCGGGTTCACGTCGAAGGCAGGGCTGAGCGTCCACGCGCCGCGGTCGGCGAGGAAGCCGTGGTTGCGCAGATGATCGTCGGTGTTGCCCAGGATGACGCCGGCGACCACACGGTCGAAGAGCTCGCCGTGGTCCGCCCGGGGCGAGCGCGACAGGTCCCGGATCGCCTCGGCGACGTCGGCGTAGTCCCGCTGCTCCCCGTCGCGCGAGCCGGTGGCGGTCAGCGCACTGATGTAGCCGACCCTGCCTCCCGACCCCGTGCGGTCGAACCGCCGCAGGATCAGCACGCTTCGGCCCCCGATCCGGGTCAGACGACGCGACGGGGTGCGCATCCCGGCCGCCGCCATGAGATCGAGCGACGTCGCCTCCCACGCCATGACGTCCCACTGGTCTGCGCCGTGAGGGAACTTGGCGATGGCGAGGGCGCCGTCGTCGAGACGCACCGACGCCTTCGGGCGTGCGCCTCCCAGGCCCGTCGTCCCCGTGTCCAGCAGCTGCTTGACGGCGGAGGTCGGGTCGTCGTCCTCCGCGACGGTGTCGGCGGCGTGCAGGAGCTCGGGCAACGACACCAGTCGCGGCACGGTGGACGGCGTGCCGAGGAACTGCTCGTGCCCGGGAAGGCGGAAGCGCAGCGCGCCCTGGCGTGTGTCGTCGCTGACGCCGAGGAGGAAGTCGAGGTCGTCGAGCGTGCGCGGCGCGCGGCCCTCCTCCCGGGCCAGCACGCGCTCGGCCTTCACGACGAGGTTGCGTCCCCACCGGTCGGGAGCGCTGTCGGCGAAGGCGCGCACGAGGCCCACCTGGTGCTGGGCGCCGGTCACCAGAGGTAGTGCGGGGTCGATGGCAGTCCCGTCCCCGGTCAGGTAGTCCGTGTCGTACAGGAACGTGGTCGAGATCTGGCCGCGTGTGCGTGTGACGTGCGCCTGGCCGACCAGCCTCGTTCCGGCGGGCTCGTCGACGAGAACCTCGACAGTGGTCATCGTGCGCGCCTCTTCGTCAGGTGGTCCGCGCGCAGCCGCCCGATGTCGCTGGCCAGCGGGTCGACCGCGTCGACGGCCTGGTCCAGCACACCCAGGGCGCGCAGCACCTGGGCGACGTTGCCGAACCCCACCGTGGGGTCACCGTTCTCGACCTTGCGCAGGGTGTCGCGAGTGATGCCGGCGCGTTCCGCGACCTGTTGGGCCGTCAGGCCGAGCACCAGACGCCAGCCCCGGACGTGAGAACCGAACGTGGTGAGCTGGCGGTCGATCCTGTAGCCCGACATGCGACCTCCCCAACGGCGAGCAGAGTAGTCATAACGACGTGTTGTGGCGATTATAGTCGTCTTATCAAGACGAGCGGCGAGAACTATGCGTCCTCGTCGCCGCAGGTGCTGGCGCCGATGGTCGTCGTGTCCTCGAGCGTCAGCCCACGTCGGGGAAGAACCAGGCGATGGTGTTGTACACCTCGACGCCGTCGCAGCGACGCAGGTCGGAGGCCACCACGACCGCCCGGGACGCGTGCGCCGACGCGCTCTCGCCGTCGGCCGAGTAGTACCCGACGCCCTCGCCGACGGCCTCCTCGCCGCCCCACGTCCACCAGGTGATCTCGTCGACGGTGCCCGTCGAGACGCCCCCGAACGAGACCGCGCGCGGTTCCACGTCCCCGGCGCCCTCGCCGTACATGCCCAGTACCCCGGCTGGCCGAGCGGAGGCGGCCCGTCCAGACCCGCGGCGCCGTCCCTGCGGCGTGCTCGGCGCACGGCAGCCGTCATTGCGGGCGCGTGGCCTTCCCGTCGAGCCACAGCGTGTCCGACGCGTCGCGGTGGGTGCCCGACGTGCCGACGTGCGTGGAGCTGATCTGCGGGCCCTTGGTGATGACGTGGACCATCGCCATGCCGTGCCCGCGGCCCAGGCCGTAGTCGTCGGCGAGCCACGCGAGGATCGGGCTGGCCTTCGTCGAGGAGTCGAAGCCGCGCTCGTGCGCGAGGCCCACGAGCTGGCGCGGCGTGAGCCCGGTCTTGTCCTCGACGGCGTCGAGGTAGGCCTGGAAGGACATGGTGCTCCCTGGTGTCGTCGTGCGCGGTCGACGGGGTGGACCCGCGCCGTGCGTCGAACTCATCGGCTCCGACGGTGCCACGTCGCCGGCCCGTGCACGAGGCTGGGGGCATGACGACCCGCCCACCGGCCGACCCGCCCACCGGCCCGCCCGACGTGGACGTGCGTGCAGCGACCCCCGACGACGTCCCGGCGGTCCGCGCCTTCGGTGAGCGGCACGTCGTCGCGCACTACGCGCCGCTCATCGGAGCCGAGGCGGCGCACGCCCAGGTGCGTGACTGGTGGACGGACGCGCACCTGCGCGGTGCCGCCGACGCCGGGACGCTCGTCGTCGCCGAGTCCGCCGGGCACGTCGTCGGCGTCGCCCAACGTGGGCGGTACGGCGACGAGCACGTCGTCTACAAGCTCTACGTCGACCCCGCCCTGCGCGGTCGAGGGCTCGGCCCACGCCTGGTCGCCGCACTCACCGCCGCACTCCCGCCGGGCGTCGAGCAGCTGTGGATCGAGCACTTCGCCGCCAACGAACGCGCCGCGACGTTCTACCAGCGTGAGGGCTTCACGATCCGACGCGTCGAGCCCGCCCCGGACGGCGACGCACGACGCGCGGTCGTGTGGCGCGTGAAGCGGCTCGTCACGGGCGCCGACGACGCCCCACGATGAGCCGCCGGCACGGCGAAGGGGGGATACGAACACTCTCAAGGTCGGTCTCTGAGCGCGTCTGCGCGCAGCGCTCGCGGCGGTGGTCGGCTTCGTCACCACCGCGGTCTACCGGCATCGCACGACGCCTCGAAGCGACCCGAACCCGGAACCGCGTGTGTCTTGTCCACGACACCCCCACTCCGGGACCGTGTCCAGGGGGCACATACGCGGGGAACACCGTGCTCAGGTGTCGTGGCCTGCAGCCTGTATCGCTGCGGCCAGCTCGTCGACGAGCCACGGGCCCGTGGCGATCCGCTCCACCGTCGCGAGACCAAGGCTGCGCGCACCGGTCGCTGCCACGGCGGCGCGGGTCGCGACGTAGAAGCGCCACTGCGAGGTGTCGAGCACGTCGAACGCGTCGTGACTCGTGGCTGTGTGGACCGCGAAGCAGTAGGCGTCCGCGTTGTAGTCCCGGTCGCCGGAGTAGGCGTTCACGGTCTCGTCGAGCTTCCTCGCGCTCAGCCCCGAGAACACGATCCGAGAGAGGCGCGGCTGAGACCAGCCCTGCAGGTATGCGGCGGCCTTCACCTCCACTCGAACACCGCTCGGGGTGACGATGTCGTACGAGTCCCACTCGACACGACGGACCGAGCCGGAACCCACGGCGCGCGTCACGATGAACTCGGCGAGCACACCCCGGAGGGTGTTCGTCCGAAGGTCCGACATGCCCCAGGACCAGAAGTCGCGAACGGTCGCCCCGTCCAGCCCGACCAGTTCCTCGTCGCCGTGCAGGACAGGCGCCGTTGGCGGTACGTACTGGTGGTCCATGCGCACCATCATCCACAGGCGCGGCACCGAAGGTGCGGCTGCCCCCGAGCGCTCACCGCGAGCACCACGCGAAGCGCGTGCTCGCGGCACCAGCCCGAGCTCGCTCCGGGCATCTCCTGGCACGGCGACCTCGCGGCCCGCCTAGCCTGCCGCTTCCCTCGCTCGTCGAGTGTGGGGTGGTCGCTGAACCGGCAGCGGACGTCGGGCCGGAGCTCTGTCTGGAACCGGATCTGCAACCGCGCGTACGGTTCCGGAGTCAAAGCCCTGGCACTGGAGTGCGAAGTGCCCGACCCCGTGAGACTCGTCGCCGGTGGCTCCACGCCGCCCGCGCCCGAAGGCTGCAGAACGCGGAGCCGGAGGACCTGTAGACCGGTCGAGGCGAGCGAGTGCCGCTTCGACGAGATCAGCGGCTTCCCCAACCTCGACGTGCTCCCAGAGCCGCAGGACGGTCCAGCCCGCAGACGCTAGGAGCTGATCCGTGTCGTCGTCGCGAAGCCGGTTCGCGGCGAGCTTCTGCGTCCACCAGTCTCGGTTGGCCGCAGGTCGGGTCCCATGCGTGGTGCACCCGTGCCAGAAGCAGCCGTCGACGAAGACAGCGAGCTTGCGGCGAGTGAACGCGATGTCGATCGTGCGCCTGTTGTTGCCCGGCACTCGCATGACGACGCGGAACCGGCGGCCCCGTCTGTGCAGCTCGCGTCGGAGCAGGAGCTCTGGTTTCGTGTCCCGACGACGGGCTGTCGACATGCGGCGTGAGATTGCTGGGGTCGACGGACCCGGATGGGGGGGAACGTTGAACCCGGTGATGTGGCAGGCCTCCCTGAACGTGCTGGCTCTCAGGCACGATGCAACCACTTCGCACCGGAGCGCGGGCGTCGTTCACCCGGCTAGCGTGAGATCGCCAGCACAGTCGAGAGCCCGGCAGCGAGCCCGACGACGGGGTTGCGATCGCCACGCACACGCTCTGGCAGCTCGATCTCGAAGGTCACCGAGTCGGAGACGAGGTTGGTGAAGGACGCGAAGTCGTCGGACTGCGGGAGTCGGATCCGATCGTCCTGCAGGTCGTACATGCGCTCGTAGGTCGAGATGAACGGCCGACGGAGCGACGTCTGCCCGGCCGCTCCGTTCTCGTCAATGGCAAGGCTGAGGGCGCAGTACCCCCGCACCGCATCGAGAAAGCCCTGTCGTCGGTGTGCTGGCAGAGCACCGACGACTTCCTTCACGAGTGCCTCGATGGTCGTCCCTGGGCCGTCCATCGGAAGCCACCGGATCCCAATGGAGAGCAGGTAGAGGCCGGTCTCGACAACCCCGTCGGCAGCGACCCCGCGCTCCACCTGGTACCAGCCCTGGATGTGGTGACGGCTCGCGCTCGTCGTGGATGTCTTCACCTCGATACCCACGGAGCCGAGCTGGAAGTCGCGGCTCGACCTAGTCCAGCCTTGCCAGGCATCGAGGAACGACTCGGGCGATCCTGGTCCAAGCCGAATCATCGAGGCGAGAGCCTGGAGCTCGCCGACCAATCCGGTCAGTGCAGCGTTCTCAGCCCGAGTCGGTTCGAGAGCCAAGGTGATCAGCGGCTCCGTGCGTCGGAACGCTTCGACGGCGTCGCGCTCGTACCCCTTGTCGAGGAGCTCAAGAAGGATCGTGGCCGCGATGGCGTCGTAGTGGTCGTCGTCGGGCAGCTTGAGCCGGTTGGCGGCGAGATGCATCCCACCCGCTGTATGCCACGTGTCGTGTAGCAGCCGCTCCTGAACGGTGCGTTCGCGAGGGCTGAGGGGCTCTCCGAGGAGGAACACCTCGAGCCGACCCGTAGCGTCCCGCGCGAACGCCAGCCGGCGTTCGCCCCCGACCCATGTGATGCGGCGCTCTCGGGCAGATGGCGCCCGGGCAGCGGCCTTCAGCTCGCTCCGGAGCGTCTCGAAAGTGGTGACATCACTTTCCACGGGTTCGCGCTCCCCTCCGACGGGCCGTGCTCACAGCTTCTACATGGTCAGGACCGCCGCGCGGGATGCTGAGGCCGACGGCGATCGCGCCGATGTCGGCGCGATCGACCAGGTGGAAGAGGACAAGCCCGGGTGCCCCCTCAGCTCTGGTGCCGTCAGGGTGCACCGGAACTGACGTTCCCAGAAGCGAGGTGTCGAAGACGTCATCACCGATGTACCCGCTCCCTGTCGCCTTGCGGGAACCCCAGTCCGCAGCGAGGCCGTCAGCGGTCGTCTGCCGCGCCATGGGCCTGATCTCCAGCCCGATCTCCTTGCCGAGGTCGGCGAACGGACCGACGGCGAGAGGCGGACCCGCACCGAACCGGACACCGACGCGGAAACGTGGCTGGTTGAGCCGCTTCGCGTCGCGGCTCAGCAGTGACCACCGTTGGGGCGGGGAGTCGTCCGTGAACAGGCCGCGCACCTCCCGGTCGAGGCATGCGGACCAGAAGCGTAGGTAGGCCGCGATGGTGAACGGTGAGCGGCTTCCAAGGTCCAGACCGGGATCCGTCACGGCAGGCGCACGGTAGAGCGGAAACTCCGGATCCCCCGCGTCGATGGCGGCCTGTCGCTCCAGCGCTCGCCAGCGGTCCGACTCGAGCTGTACCCGCCCGTGGTCCGTGTAGCGCATCCGGTCGAGGAGGTCGGCACAGTCGAGCAGCGAGAGCTCATCGAGCGCGAGGAGCCCGCGCGGGTCCTTCACCAGGATTCCCGACCGCTCGGCGGCCGCGAAGTGGTTGCACACGACCTCGAGGTTGGCGTCGTACTCGCCCTCGGGGCTGAGATGACGGACGAACGGCCGCGAGCCAGGTCGGAGCTGTCGTCCCACGAGGCCAGCCACCTTGCCCGTCGCCAGGAACGAATGGCCTTGCAGGACGGTGAAGTCCGGGAGAGCTTCCGACGACGCCATCGTCGCCAGGACCTGTGTCCTCAGTGCGTGGTCCGCATCCGCGTAGCGTGTGAACAGCTGGAGCTGCTCGGCCGAGAGCAAGACACGACACAGGTCGATGTAGGCGCCACGGTAGCCGAACCAACGTTGCATCTGCATCTGCGTATCAGCCAAAGGTGCCGACGACCGGCGCGTGAACATGGTGGTCAGCAGCCCTTCAAGGGTGAGCCCACGAGACATCACGTTGCCCGAGACGAAGATCGTCGAGTGATTGCGGGGCGCGTGCCAACCGTCCCCGTCGTGCCAGGGACTGAAGGACGGACGCTCGTCGGCGTTCGGGTCGCTGTTCACGACGGCGACCGACGTCCCGGGCACGATCTCTTCCACGACGAGCCGTCGGAGCACGACCCACTCCGGCACCGAGCGGTCGTCTGGCACACCGGCAGGGCCGCGATGAGCGGCGAGGACCGCGTCGCTGGACGCCCTGTAGCTCGCGACCCAGGCGATCCACGCCTGTTCGTCGCTCTCGATGTCGGCAAGCACCCCGGCACCGGGCTGACGCGCATCGCCGTTCCACCACTCGCGAAGCGCGTCCGCCACCTCGAACTGCGACTCCATCGCGGAAGACGGATGGATCAGCATCG
Source organism: Actinomycetes bacterium (assembly GCA_023424135.1). Taxonomy (GTDB): domain Bacteria; phylum Actinomycetota; class Actinomycetes; order Actinomycetales; family Cellulomonadaceae; genus Cellulomonas. The sequence goes on along the minus strand of JAFAEH010000204.1, from coordinate 8,708 downwards.
AGGAGACGGGTGCGACGCTGCGCTCGACGTCCTCGGAGGACGCGAAGGTGGAGTCACCGGCCGACGCTGGCCCGAGGCGTCCTGGAGTCCTGCTCAACCGGATCGCGGCCGCAAGCAGGTACGCACGGACTGCCTCGATGATCTCCCCGATCTGGTGAGAGGTCGCGTCCGCCTCACCGATCCGCTCGTCGTCGTCGACATCGGTCGTGGGTGTGTCGTCACCCTGACCGGTGGAGCCATCCGCGAGACAGAGCGTCGCGGCGAGCTCGCCGTAGAAGACGTCCGCGCCGGTGTACCAACCTCTGATGCCTTCAGGTACGCGGTAGGTGAGCATGCGAGGGCTGAGGGTGCCGGACGGTCCCGGCGTCCTCAGGGACGCCACGAAGTCCCGCGGAGCGAGAGGGTTCTCCGGGTCCTGCAAGAAGTTGGCCTGCGGTGTCGCGGTGTAGGCGATGTACGTGGAGAAGACGTGGTCGGAGACGGTACGACCGGGCCGACTCCTGTCCTCCCACAGGTCGACGATCCGTCGGGGGATCTGCTTGTAGACGTCCAGCTCGGGGCTGCCCCACTGGAACCCGTCATCCGCGACCGAGGAGTCGTCCGCCTCGTCATCGACGACGAGCAGGCGCGCCTGAACGCCCGCCTCTGCGGCCGCAGGAAAGACGATGTTGTGCAGCACCTGCCCGAGGTGCAGCAGGTGATCGACCTGCTTCATCGCCACGAAGATGATCGGTCGCCCACGCTGGAGCGCTCGGGCGGCCAGCCTCGCCGTGATGCCGTAGGCCTCGGCCGGACCAGCTCGCCGCGACCCGATCACGTCGTCGGGATTGGGCAAGAAGACTCGCCGCAGCATCGGATTCGCGCCGCCGTCGAGCTGTGACTGGATCCTGCTCATGCTCTGGTGCCACAGAGACACCTGCGTACCTGCAAGGACGACGACGACGTTCACGCCGTTGTCGAGGCTTCGCGCAACTACACCGATCATCGACGCGGTCTTGCCGGACTGGACGGCACCCATCACGACGCCGGTGCGCACGCGTGGCGCACCCCATCGCGGGTCTTTCACGTCGAGGGCCGCGTGGTCCGCGATGAATCGCGAGTCTTCGAGCACCACGCGTCGGCTGGTCTCGGAGAGACCCGTCGACGCGAGCGCCTGCTCGTAGTCGGCCAACCAACCGGTCGACGGCGTTGTCAGGTGGATGACCTCGTGACCGCCGACCGTCATCGATCGGGCCACTCCGGAAGCTGAGGGAGCGAGACGAGCGACTGAAGGCCAGACGTCCCGAACCGGGAGCGAAGCTCAGCGTCGGCCGCCGCTGCGCTCACCTGGAGCACATCGAGCAGCTCCCGTACGACTCCCCCGATGAACTGCCACTGCTCTCTCGACTGAGACTTCTTCGGGCGCGCCCAGCGATCTGAGGCAGAGCGGAGCTCGTCGGCACGCTCGTCGATCTGGTCGGCGAGCCCGTCACCGAGCTGAGTGCTCGCGGCGGCCAGCGCGACGAGCGAAGCGACGAGCTGGAGTTCCTGCCATCGCGCCTGCGTGCCCCGAAACCTCGGCGCCCAGATCTGCGGCGGGGCGCCCTGATGGGCATCCATCGCAGCGTCGAGCAGGTGCATCGCCTGCGTGACGGCGTGCTGGTTGCGAAGCGGGTCGTCCCCGTGGGCCACGATCCTCTTGAGCAGGTTGTTGACGTGCGCGGTGGTCGACCGGGTCGATGCGTTCTCGTCCTCCATCAGCAGTGCTGCGGCAACCCACGACAACGCCTTGGTTCGCTTGTAGCCCGCGTCAGGCATTGAGTAAGGAGCGGCGGCAAGCGCTCGGCCTGTGGAGGATACGTCGTCCCACACGGGCGCCAGGAACGGCGCGACGCGATCGATCCCGTCCGTGTCGCCCGCGGTGGCGAGCAACGCGCGCATGAAGTCGAGCTCGTGGAACGCCGCGTTCCGGATCTCTTCGGCGTTCAGATGCTTGCCCTGCTTGTTGTAGAGGCTGAAGACCTCGTGGATCTGGCGACTCGTAGCCTCGAAGTAGAGAATCACGGGCACCTGGTAGTCCGAGACTTCCTCGAACAGCGCTCGGATCTTCCTCTTCGCGTTGCCCACCTGGATCGCCAAGGACCTGATGTCGGAGTAGTACCGGCCCCGGAGCTGGTCGAGATCGCCGCTGAGTGCAGGCGCGTTCTTGGTCGAGCGCAGCGCGAAGGGGAAGTAGAGCTCCTTCTCCTGCCTGGCGCTGAGCGTCGTCGCCTCGTGCTTACGCCACATCTTCTTGAACCGCGGGTAGTCGGTCGCGAAGAGATTCACCAGCTCATCGGGGTCCTCGCCCCATGCAGCGGCCTTGGCCCGAACCGTGGCGCGCGCGCGAGGGTGCGCAGCGGTGAAGCGCAGCAGCGAGGTGAGCCTCTGCTTGCCGTCGACGATCTCGTAACGGTCTCCGTCGCTCGTGTTCCGCTGAAGGAGGATCACGGAAGGGAGCGGGATACCACGCAGCACCGACTCGATCAGCAGCTGTGCGTCTGCGGTCGGCCACACGTCAGCGCGTTGGTAGGACGGGCTCAGATCCATCTCGCCGTCCATCGCGTACTGCCGGAACTGGGCGATCGGCCATGTCGTTGCCTTCGCCGCGATCGGGCCGCCGGTCTCGGCCTCTTCGCTCTCGTCGATCTCCTCCCACGCGGCCTCCCACGCGACCGAGGCCGACTCGAGCGTGGCCTGGCCCTCGGCATCGGTCTCGATCGCGTCGAGGAAGGCCCGTCGGTGCGCGGTTGCCCTCTCGAGTCGCTCCTGGAGCCGTTCGAAGAGCTCGGACGGGGGCGTCTCGGAGGTGCCTTCGATCCCGAGCAACTGGCCGAGCGAACGGTCGAACGTCTGGCCATCCGTCTCGTCGATCGACGCGGGTAGATAGAGCCAGCCCTGGATCGCGGCAAGCGGCGTCCGCCAGCTCCCGTCATCGAGCGAGATCGTCGTGCGGTCCGGCGGAAGTCGCGAGATGTCGACCTTCAGCGGTGTCGCGCCGTCGGAGGCGAGCTCCGCGATGGCCTCCGCGATGTTCTGCTCGACCTCGCTGAAGTCTGCTGCCACGTCGTCATCCTCCCGTTCATCCCAGCGCGGTGCAGGGTTCACGCTGGCGAGCTCCCGTATGAGCGAACGTACCGGGCCGTTGCCACACTCCACGTGCGCCTGGACAGCGCCGTCGACCAGACGATTCAGACCGATGAGCGTGATCGTGTCCCCCGCAGAGACACAACTGTCGTCCCACGGGACACCCAAGGTCTCCGCGATCACGCGGCCACACTCGTGCTTGCCAGGCACCGACTCAAGATCAACGCGGATGAATCGCCCGAGTGCAACGAGTGCTGACTTCTTCTCCTTGCTGCCCGGGCCAAGAGGTTCGACCGCGCGGTTGCCCAGTAAGTACATGCGCGCGACGGCCTCGGCCTTCGAACGAGCGCTCTCGTACCTCATCTCGAACCCGCTCCACTCACACCAGGGCGGCTTCCCGCTCGGACGCCAGCGCGGTGGTGCGGCCCAGGGCAGCCGTGAGGCCGGGCGCGATCTCCTGGATCCGCGCTTCGTCGCGCAGCACGTGCTGACGCAGCACGTGCTGCACCACCCCGACGTTCACGCCGTTGCCCAGCTGCTTGTACGAGGCGGCGTCCGGCTGGCCCCCGAAGGTGAAGTCGGGAGGGAGGCCTTGCAGCGCGGCAGCCTCGGCGACTGACAAGCGCCGCCGCCTCGGTCCGAGGATCGGTGTCTGAGCCATCGCGACCAGCGCCGGCAGATGAGTCATCCGCTTCGCCCGGATGCCCGAGGGGCGAAGCTGGATCGCACAGTTCCACAGAGATGTCTCCTGCTGCGCCTGCCACTCGAACTTGCGGCGAGAAGGCGGGAACGACAGGACTCGGTGCGCCTCGAGCCACGGGTCGAGGACCGATCGATGTTGTGTGTAGAAGGCCGCGTTCTTGCGAAGGAAGATCTCCTTCCAGCGAGGCGTCCCTTCCGGGATCTCGAGCGCAGTCACGTCGACCCAGGAGTCGACCCAGATCGGGAATCCCGGGAGTCTCACCTCGTCGAGCAGGCGGGTCGACGAGGCATGCATCAGCCGCGCGACCACGAGCTCGCGGAAATCTTCCCAGGCGGCGATCCACTGCCGCTCGTCGGCGGACAGCTCACAGCCGGGGATGCACCGACGGGAGTCCAGCGGCAGGTCACGTTCGAGGTCCCAAGGTTCGGTGCGCACCATGCGGTTCTGGACTGCCGGGTCGGGGTCGTCCCAGCTCCGCTCGGGCCAGTACGTCGCGGTGATGAAGACACGCTCGCGGATCTGGGGCTTGCCGCCCATCTCAGCGGGAAGGAGATGAGGCGAGAAGACAGCCGGCCGGGAGGAGACGTGATAGCCGACCTCGCGCAGCGACCTGACGATGACATCCCATTCCAGGCGGTGCCTCGGACCGGCCAGGTTTCTGACGTTCTCGAGCAGCAGGACGGGAGGGCGGCGTGCCTCGACGACCTTGAGGATGTTCCAGAAGAGCGTTCCCCGAGCTTCGTCCATGCCCCTCTGAGCGCCGGACTTGGAGAACGGTTGGCATGGAAAGCCTGCCGTCAGGACCGTGTGCTCACCGAAGTCGACGTGATCATCGTTCGCCATCTTGGTGATGTCGCCGAGAGGGCTCGTGCCGTGGTTGAGCGCGTAGACCGCTGCCGCCCGGCTGTCGATCTCGACGGACCCGACACACTCGCCACCAAGGCCCTTCATCGCGACGGCGAAGCCTCCGATCCCCGCGAACAGGTCGACGAACGTGAAGCCAACCTCGGAACTGCTCACTCTTCTCCTTCGCGTACTGCTGGATCCTCGTACCTAGGCGGTCCAGCAGGCAGGCTAGAACCCGTCGCCAACATCACTCCCGGCCGTCCCTGGTCGGCGGCAGACGGTGGCTGCACCACCACGCCCAGCTTAGGGGCTCGTCGTCGATCCTGTGGGGAGTGACGCGCGCCAGGTGACGGCGGGCTCGGTCTTCGGGTCGAGGGCCCCGCTGACCAGGAGCGACCAGGCAACCTCATCGATCTCGAGTCCCCTCGGCGTCGTCCAGCGCCACGGGACGCGGTGGCGCGCACACCACCGGCGACCCGTGTCCGCGCGGTGACGGGCCTGTCGGGCCTGTCGGGCGTTCGTGTCGAGGCGGGCGGGCGGTCGGAGGGGCTGATGGTCTCGGCGCCGTGGTGGATCCAGGGTTGTCCGAACTGCGGGGTCATCGCCCCGAGCCGCGGCCGTAGGTGGCGGATCCCGCACCAGTCCACGGCGAAGGCCCCGTCCCGGCGTCGTCCGGGCGGGGCCTTCGAGGGCGGAGGATGGGGGATTCGAACCCCCGAGGGCGTTAACCCAACACGCTTTCCAAGCGTGCGCCATAGGCCACTAGGCGAATCCTCCAGGCCGCGGCTCACCCGCTGGGCGGGCGCGCTGCGGGAAGGAGTCTAGCCGAGGAACGCGCCGCCCCCGGACGCGCCCGGGTGGGCGACGGTTGTCGGGGGGACGTGGTGGGCTGGGGGCATGGTGGCGCGTCCGGGTCCGTGGAGCACCCTGCCCGTGCGTCGGGTCGAGGCGGGTGACCCGAGGCTCGACGGTGAGCGCGGCGGGGACTGGCACCTGCGCGTCCCGGCGGTGCGGCACGTCCTGGAGCACGGGTGGGACCTGGGTGCCGCAACGGTGCTGGTGGGTGACAACGGGGCGGGCAAGTCGACGCTCGTCGAGGGGATCGCGACGGTGTTCGGCATGGCCCCGGAGGGCGGCTCGACCGGGTCGCGGCACCGCACACGGCCCACGGAGTCCGGGTTCGCGCACGACATCCGCCTGGTCCGGGGCGCGGGCGCCTCACGGCGCGGGTTCTTCCTGCGGGCCGAGACGATGCACGGGTTCTACACGTACCTCGACGACAACCCGGGCGGCGGTGACCCGCAGTTCCACGCGATGTCGCACGGCGAGTCGTTCCTCGAGCTCATCGGTGACCGCATGATGCGACCCGGCCTGTACGTGCTCGACGAGCCGGAGTCCGCGCTGTCGTTCACCGGGTGCCTCGCGCTCCTCGCGCACCTGCACGACCTGGTGCGGCACGACTCGCAGGTGATCCTGTCGACCCACTCGCCGCTGCTCGCGGCGCTGCCGGGTGCGACGGTCCTCGAGGTCGGGGAGTGGGGGCTGCGCGAGACGGCGTGGGAGGACCTGGACCTGGTGACGTCGTGGCGCGCGTTCCTCGGTGCCCCGGACCGGTACCTGCGGCACGTCCTCGACGGGTGAACGGATCTTTCGCCCACGGGTGACGCATCGGTCATTCTCCCGTCACCCGGGCGTCGACCGCGGCGGGGAGCGTCGGGCCGCGGCCGGGACACGCCCGGCCGACGATCCGACAAGGACCTGTCATGCGACGCAGCACCCCTGCCCGCCGCGCGAGAGCCGCCACCACGGCGCTCACCGCGTCCGCCCTCGTCCTCGCGCCCGCCGCCGTCGCGGTCGCGGCCCCCGGCGCACCCGCCGGCGCCCCGAAGAACGTCATCGTGCTCATCGGTGACGGCATGGGCTACAACACGGTCGACCTGGCCAGCGCGTACCAGTTCGGCACGACCTACCACCAGGTCGTCGTCAACCCGTCGTCCGGTGCGGTCGAGCACGTGCCCGGCACGCCGTCGCAGGTGTACCAGCAGTTCCCCGTCGAGGTCGGCCAGACGAACTTCTCCACGTCGGGCCGCGCCGCCTACGACCCGGCCGCGGCATGGGGCGACTTCGACTGGATCGCGTCGGGTGCGACCGACTCCGCCGCCGCCGCGACGGCCCTGGCCACGGGCACCAAGACGGCCAACGGCGCGCTCGGCATCGCTCCCGACGGGACCGTCCTGGAGAACCTCACGCAGCGGGCCGACGCGCTCGGCAAGGCCACCGGCATCGTCACGTCCGTGCCGTTCAGCCACGCGACGCCCGCCGGGTACGCCGCGCACAACGCGAACCGCAACGACCTCGCCGGTGTCACGCACGAGTACATCGAGGCCGACTACCTCGACGTCGTCATCGGCGCCGGGCACCCGTACTACGACGACTCGCACACGCTGCTGACGACGCCGTCCTACGGGTACGTCTCCCAGGGTGACTGGCAGCGCCTCGTCGACGGTCAGACCGGGTTCACGTTCCTCGAGGACAAGGCGCAGTTCGAGGCGCTCGCCGCAGGCTCCGACCTACCCGAGCGGGTCTTCGGCGCCGTGCAGGTCGGCTCGACGTTCCAGCAGGGCCGCGCGTCGCTCGCGGGTGCCACGCAGCCGTTCGAGGCGCCGCTCAACGACGTCCCCGACCTGCCGACCCTGACGACGGGTGCGCTCAACGTGCTCGGCCAGGACGACGACGGGTTCTTCGTCATGATCGAGAGCGGTGCGATCGACTGGTCCGGCCACGCCAACGACCAGGTCACCTCCATCGAGGAGACCGTCGACTTCAACCGCTCCGTCGAGGCCGCCGTCACGTGGGTCGAGCAGCACAGCTCGTGGGACGAGACGCTCGTCGTCGTCACCGCGGACCACGAGACGGGGTACCTCGCCGGTGCGGGCGCCGACCCGACGTGGACGAGCCTGGTCCCCGGCGGCGAGGGTGCGATCGCCGGTCACACGTGGCACTCCGGCAACCACACCAACCAGCTCGTCCCCGTGTACGCCAAGGGTGCGGGTGCCGACGCGATCGAGGCCCTGGCCACCGGGACGGACCCCGTGCGCGGTGCCTACCTCGACAACACCGACCTCGCGAACGTCCTGCTCGGCGACCTGTGGGACTACGTCCCGTCCGCCGGTGAGGGCGGCATCGAGGTGTCGGCGACGCTGCCCGAGCAGGCCCCCGCGGGCTCGCTCGCGCTGAGCGTCGCGGCCGACGCCGTCGCGCTCGGCGACGCCGAGAACCTGGGCGACCGCCTGCGGCTGGCCGCCGCCCTGCCGACGGTCGCGGTGACCGACTCGCGCAGCGGTGACCTCGGCGGCTGGTCGGTGTCCGGGCAGGCCACGGACCTCGTCGGCGACGGTGCGCGGCTGCGCGCCGGGTACCTCGGCTGGTCGCCCGTCGTGCTGACGTCGCGGGACGGCCTGGTGGCCGGTGAGGCGGTCGCCGGGACGCTCGACGGCGGCACCGGCCTGGGCGCCCCGGCGGCGCTCGCGACGGCCGACGCCGCCGGGCGGACCGGCACCACGCAGCTGAGCGCCGACCTGCGCCTCGACGTCCCGGTGGACTCGCGCCCCGGCACGTACACCGGCACGGTCACGGTCAGCCTCTTCCCGGTCGACTGACCCGGGACCGGGTCGCCCCCTCACGCCCGCGGAGCGCGTGAGGGGGCGATCCGATCGCTCTGTCGCCCGCGGATGTGGCACCTGGAGCGCGTGAGGGGGCGATCGGATTGCTCTCTCGCGTGCTGGGTGTGGGGCCGTGGGGCGTGAGGGGGCGATCGGATTGCTCTCTCGCGTGCTGGGTGTGGGGCCGTGGAGCGCGAGGGGGCGATCGGATTGCTCTCTCGCGCCCGGGTGGGTGTGTCGTTCCCGTTCGATCCGGAGGTCGTGCGTTGTCCTCGTCCCGTCCCGCGTCCGCCGTCCTTGGCGGGCTCCTCGGCTGGCTCGTCGTCGGCCTCGTCACCGGCCCCGCGGCCGCTGCCGCGGTGCCCGTCGCGGCGCCCGCCGTCGCGGTGCCC
>JAFAEH010000182.1 GCA_023424135.1 Actinomycetes bacterium | reverse complement strand
GCACCCGCACGGTCGTGCCCACGCCCCGGCGCGGCCCGCTGGCCGGGCGTGACGCGCGCCGCGACTCCCCGTGGCCGGGCACGGTCCGCGGGGTGCCCCCGACGGTGGGCCCGCAGGAGACCTCGGTGCGGCCCGGTGCCCTGCCCTGGGACGCGGCACCGCCCGACGCGCTGGCACACGAGATGCTCTCGCCGGGCGTGCTGCCCCACGGGGTCCTGCCGCGTCAGCGGCGCTCACCCGAGGCGTCGTGACGCGTCAGCGGGTCGCCTCGAGGCGTGCGAGCTCGGCCTCGACGTCGTAGTCCGCCGTGGGCCACCCGAGGTCCAGGTCGCTCAGGGCGCGGTGCAGCAGCGCGCTGACGGCGAGCCGTGCGTACCACTTGTTGTCGGCCGGGACGACGTACCACGGCGCGACCTCGGTGCTCGTGCGGTCCAGCACGTCCTGGTAGGCCGCCTCGTACAGCGGACGCCGGGTGCGCACGTCGACGTCCGACGGGTTGTACTTCCAGTGCTTGTCGGGGCGGGTCAGCCGCTCGTGCAGCCGCGCGTACTGCTCGTCGGCGGACACCCACAGCGCGACCTTGACGACGGTCGTCCCGGCGGCGGCCACCTTCGCCTCGAACGCGTTGATCTCGTCGTACCGCTTGCCCCACACGTCGGGCGCGACGAGCTCGTCGACGCGCACGACGAGCACGTCCTCGTAGTGCGACCGGTCGAAGACGCCGATCCGCCCGGCGGGCGGCAGCGCGCGCCGGATGCGCCACAGGTAGTGGTGGCGGCGTTCCTCGGGTGTGGGGACGCCGAACGAGCGCAGCGCGACACCCTGCGGGTCGACGAGCCCGAGGACGTGCCGCACGATCCCGCCCTTGCCGGCCGTGTCGAGGCCCTGCAGCACGAGCAGGACGGACCGGTCGCCGCCGGTGCGGCCGTGCGCGAAGAGACGCTCCTGCAGGTCGGACAGCTGCTCACCGATCGCGGCGAGCGCACGCTCACCGTCCTTGCGCGAGCCCTCGAAGCCGGGGGTCGACGCGGCGTCGAGGTCGGACAGGCGGAACCCGGGCCGCACGCGCAGCAGCTCGATCGCGGCGTCGCGTCGCGCGGCGACGCTCGCGTCGGCGGCGACCTGCGCCTGGGCGGCCTTCTCGAGCGACTTCCTCGTCGCCTTGTCCGCCTTCTTGCGGGCCTTCCCGTCCGCCTTCCGACCGGGCTTCCCGTCGGCCTTCGTGCGTGCCTTGTCGTCGGGCTTCTTCCGGTCCTTCTTGCTGCGCTTCGCGTCCTTCAGGGCCTTGGCCATGCGGCACCTCCACGGTTCGACGGATCACGGACGTCGGGTCAGGGACGCGACGCGAAACGTTCGAGCAGCTCGGCGTGGCCGCCGACGATGACGAGGTCGTTCGCCGAGATGCGCGTCTCGGGCGTTGCGTACTGGAAGTCGATGCCCGGGGACTTCACCCCGATGATCGTCACCCCGTACCGCTCGCGCACCTTCGACTGCGCGAGCGTGAAGCCCTGCGTCTCCTTGGGTGGGCGCATCTTGACGACCGTGAACCCGTCCTCGACCTCGATGTAGTCGAGCATCTTGCCGCTGACCAGGTGCGCGACGCGGGCGCCGGCGTCGGCCTCGGGGAGGATCACGCGGTGCGCGCCGATGCGCTGCAGGATGCGCGCGTGCTCGGAGCTGATCGCCTTCGCCCAGATCTGCGGGACGCCGATGTCGACGAGGTTCCCGGTGATGAGCACGGACGCCTCGAGGTAGGACCCGACGCCGACGACGGCCACGGGGAACTCGCGTGCACCGAGCTGCTCGAGCGCGTCGGGGTTGACCGCGTCGGCCTCGACCAGCGGGATGCGGCCGGACCACTGGGCGACGAGCTCGGGGTTGCGCTCGACGGCGAGGACGTCCTGCCCGAGCCGGTCGAGCGTCGCGGCTATCGCCGAGCCGAACCGTCCGAGCCCGATGACGAGCACACCGGAGTCCTTCTTGGGGGTGCGGGGCGCCGTGCGCGGCTCGCCGCCGCCCGCACGCAGGCTGTCAGCCAATGATGGGCCTCTCCTCCGGGTAGCGGATCACACGACGACGGTTGCGCAGCGCGAGGGCCGCCGCAAGCGTCATCGTGCCGGTCCGGCCGATGAACATGAGCACGACGAGCACGTACTTCGCCGGTGTCGGGAGGTCGGGCGTGATCCCCGTGGACAGCCCGGCGGTCGCGAACGCCGAGATCACCTCGAACAGCACGCGGTCGAGCGTCAGGCCCGTCATCGCCAGCAGCAGCAGCGACGCGGTCAGCACGATCGTCGCCGAGACGAAGCCGACGGCGATGGCGACCTGCAGCGTCTCGCGCGGGATGCGCCGGCCGAACGCCTCGACGTCCCGGTCGCCACGCCCCTCGGCGACGATCGCGAGCAGCATCACCGCGAGCGTCGTGACCTTGATGCCGCCCGCGGTCGACGCGGACCCGCCACCGACGAACATCAGCGCGTCGAGCAGCAGCCACGTGCCCTCGTGCATCTGGCCGACGTCGACGGTCGAGAACCCCCCGGAGCGCGGCATGAC